>JANQQZ010000062.1 GCA_028284805.1 Phycisphaerales bacterium
GCCCGACGGGCGGCCGCTCGCGACGATGACCATGGAGCGGGGCGAGATGTGGGTCGAGGCTTCCGATTCCGACGGCAGCCTGATCGACGACGACCTCGATCCGTTCACGCTCACCGCGACCGCGACCTTCGGGGAGGCCAAGCAGCGGGTCTCGGCTGACTTCGAGATGGCTGTCACTCCCGTCGAGGCGCTCGGGTACGCCCTGGTGGCGCAGGGTGGTTTGACGAGCAGCGCCCAGCTTGATCTCACGTTCGGATCGGTGTCGTTCTCGACGGGCTATCCGATCGCGAACGAGCTGAACCCGTGGGCTGGGGCTCGGCGCATGGACCAGATCGAGATGCCCGACCCGAGTGTGGTTTCGGACTACGCGTCGATCGGCACGCTCATCCCGACCTCCGTCAGCGCAAGCGGAGATGGTAAGGTGTACAAGGAGCTGGATATCACGACGACCAGTCTCTCGAGCGGCATCTCCCGAGATTCGCGGCACATTTATGTTATCGACGGTGCTGGCAACGACATCGAACTCGAAGAGTCGCGGCTTGTTGGCACGCTCGTAGTTTTGAACGCCCGAACCTTCACGTGGCACAAAACCGTCGTCGCCCGTCCGGGTCCGCAGGGGCTCCCTCTGCTGTTAGCAGATTGCGATGTCATTATCAAGAACGCAAAGCCAAGCGAAGTAGACGAAAACTGGCCAGATACGGATGACATACCAGGGGGCATCGATTTCGATTATCCGAGTTTCGATGGCATCCAGGGCTTGATCTACATCAACGGCGAACTGCAAATCGAGGATGAACTGCAGATGCGAGGCACCTTCATGACAACGGGGAGAACTGTCATGAGCGGGTACGTCAGCATCGAACGCAACGAGGCGTTCCTCGAGGCGCCCCCTCCGGGGTTCGGCGAGGCGGACGGGGTGCGCGTGGTGCGGGGCTCGTGGCGCCGCGTCGTGGACTGATCGCGACGCTCGGCCCGGGTTCAGGCGGCCTTGGAATCCTGCTGGGCTTCTTGGGCCGCTTCGCGGATCATCGCGTCGAACGTGGTCAGATCGATCGAGAGCAGGGCATCGACGACCCGGCGGTCGAGCTGGGTGCCCGAGCAGCGGTCGAGCTCGGCCAGCACCTCTTCGCGGGGCATCTGCTGGCGGTAGGAGCGGGTCGAGCTCATCGCGTCGAAGGTGTCCGCGGCCGCGACGATCCGGGCGCTCAGCGGGATCTCGCCTTCCTTGAGCCCGGCGGGGTACCCCCGCCCGTCGAGGCGCTCGTGGTGGTGCAGCACCGCGGGCAGGATGTCGCTGAGCTCGCTGAGATCCTTGAGGATGCGGTAGCCGATCTCGGGGTGGAGCTTGATCTCGTCGTACTCCGCCTCGGTGAGGCGGCCGGCCTTCTGGAGCACCGCCTCGCTCACGCCGATCTTGCCGACATCGTGGAGCAGGCCCGCGATGCGGAGGCGTTCGGCTTCGGCCGGGTCGAGCCCGATCGCGAGGGCGATCTGCTCGCTGAGCATGCCCACGCGCTGGGCGTGCCCTCGGGTGTAGGGGTCCTTGGCGTCGATCGCCGCGGAGAGCGACTCGAGCACGCCCAGGACCATCTCGCGGAGCTCGGCGTAGAGCCTGGTGTTAGAGAGGAAGGTCGAGAGCAGGCCGCTGACGGCATCGATGAGCTTGGTGTCGTAGGAGCTGACGTTGCCCGCCTCGTGGAGCTTGTCGCCCGCGATGATCATGCCCACGACGCCCACATCGTTCCGGAGCGGGCGCATGATGGTCTGCGGGCCGCTGAAGAGGTCCCGAGCGGAGTCCTCTTTGGACATCAGCGCGAGGAGGCGATCGAGCTGGTCCTGGTTGGCCATGTTCTCGGTGGACCCGTCGCAGTGCGTCCGCCCGGCAAGCTCGCGCCCAACACCGGCTCCCTCGGGGATGTAGATCGCGACGTACCCGAACTGGAGCGTCTCTCGGACGCGTGCGCAGGTCTGGCTGATGAACCGCTCGGGGTGATCGAGGCCAGCCATCGAGCGCCCGAGCGAGTACATGAGGTCGAGGGTCTCGTAGGCGTCGGTGAGCTGGTCGGCGAGATCATCGATGTCGCCGCTGAGCTCGACGTTCTCGAGGCAGTCTTCGATCGTCCAGCGGAGCACCGGGAGGAGGCGGTTCAGCTTCGTCTCGGCCGACTCCGGGTCATCGGGCTGTGCCTCGGCGAGGATGATGGCGGCACCCAGCCGCTCGTCGCGGCGCTGCGCGGTCAGAGCCACCCCGGCGATGTCCTGGCCGGACGAGACCACGACGCCCGGTGTCGCCTCGAGGAGCCTGGCGATGAGGCCGCTCGGTTCGGAGAGGGGCGGCGAGCCGTCGTGCGCACGGTCCGAAGGGATGAACACGGCGTGCAGGCCGAGCGACTCGCAGCGTGCTCGGATCCGTGATTCGAGCTTGTGCAGCGTCTCGGCGAGGCGTTGCTCGTCGAACAGGGGCCTGTTCATGCCGCCGCCCCCGCGGGCGGACTCCATTCCAGCACGCGCTGCACGATCATCAGCACGGAGCTGGCGCTGAACGGCTTCTCGAGGACCTCGGCGATGCGGGTCTTGCGGACGCGGGCATCGTCGAGCAGGAAGCCCCGCCCGCTGATCATGATGATCGGGATCGACGAGGTCGTCGGGTGTTCGGCCAAGCGGAGAGCCATCTCGAGCCCGTCCAGCTTGGGCATCTGAAGGTCGCTGAGGATGACCGAGGGCACGACTTCGAGGGCCCGCTCGAAGCCCTCGCTGCCGTTGCGAGCGGTGCTGACCTCGAGCCCGAGCCGCGAGAGCTTCCGGGCGAGGATGTGCGTGATGTGCGGCTCGTCGTCGACCAGCAGCACATGCGGCCTTGTTCGTTGCGTGTGGGCTGCCATAACCAGAGGCGTCATCGGGCAACGCCCATCGCGTGTGGCGTGGGGATCGCCCGCCGGGCGAGGAAGCTTGCGGCTCGTGCGCTCTGTTCCGGTTGCGCAGGTCGTGTCGGTCCGGAGTAGCCCGGGCTCAGTGGTCGCCCGAGGGCGGGGGCAGCCGCAGGTAGCGGCGCAGACGCGACGCCCCCAGATAGAAGGGGATCGTGTCCGCCATTGCCGCGGCGAGTTTGAAGACGTAGCCCGTCCCGATAAAAATCAGAAGCTGAGGCCAGAGAGCGCGGTCGGCGTCGATCGGCAGCGACCGCGCGACGTAGTGCGTAATCACGATGACCGCGAAGGTATCGACGAGCTGGCTCACCACGGTCGACCCGTTGTTGCGGAGCCAGAGGTGCTTGCCCCGGGTGAGACGCTTCCAGAAGTGGAAGACGTGCACGTCGACGAGCTGCGCTGCGAGGTAGGCGATCATCGAGGCCGCGACGGCGCCGAACGCCATCTCGCGGATGCGCATGAAGGTCCACGCGTCGTCGTAGCGGACGAACGAGCCTTCACTGTCGGTGACCACGCCGGGCTGGGGGGGGCCGAGCACCTGCTCCCCGCTCGGCAGGGTGCCCTGCACGACCTGGTCGGCAACCGGCGGGAGCACACCTCCCAGCCAGAGAATGAAGATGACCCAGATGTTGAGCAGCAGGCCGACCCAGACGACGGTGCTCGCGCGTCTTCGCCCGTACAGCTCGCTCAGGAAGTCGGTGCACAGGAACGTGATGGGGTAGGGCAGCACACCAATGGCGACGGCGAAGCTGATATCGCCCCACTGGCCCAGCGAGAGGGAGCCGTCGGTCACCGAGGCCAGCACGATGAACTTGCTGACGCCCAGGATGTTGAGCATGGCGAGCGTGCCCAGGAAAATCCCGGCGAGGATCAGGAAGACCGTTTCACGCCGCCTGTGGAGTTGGGACTCGGTGAGTGTGGGGAGCCCCGGGTACTCGTGCTGCTGAGACGGCAGGAGATCCTCGGCCGATCGGTGCATGCCCGCAGCGTATCCCGGCATCGAGCGGCGGGCGGTGTCTCTATGATGCCGCCATGAACGCCAAGCCCGATCCCGTGATCCCGAATCCGACCCTGCGCGAGGCCGTCGAGGCGGTGCTGCTTACGACCGACAAACCGATCACGCCCGCGAAGCTGGCCGAGCCGCTTCGGAACGCGGGCCTGGAGGCAGACGCTTCTGCGATCGAGGGCGCGATCGAGGAGATCAACGCCTCGCTCGAGTCTGGCGGCTTCGTTGCTCGCATCGAGCGGATCGCGGCGGGCTACCGGCTCATGACGGTGCCCGGGGTGAGCGGCGTGCTCGCGGCCTTCCACGGGGCCCGCGCGGCGTCGCGACTGAGCCGCGCCGCGCTCGAGACGCTCTCGATCATCGCCTACCGCCAGCCGATCACGCGTGCCGAGATCGAGGCGATCCGGGGGGTCGCGTCGGGCGAGGTGATCCGCTCGCTGCTGGATCGCCGTCTCATTACGGTCGCGGGTCGAGCCGAGGAGCTCGGAAGGCCGATGCTGTACGGCACGACTCCGGAGTTTCTCCAGCAGTTCGGTCTTGCCAGGATCGGTGATCTGCCCGCCATGGAAGGGGTGAGCGCGTGAAACAGTTCGGTGTGGTTGTTTGTCTCGCTCTTGTCGCGTGTGTGCTCGGGTGTTCGCCAGTGAACATCCGCTGCAAGGTTCTTGAGGGCGAACTGAGCACGATGACAGTGGTCGGGCCTGGCGACCCGCGGTTCAAGGAGGTGGGCATCGAGGGCGCCGAGATCACGGTCCGTCAGACCGGGCGGACCGGCGACGTGGTCGTCCGTACCACGAACAAGGACGGCAACGCGTCCATCCCGCTCGCCGGGACCGGAGCTCTCAGCAGGCCGATGGGGGTCGAGGTTCGTGCGCCGGGGTACCTGCCCGCGGTGATCGAGCAGATGCCGACCCCGACCTCTCAGCAGCGGTTGCTGATCCTGCTTGAACCCATTCAGTCTCGGGAACCGTAACGTACTGCGTGACCGAGCACGGAACGGATCGATTGCTGAGGCCGACGCACCGGCGCGACCGCCCGCGCTGGGTGACGGCGGTGTTCTTCTTCATGTGCATGGTGGTCTTGCTCGGGGCCTTCGCGAGCAAGAACAACCTGCTGTACTGGTTCGTGGGCATGGCGCTCGGTGCCGTGCTCGCGCACGGGTTCACCGCGGGCCCGCCGATGATGCGTGTGTTCCTGGGTGGGATCGGGCTTCCCGAGACGATTGCGCGAGGGCACGATGCGGTCGCGCGGGTCACCCTGGTGAGCCGGAACCGCTGGCGGACCGCGCGCGGGCTCCGGATCGAGCTTGAGTTCCGCGGTCACGATGGTGCCGTGCTGCTCGGGCGAGCCGGGCTCGCGGGGCTATCTCCCGGTGAGACCGGGCAGGTGGAGGTGTCCGTTCACGCGGATCGTCGCGGTGTGTACGAGTTGCATGCTGTGCGGGTCGTCACTCTCTTCCCATTTGGCCTCTCCAGCAAGAAGCTGATCTTCGAGCCCGGCGGGCGGATGGTCTGTGTGCCGGATGCGGCGAGTGCGGGGCGGGGGCACCAGCGGATGCTGGCATCGCGCGTGCTCCAGCGGGCTCTGGACGTCGAGCCCGCGGACCTACGCGAGTACGTGCCGGGTGATCCGAGGCGGCTGATCGCGTGGCGCTCATCGGCCCGCGCGCGACGCCTGATGGTGCGCGATTTCGAGAGCGCGCGGAACCGTCGGATCTGGCTCCGGTGCGACGTGCCGAGCCAAGACCTCCTGCAGCGGGCGGACCGCGCCGAGAGGGTGCTGGACCGCGCCGCGGCGATCGGTCGTGAGGCCGCCCGTCACAACTACAGCGTCGGCGTGCTCCACGAGCCCACCGGGACGCGCGTGATCGAGAGCGGTGGGCAGCGCTGGATCTACGCTCTCGCCGAGCTGGGCGATCGCGATGGTGTTACGGTCGGCGCCGCGCCCAGGCCAGACGACCTGATCCTCGACATCCCGATCGACCACGACCCCGGTGAGGCGAGCGATGGCTGAGAGGGCGCGTGCGTTCGATCTGTTCGTGCTGGCCCCGCTCGGGCTCGCGGTGCTTGCGTACCAGCTTGCCGAGCCCGCGGAAGTCGTCCCGCCTGCGGCGCTTGTCGCGTGCATCGTGGGGCGTGTGGTGCAGGACGCGACCGGCTTCATGCTGGGCAAGACCCTGACCGCAGTCTCGGTAGCGTTGGCGATCCTGTACGTCACCGCGGAGGTCATCCGCGCGGGGTTCGACGTCACGCTGTTCGCTGATTTCATGATGATCCTGGCCGCTCTGAAGGCGTTCGAGCGTCGGACGCCTCGCGACGACGGCCAGCTGCTCGTGGTCTCGATCTTCGTTGCGTTGTCTGCGGCGGTGTCGAGCAACCAGATGGGCACGGGTGTGCTCCTCGTGATCTATGTGTTCGCGTTGATGCTCGCTGTCATGCGGGTGCAGATCGATGCGGCGCTGTGGCCCAGGCCCTCGGAGCGTCGCGGCGGGCTGTGGCCGCTCCTGGGCGCGTGCGTTGTCGGGTCGACCCTGGTGTCGGTGGTTGCGTTCGTGCTGCTGCCGCGCAGCACCGCGCGGTTCTCGCCCCCAGGCCTGAGCCCGATGACCCAGCGTGTCTCCGGGTTCAATGAGTCGATCGAGCTGGGCACGGGCGGGCTGATCTCGCAGGATCCTCGAGAGGTCATGCGCCTCTGGCCCCTCGACCGAGACGGCGAGGCGGGCGACCCCTTCTCGCTTGGCACGGTTGTCCATCTGCGTGGTCAGGTGCTGACCCAGTACGAGGCCGGACGATGGATGTCGCCCGAGCCTGGCACGCTGGGTGACGATCTCGAACTGACGACGGTCCGCCCGGGCACGCCGCTCTCGCTTCATGGCTCCACGGACCACAGGATGATCCGTGTTGCGCAGTATGCCGGAGCGAGCGGTGGGGGCACGATCTTCCTGCCCTGGCGTCCGATCTTTCTGCGGTTCGACGACGCCGTCGGAGATCTGACGCGCGACAGGCGATCCGAGTCCATGCTGTTCGCGGAGCCCCAGGGGGGGACGATCGAGTTCGTTGTCAGGTACGGCCCGGACCGGGCACCGTCCTGGCAGGAACTCGGCTGGACCGAACCCTCTCGGAGCGGATCCGAAGTCCTCCGTTCCGAGGCGGCCCGCATCCTGCGCGAACGCGGGATCGACCCCGACGGGCGTCGACGACCGGCGTCGGAGGATCGCGCCGCGATCGGGGCACTGGCCGAATGGCTGCGCAGCAGCAAGGAATACACCCTCGACGTCCAGCCGGCGCCACCTGGGCAAGACCCGACCGAATGGTTCGTGACGACTGCCGAGGCCGCGGGGCACTGCGAGTACTTCGCGTCGGCGTTGGCACTGCTCTGCCGCGATGCGGGGATCAACAGCCGCGTCGTGACCGGGTATCTCGCGGTCGCGGAAGGGGAGGGCTCTGAGTTCATCCGCGTCCGGCGCTCCGACGCGCACGCCTGGGTCGAGGCCGAGGTTACGCCCGGCGTGTGGGCGACGTTCGATGCGACCCCGGCTGCTACCTTCCAGCGCACCGCCGACCGGGTCGATCCGATCACGCGATGGCTGAGCTCGATCGAATCGGTGTGGCTCGCGTCGTTCATCTCGTACGACGCCCGGTCGCAGTCCAGGCTGAGCCAATCGCTCGAGCGGGTGGTCGACTGGAACCGGCTCGGGGCCGACGCCGCGACGCCCGGCGCAACGGGCAACGCCGGTCGCCGGTGGGTACCCGTGATCGGGGGGCTCTCGCTGGCCGCTCTGAGCATCGGTGGGCTCGTTGTCCTGCGCCGCAAACGCCGCGCGCAGGGGACCGATCTGTATGTGGTCCGAGCGGAGGCTGCACGTGCCCGGGACGCCCTCGAGCAGTCGTGGTCTGATGCAGGCACACCCAGACCTCCGGGCGTGACGCTCGTGCAACACGCCCGAGCTGTCGGGCACGCCTCCGTTCCCGAGGCCGAGCGAATCGAGCGGCTTGCGTTCGCGGGGACGTCCGGGTAACCGTCAGATCGGGGCTGGGGCGCGCTGCGATTCAAGGTCGTCCTGGCAGGCGACGATGCACGAGTTGAGTCTCGGGCTGCGGCGGCAGCGGGGGGGACATCGTGCCGGCACGACGATCCAGGACCGAACGGTGGAGTGAGTCGCTTCGTGAACTCGCGTCGCGGCGGGGGCCCATCGAGATCAGCGTGCCCGGGGTGAACGCCAAGTCGCTGAACTGGCGCGTCCGTCTGCTCGCGATCGAGGGCAACCGGATCGTGGTCGAGCACCCCGTGACGCTCCGTCGTCGCGTGCCGATCGCGGTGGGGGGGACGATCGTCGGGAGCCTCTCGATCGGGCAGAACCGGTGGATGTTCACGACCGCGGTGCTCGCGGTCACGGTGCGTGAGATCGGCGGGCGTCCGCGCGCGGTGGTCGAGCTGCTGATGCCCGACGATGTCGAGCGGTGTCAACGCCGCTCGTTCTACAGGATCTCGACCGCGTCGCTGAGCCTGCCGGCTGTGCGTTGCACGAGTATCGCGGACGCCACGGACGCGGTGCCGCTCGAGGTCGCGACTCGCGCTGCGATCCTCAACGCCGCGGGAACGAACTCGGTGCAGGACGTGCAATCCTTGGAGGCGCGTCTTCTGTCGGGCGGCCCTGCCTCCGAAGGGGTGCTGCTCAACATCGGGGGTGGGGGCGCAGGCCTGCGGATGCCGCCTTCCTGCGGCCCGATGCTCGATCGCCCCTCGTACTTTCTTCTGCAGGTCGACCTGACCCCCGACGTGCCGCTGCCGCTGCCGATCACAGCCAAGCTCGCACACACCCGGATCGATTCGAGTCAGAACATCCAGGCTGGGTTCTCGTTCGACTTCTCGCTCCATCAGGAGTACGAGTCGTTCATCAGCGAGACCATCTGCCGCTACATCGCGGGGCTCCAGATCGGCGACCGGCTCGCGGCCTAGCGTGATCTTCACACAACCGCCGTGAGGTGGTTACAATCGTGCATAGAAATGACGCGGCATGTTCGGGGTCTGGCCGAGTCCGCGTTGCCTGGCTGCCTTTCTCCTGTCACGGCGAGACACCTCGGCGTCACAGGTCGTTCCAAGAGGGTCTCCTGACCCGATCACGATTTCCGGTCTGCGACTTGCGCAGCAGGAGATCCTGCAGGTTTCTCCGGCAGGCAACGTGAGAACGCCAACCACGGCGAGCCGTGCAGGAGTACTCCGTGCCGCTCGACCTGGCTCAGACCGCTGCATCCGACGCCTCGTTCCCGATCGTGACCGTGCTGATCTCCGTGGTCGTGGGCGGCGCAGCAGGGTTCTTCGTCCACGCGCTCGTCACCGGGGCGACGCTCGCCAAGGCCAGAGCCGACGCGCGCCATGTGGTCGAGACCGCGACGCTCAAGGCCGACACCGAGGCCAAGGAGCGCGAGCTCGAGGCGGAGCGTGACATCCGCAAACGCCGCGATGAACTCGACAAGGAGGTTGCCGAAGGACGCGGGGAACTCCGCGAGACCGAGCGACGCCTCGACCGGCGCGAGTCGCAGTTGGACAAGCGCGAGGCGGGGCTCGACCGCGACCGCGACCGACTCGAGGAACGCCTCGAAGAAGCGAAGCAGCGTTCGGAGGCTCTGGCCGCCGAGCAGGAACAGGTCGAGTCGGTGCTCGCCGAGCAGCGTCAGAAGCTCCTCCAGATCGCCGGGATATCCGCGGAGGCGGCGCGCGAGGAGGTGCTGCGGCGGGTCGAGGACGAGAGCCGGGTTGATGCCGCGAAGATCGTGCAGCGCGTCAACGAGCAGGCCGAGGAGGAGGCCCGCGAGAAGTCGACGGAGATCCTCTCCCTCGCGCTGCAGCGGTACGCGACCGAGGTGACGAGCGAGAGCACGGTCCGGTCGGTTGCCATCCCTTCGGACGATATGAAGGGGCGGATCATCGGGCGCGAGGGGCGGAACATCCGCGCCATCGAAAAGGCGACAGGGGTCGACATCATCGTCGACGACACCCCGGGCGTGATCGTGGTCAGTTGCTTCGACAAGGTCCGCCAGGCGGTCGCGGTCGAGGCGCTCGAGCGTCTGATCAAGGATGGGCGGATGCACCCGACCCGCATCGAAGAGGTCGTGGAGAAAGTCCAGAGCGAGGTCGGCGAGCGGGTTGTCAAGGCGGGGAAGGACGCGGCGCTCGAGGTCAACCTCCGAGGTCTGCATCCCAAGATCGTCGAGGCGATGGGCAAGCTGCACTACCGCTCCAGCTACGGTCAGAACGTCCTGCGACACTCGATCGAGGTCGCGTTCTTCAGTCAGATCATGGCCGACCAGATCGGGCTCGACGGGGAGATCGCCCGCCGCGCAGGGTTCCTGCACGACATCGGCAAGGCGATGGACCACGAGCAGGAGGGCACCCACCCGCAGATCGGCATGGCGTTCGCCAAGCAGCACGGCGAGAAGGAACCCGTGCTCAACGTGATCGGCGGGCACCACGGCGACATCCCCGCGACCAGCTTCTACACGCCGATCGTGATGGCGGCCGACGCGATCAGCTCGGCGCGCCCCGGTGCCCGCCGAGAATCGATGGAGCGATACATCCAGCGGCTGACCGAGCTCCAGGACATCGCACGCGCCGAGAGGGGCGTCGAAGAGGCGTACGCGGTCCAGGCGGGGCGTGAGGTGCGCGTGATGGTCGACGCCGGGCGAGTAGGCGACGAGGAGGCGCACATGATCGCGTCGCGAATCGCCAAGCGAGTCAGCGACGAAATGACCTTCCCAGGCGAGATCCGCGTCACCGTGCTGCGAGAGACCCGTGCCATCGAGTACGCCCGTTGAACCAGCGACCCCTCCGCGTTCCAGGCGACACGCCTCTGCGCGTCTGCTGGTGCTGGTCGCCCTGCTGGCGGTCGCCGGTTGCTCGGCCCGCGTGAGCCGCCTGGTCGAGTCCGCGACGTTCTACGCCCCCTCGCGCCAGGCGTTCGACACGCCCGAGGGTCTGCGCGACGTAACGATCCAGGTCGGCGGGCGATCCACGCTGCACGGCTGGTGGCTCGATCGAGCCGCGGGCGTCGAGCACCGAGGCACGGTGCTGTTCTGTCACGGGAACGCCGGGAACCTGCCCGATCACCTCGCGTTCGTCGAGCGCCTCCCCGAGCATGGCTTCGATGTGCTGATGTTCGACTACCGCGGCTACGGGCGGTCGGGCGGTGTGCGGCAGATGCACCGGGTGACGCTGCTGCGTGACACGCGGGCCGCTCTCCGCTACGTCCGGCAAGAAACCGAGGGGCAGGACGCGCCGCTCGTGCTGCTCGGTCACAGCATGGGCGGTGTCATCGGAGCCGCTCTTATTGCCGAGCGGCCCGACGCCTTCGACGCGGCGGTGCTCGTGGCGCCGTTCTCGTCATTCCCGAGGGTTGCCTCAGACTTCGCGGGCCCGCTGGGCTGGCTGCTGATCCCGGGCGGGCTTGCCGCCGAGCAGACCATCCAGCGATTCGGACGAACCCCGGTGCTGCTCGTTCATGGGGGTCGCGACCGCATCGTTCGGGCGTACCACACCGGGCGCATCGCTGCCTCGGCGCGCGAAGCGGGCGTCGAGGTGTCCGTGCTGGAATTGCCCGATGCGAATCATGTCGACGTGTTCGACGAGCAGCACGGGACAATCAGCGCGATCGTTGCGTTCGTCACCGAGCGGGCGAGCGACCAGCCTGCGCGCGGTCCCACGACCAGCGGAGACCGGGCTCGACCGGAGTGACCTCCGCTCGCCCGATCAGTTCCTGGGCGAGCGCCTCCATGGCCAGACGCGAGGACCGCTCGCGGATCTCCGCGTCAAGGCGGTCGCGGACCGACTCGAAAGGCGTGCCGCTGGGTTCGATGTCTGCCTCAACGAGCACGAGCGCAAATCCGTCATCGAGCCCGACGATGTCTCCCAGCTCGCGCAGCGGGGCGCGGGTGATCTCACGCCGGAGCATCGCGGGCAGGCCCGGGTCGCCCGTGCTGATCGCGCCGAGCAGCCCGCCCGTTGCCGCGCTCGGGTCGACGGAGCGTTCCGCTGCGATCTCAGCGAAGGCCGCGATGACCCCAAGGGTCTCGGAGTTTGCCGCGATGTCCAGTCGAGCGCGTGCGGCCTCTCTCGACGACGAAAACAGCGCGACTCGGACTCGGCGCTTGGCGCCGTGACGGACGTCGTAGGCGACCTGCAGCGCCG
>JANQQZ010000086.1 GCA_028284805.1 Phycisphaerales bacterium
CCAGGCAGGGCGTGGATCAGATCGTGCGCGGGGACGACCTCATCCCGTCGGCCGGCCGCCAGGTGCTGCTCTACGACTCGCTCGGGCTGGGCCCGTTGCCAGCGTACACCCACCTCCCGCTCGTGCGGGGGGCCGACGGGCGGAGGCTCGCCAAGCGCCACGGCGACACGCGGCTCGACCACTACCGCGGGCGCGGCGTCGCTCCAGAGCGGGTCATCGCCCTGCTCGCACGCTGGTCGGGCCTTGACGCACCGGGATCGCTCTCGGCGAGGGAGTTCGCCGAGGCCTTCCGGCTCGATACGATGCCCAGGACCGATGTGACCTTCACGCCGGAGGACGACCGATGGCTCTTCGACTGATCGCACTGCATGGCCTGCTCTTGGGCCTGCTGCTGAGCGTCGGCGTTCTCAGTGGATGCGTGGACACCGGGGGCTCGCCCGACGACGGGGTCGTCGTAGTGATGGTCACCGATAACGCGGGCAAGACCCACGAGTTCAGGCTCGAGCCAGCGATCAACGACGCCACCCGCGTCCAGGGGCTCAGCGACCGCACAGAGATCGCCGCGGACGGCGGCATGGCGTTCTTCTTCACCCGGGCCCGCCAGCAGAGCTTCGTGATGCGACGGTGCCCGATCCCGATCGACATCGTGTACGTGGATGGCTCAGGCCGAGTGGTCTCGCACCACGCGATGGTGCCCGAGGAGCCCCAGGGCGAGAACGAGAGCGACGCGGCGTACGAGCGCCGGCTCCGCAGGTACCCGAGCCGGTTCGCCGTACCCATCGTGCTCGAATTCGCGGGCGGCACCATCGAGCGGCTCGGCATCGAGGAGGGCGATCAGATCGAGATCCGTGATCTGAAGGAATGGAGATCACGGGCTCGGTGAACCCGTGTGCTGCACGAGCCGATACCCCCCGCAACGAACGACCGGAACGACGTCCGAGAACGTCAAGGCGGAACGGGCGGGACCATGAGCGCACAAAGCCTGATCGTGTACGGTGCCGACGAGTCGGCTGCGATGCTTCAGGCCCGGGCGGCAGAGGTTGCTGACCGCTGGCCTGACGGCGCGGTACCGCCCTCGGTCGAGATCCGCCCGCTCGAAGCCCTGGCGACGAACGAAGCCGACGTACCCAACGCGGGCGTCGTGCTGCTCGATGCAGGCGAAACCAACGGACGCGGGATGCTCAAGCTCCTGGACCGCCTGCGCGAGCTCGGCGCGAGCGGTGTGGTGCTCGCGGCGCCCGAGCATGCCGATGTCGCGGCATCGTCGAACGGCCTCATCGTGCGTGCCCGCACCATCGACGACACGACCCTGGCCCAGGTGCTGCACGCGGTATTCACCTGCGATCAGACGGCCTCCGAACTCCGCCGAGAGCTCCGGATTGCACAGAAAACCTCGGGCGGCGTGCGCGAGGAGATGTCGCGCATCAGCCAGGAGCTCAGCCTCGCCAGCAAAATCCAGCAGGAGCTCATCCCCAAGCAGCTGCCGCGGATCGAGGGGGTCGACTTCGGGGTGCTGTACCGCCCAGCCGGCTACGTGAGCGGGGACATCTACAACATCGCGCAGCTCGACGAGCGGCGCACGGCGTTCTTCATCGCCGACGCCGTGGGGCATGGCGTGCCCGCCGCGCTCCTGACCATGATCATCAGCCGGTCACTCCCGATGCGTGGGGGAACGACCGAAAGGAAGTTCATCACGCCGACCGAGGCGCTGGGCACGCTCAACACCGAACTCTGCGACGTCAGCGACGGCACGCCGCGGTTCGCGACCGCGGTGTACGGCATCGTCGATCGGGTCAGCGGGCTCGTGCGCATCGCCAACGCCGGTCACCCGCAGCCCATGCGGATCACCGCCCACCGCGTCGCCAAGGTCGAGGCGGGCGGGCCGCTCCTGGGCGTCTTCCACGAGGCAGAGTTCGAGGAAGAGGTCTTCACACTCGAGCCTGGCGAGACGCTGCTGCTCTACTCCGATGGGTTCGAGACGGCCTTCCCAGACGCCGACGCCATGCTGCGCGGCGGCGGCGGGCCCTCGCCCTCAACACGCTACATCGACCAACTGCTCAGCATCGGGAGACGCAAAAAGACAGCGGGCGAGTCGGTGGGCGAGGCGCTGCGTCTGCTCGAGGGCCGGCTCGACTCCGCCTGCGGCTCGCTGCACCAGCTCGACGACGTGACGGCACTCGCGCTCGAGCGCACGGCGGCCTAAGCGCCGGTGGCGCGATCGCGTCGCCGCAGCACGCGATCGAACTCAATCTCGCCGTCGCGCAGGCGGACGATCCGCTCGCAGCGGTTCGAGACGTCGTCGTCGTGCGTGACCATGATGATCGTCAACCCCTCGGCGTGCAGCTTCTCGAAGGTCTGGAGGATCGCCTCGCCCGTCGCGGAGTCGAGGTTGCCAGTGGGCTCGTCGGCAAGCAGGACCACGGGCTCACCGACCAGCGCCCGCGCGATCGCGACGCGCTGCTGCTGGCCGCCCGAGAGCTCGCGCGGACGGTGCCCGAGCCGGTCGCCCAGCCCGACCAGGTCGAGCGATGCTCTTGCTCGCTCGAGTCGCTCCTTCCGAGGCACGCCTCGGTAGAAGAGCGGGACACTGACGTTTTCCTCGACACTGAGCTGCGGGATCAGGTTGAACGCCTGAAAAACGAAACCGATCGTGCGCCCGCGGAAGGCCGAGAGCGTCTCGTCATCCATGGTGGTCACGTCCTCGCCGTTCAGCAGGTACGTGCCGCCCGTGGGCTGATCGAGGCAGCCCAGGATGTTCATGATGGTCGACTTGCCCGAGCCCGAGGCCCCCATGATCGCGACGTACTCACCCTCGGCGATGGTCACGTCGACGCCGCGGAGGGCCTCGACCATCACGGACCCGTCGGGCTTGTAGTAGGTCTTGCGGACCTGCTCGAGCGCGACCACCGAGCGAGGGGTGTCGGCATCGGTGCTCGTTGGCTGGGCGTCGAGGGTGGTCATGAATCGGTGGTACCGCCCGGACCGGCCTCGGTGGCGGGCGGCTCATCGGGGAGTTGCCCCTCTGAGACCGCGCAGATGACCTCGATCGGGCCGTAGATCGCCAGGGTGTCGCCGCCTTCAACAACGGTCGCACTCGTCGGTGCAGGCTCGTAGGAGCCGTCCTCGCGGGTGATCCCGATCACGAGCGTCTTCCACCGCGTGGTCCGGGCCTGGGCGAGCGACTGCCCCACGAGCCAGTGCTCGGGTGGCACATAGACCTCGCCGATGCCGTAGCCCTCGCGGATGCGGAGCATGAGCTCGTAGTCGGTCGGGTGCACATAGCCCGACTTGGCCATCGCCCGCTTCACGAGGTTCTCGATGGGGCTGATGCGCGGCGTGAAACGCGCCACGAGGATCACACCCACAACCACCGCCGCGATGAAGCCCACCTTGGCGACCGGGTGCTGGTCAGGGCCCTCCCCCCCACCGACGAACGTCAGAATCACGGTGCCGAGGGCGCTGGTGAGCCCGATGTTCCCGGCGATGATGAGGTGGGAGATGATCCGCCGGCGGACGGGGTGGTTGACGATGAGCTCGGCCTCGTTGGTCGTGTAACCCACGCCGAAGAAGGCACTCATGGCCTGGAAGCGCGAGGTGCCTTCGTCGAGCCCGGTCATGCGGAGGGCAATGGTGCCCGCCTGAACGATCCAGAGCGAGAAGGCCACGATCGCCAGAAGTGCGAGGATGGAGCCCACGCCAACGCCGGCTATGCGCCGTTGGGCTCGGCGGAACTGTCGAGCTGGATCGAGGCGAGGGCGGTCATCGGATCGGGCGAGACCTCGAAGAGCTTGTCGAGTCCGGTGACCATCATGACCGACCAGACCCGGTCATCAACCGAGCAGAGCCGGAGCGCACGCCCGGCCTCGGTCAGCAGCTTCCGGAGCCGGATCAGCTGGGCGAGGTTGCTCGACTTGATGTAGCCCACCAAGCTCATGTTCAGCACGACGTGGGGCGTCGCCCCGGTCTCGGACTCGGCAACGCGGTCGATGATCGCGGTCAGCTCGTCGCTGAGCTGGGGGTCGTCGGCCAATTCGACCACCACGATGTCTTCGGACCAGTCGGTGAGCATGCTTGCACAGCATACAGCACCACCAGGGGTTGTGTTCGCGCCCGGAATCAGATCGTGGAAAACGCCCCGGCGTGGCCGGGATCAGCCCTCGTCCTCGGCGGATTCCGCCTCGTCCCGCTCGACGACCCTGGCCACCGCGACGACCTGGTCGCCGCTGTTGAGCCCGACCACTCGCACGCCCTGGGTGCCCCGCCCGTAGTTGGAAATCGAGCCGGCGGGCATGCGTACGAGCTGACCGTTGCGCGAGATCACTACGACATCGTCGTCGTCACCGACGAGCGTTGCCGCGGCGGATCGCCCGTTGCGAGAGGTGGTCTTGATGTCGGCCCGCCCCTTGCCGCCCCGGCTCTGGCTCCGCGGGGCCCCCTGTTCAGGGTGGACACGGTACTCGTTCACGTCGGTCCGCTTGCCGTAGCCGTTCTCGGTCACGGTCAGCAGCGTCAGGCCCACCTGCTCGGGCTCGCGCTCGTGGCTGTCCTGGTCGCCCTCGGAGTCGGCCATCGGGATCGCGACCGCCGCGACCAGGTGGTCGTCGTCTTTGAGGTTGATGCCCTTCACGCCCGAGGCCGCCCGCCCCTGCTGGTTGGCGTCGTCCTCGGGGAAGCGGATCGCCATGCCGCCGGCGGTGACCAGCAGCATGTCGTCGTGGCCGGTGGTCAGCTGCACGTTGAGCAGCTCGTCGCCCTCGCGGAGGTTCACGGCGATCAAGCCCGAGCGGTTGACGTTCTTGTACGCCTTCAGCGGGGTACGCTTGATCAGCCCGTTCTTTGACACGAACGTCAGGTAGCGGCTCTCAGCCTCGAAGTCATCGACGGTCAGGAAAACACCTGGTCGAACATTTACGGCAAGAAGTTCTTCGAGGTGCAGGACGGCATCACC
>JANQQZ010000090.1 GCA_028284805.1 Phycisphaerales bacterium
CGACACGCCTGATCGGGATGCTGGGCATGACGGCCGACCGGTTCCTCGTCGGCGCGGTCGCGGGCGACCGGGCACTCGGGCTCTACAACCAGTCGTACCAGTGGGCCGAGTTCCCGACACGCCAGGTCTACCAGCCCCTGATGGGCGTGGTCGTCTCCGCGTTCAGCCGAAAGCAGGAAACCGAGACCGAGCGGTACCGCACGGCCTTCCGCCAGGTTCTGATGGTGCTCTACGGCGTGACGATCCCGATGCTGGTCTACGGCGCGATGCGGGGCGATCTGGTCATCCCCGTGCTCTTGGGCGAGAAGTGGATCGAAGCGGCGCCGCTGTTCCGTGTGCTGTGCATCGGGTTCCTGTTCCGCCTGGTCGTGCAGGCGTGCAAGTGGCTGTACCTGGGTGAGAGCCGCAGCGCCGATAACCTGCGGTGGGTGAGCGCGCTGACTCCAGTGTTGGTCGTCGCGGCGGCGGTGGGCGCGGCGTTCGGCGCAATGGGCGTCGCGATCGGGCTCGCTGCCGCGTACGCCCTCGCGGCGCCGGTCGCGGTGTGGTACGCGACTCGCAACTCTCGCGTGCAGGCCCTGGATCTGATCGCGCCCAGCGTGCGCCCCCTGCTCGGAGCGGCGGTCGGGGCCGCGGCGGTTGTGGGCCTTGGCACGGTGCTGCCAGCCCAGGTTCCCCCCGCGGCGAGCCTGGTCGCCGAGGTCGCGGCGTTCGTGCTGGCCGGGGGCGTCGCCTGGGTGCTGCCCGGGCGGGGGCGGGACGAGTTGCTGGCGTGCGTGCGCCGGCTGACGGCGCGGTTCGATCGGACCGATGAACCAGACCAGAGCCCCGATGCGGAGATCAAGCCTTGAGTGCCCCTTCGAAACCCGGTCGCGTGCGTGTCGCCCTTCTCGGGTGCGGGCGTGTCGCGCAGCGCGTGCATGCCCCGATCCTGGCCTCGCTGGCGGGCGTCGAGCTGGCGGCGGTCGTGGACCCGAACGCTGACGGCAAGGCCGCCGCCCGGCGCAGCAACCCCGCGGTCGATCTCGCCGACGACGCGGCGCCGGTGCTTGAAAGGGACGACATCGACGCGGTGGTCATCGCGCTGCCCACGGGCATGCACGCGGACGCCGCCGAGGCCGCGTTCGCGGCGAGCAAGCATGTGTACCTCGAGAAGCCGATCGCCGCGACCGCTCGTGACGCGGCGCGCGTTCTCGCGGCGCACGAGGGCACAGACCTCGTGGGCATGACGGGGTTCAACTACCGCTACCACCCGCTGCACGTTCGGCTTCGTGAGACGGTCCGCTCGGGGCTGATCGGCGAGGTGACGGCTGTGCGCTCGGTCTTCACCACACCGGCGCGCGATCTGCCCGTGTGGAAGCGCCGCGTGGCATCGGGCGGCGGTGTGATGCTCGATCTGCTGAGCCACCACGCCGATCTCGCCGCGTTTCTGCTCGGCTCGCCCGTCGTGCGCGTCGGCGCTGTCGGGCGTTCGGTGCAGTCCGAGGGCGACAACGCAGCGGCAACGATGACGCTCGAGAGCGGTGTGACGGTGCAGACGCTGGTCTCGATGACCGGCACGGAGCAGGACCGCTTCGAGGTGATCGGCGACGCGGGCACGCTGATCGTCGACCGGTTCCGCAACACGCTCACGCACGTCCCGCTCCGGCACACCGCGACCACGCCCGAGATGACCGCCCGCGCCCTCGGGCTCGCGGGCCAGGCGTTCCGCGCGGTACGGCCCGCGATGGACCCGTCGTACCGCCCGGCGTTGACCGCGTTCGCAGACGCTGTCCGACGCGGGTGCCTGGGAGACGACGATCCGAGTCTCGAAGACGGATGGCGGAGTCTCGCCGCGGTGCTCGCGGGCGAGCGATCGGCGGCGGACGGGGGCGCAGTCGTGAGCGTGCCAGACCGGCCCGACTCGTTCGATGAACCGGAACCCGCTCCCGAGCCGACGCCCGAGCCCGAAGCGGCGCCGGTGCGCGACCCCGATGCCCCGGCGCTCTCGGTCGTGCTCGTCACCATCGACCGGTTCGAGACGCTGCGGAAGGTCGTGCACTTCGTGCGCGAGCAGACCATCGCCGACAGGGTGCAGTTGATGATCGTGGCGCCGAGCGAGGACACGCTCGCCGATCTGACCGACGAGGACCGCGAGGGGTTCATGGAACTCACCGCCGTGCCCGTGGGCGAGATCACGGACGTGGACATGGCTGCCGCCCTCGCTCTGCCGCACGCGCGGGCACCCTACCTCGCCTTCCTCGAGGACCACGCCTTCCCGCAGCCCGATTGGGCGGAGAAGATCGTCGCCGCGTTCGAGCAGTACGGCACGGCGGGCGTCGGCACCGCTATCGAGAACGGCAACCCGGGCACGACGCTCAGCTGGGCGAACATGCTGATGTCGTACGGCCAGTGGGTGGCGGCGCAGCACGCAGGGCCCACGCAGAACGTGTCGCGTCACAACGTCGCGTTCCGCGCCGATGTGCTCCGCGAGGAGTACGGCGACGATCTGCCCCGCATGATGGGCCGCGACGGCGGGCTGCTCGCGGACCTGATCCGGCGCGGGCACAGCTACGCGATCGATCCGACCACGCACGTCAGGCACGTGAACCCGAGCACCTGGTCGAGCACGATCGAGCTGCGCACTGGCTCGGGGCGGCTCTTCGCAAGCTCACGGATGAAGCGCGAGGGCTGGTCGCCAGCGAAGCGGCTGCTCTACATCGCCGGCGCACCCGCGATCCCGGTGATCCGCTACCGCCTGCTCCGCGACGAGCTCTTCGGGGGCGGGTGCGACGAGCGCCGGGCACGCTTGGGCGGCAAAGCGAACGGGGCGCTGATCGTGGGCTGCCTGCTCGACGGCGTGGGCCAGTTCCTGGGTCATCTGCTCGGGCCCGGCGCGATCAAGGAGAAGATGGCGTTCTTCGAGATGGGCCGAGCGAGACACCTGATCGCCAGCGAGAAGCGCATCATGACGGATCTGGACGCGTGACGCCCCGCTTCACGGTCGTGATCCCGACGTTCGGCAGGCCCGAACGCCTGCTCGAGTGCCTGCGCGCCGTCGAGCGGGTCGAGTATCCGGCTTTCGACGTGGTCGTCGCCGACGACGGCAGCCCGGATCCGGTCGAGCCTCACGTGGTTCGCGAGTCGTGGCGGGTGCCGGTCGTCGTGGTGCGCCAGGCGAACGCGGGGTCGGGCGCCGCGCGGAACCTCGGGGCGAAGGAGGCGACGGGCGAGTACCTTGCGTTCACCGCCGACGACTGTGCCCCCGATTCCGGATGGCTCGCGGGGTACGCGGGGGCTTTCGCAACGCCCGATCTCGAGCACGCGCTCATCGGCGGGGCGATCAGGCACGCGCTGCCCCGCGATGCCTGCGCCACCGCGAGCCACCTGCTGATCGATTACCTGCGGTCGGTGTTCAACGCCGAGTCCCCCACCTTCTTCACGCCCAACAACCTGGCGGTGCACGCCGAATCGTTCCGGGAAGCGGGCGGGTTCGACGACACGATCGGCGCAACGGGCGAGGACCGCGAGTTCTGCGCACGCTGGCTCGCGGGAGGGCGGGCGATGGGCGAGGCGCCCGAGGCGGTCGTCTCGCACGCGCACCCGCTAAGCCTCGGCGCGTTCGTCCGCCAGCAGTTCTCCTACGGCGTGGGCTCGACGCGCTTCCGGGCGCGCACGCCCGATTCGAGCAGCGGTCCCATTCCGGCGCCGTTGGGTTTCTACGCGAGGCTGGTGACGCACCCGATGCGCACAGAGGGCGGCATGCGCGGCATCGGGCTGTCGGGTCTGATGATCGTGTCACAGATCGCCAACACGATGGGCGTGCTCACCGAATCGGTCCGGGGTCGGGCGTGACGCTCGTCTCGGCGATCGTGCCGACGTTCCATCGGCCAGAGTCGTGCGCGCGCGCGGTGCGGTCGGTGCTCGCGCAGCGGCTCACCCCGGGCGTCGAGATCGAGGCGGTCGTGGTGCTCGACGGGCCGCAGAGCGAGACACGCGAGGCGCTGCTGGCCTTGGGTGATCCCCGTGTGCGGCTCGTCGAATCGTCAACGAACCGCGGGCACGCGGCGGCGCGAACGGAAGGCGTGCGGCACGCGCGCGGAGCGTGGTGCGCGTTCCTGGACGACGACGACGAGTGGCTCCCCGCCAAGATCGCGGCCCAGCTCGAAGCGGTGGCCTCGTGCGACGCGACGCTGCCCGTGGTCGGGTGCCGGCTGGAGGCAAGGCTGGATCGCGGGAGTCTGGTCTGGCCCGAGATCGGACCGGAGCAGGGTGATCCGATCGCCGATTACCTGTACACGCGGACCTCGCTCGCCTCCCTGAAATCGGGCCGAACGCTGATGCAGACCTCGATGATCCTGGCCCCGACGGAGCTCCTTCGGCGCGTGCCGTTCCGCGCCGGGATGCGTCGCCATGCGGATCCGGATTGGCTCCTCCGCGTTGCCCGCGAGCCGGGTGTGCGGTTCGTGTTCCCTCGCTCACGCGAGCCGCTGGCGGTGTGGAATCTGCACGAGGAGGCGCGCGTGTCGGGCTCGGGCGACTGGCGGTACTCGATCGCGTGGGCCCGTCGGCACCGCGGGCTGATGTCGCCCCGCTCGATCGCGGGGTTCCTCTCCGGGCCCGCGGCGCACCGAGCCGGCCAGCTGACGCGGGGCACCGGGCGCATCCGTGCGTTCGCGGCGCTAGCGCGGCACATGCGCGAGCTGGGTAAGCCCTCACTGCTCGACTACGCCTCACTCGGGCTCGCATACGCCGACGCGGGCCGCTTCCGACCGACGCGGAAAACTCGGGGATGAAGGTCCTGATCGTCAACGATCTCGGAACGGACACGGGCGGCGCCGAGCGCGTTTCGGTAACGCTGCGCGATGAACTGCGCGAGCGGGGGCACGATGCGCGGCTTTTCTCATCGGTCGCGACCCCGCTGCCCGAGATCGACGTGCTCGCCGACGACACGTGCTTCAGCCGGTACGCGCCGTACCGCCCTGTGCTTGCGACGGCCAACCCGTTCGCGCTCGCGGGGCTGCAGCGCACGCTCGCGCGGTTCCGCCCCGACGTGGTACACCTGCGGATGTTTCTGTGGCACCTCTCCCCCCTGGTGCTTCGGGCGCTGCGCCGGGTGCCGACGCTCGTGCACGTGGTGAACTACGACCTGATCTGCCCGATGAACACCAAGACGCTGCCCACGGGCGAGCCTTGCCATCACAAGCCCGGGCGGGTGTGCCTCCGCGAGAAGTGCCTGGGCCCGGCGGGTCTGGCGCGAGCGACGGCGCAGCGGGCGCTCCTGCACCGATGGCTGCCCAACGCCGCGGACCGGCTCGTGACCAACAGCCACTGGGTGCGCGAGCGGCTCGAGGCCGAGGGCGTGCGCGTGGACGGCGTGATCTGGAACGGCGTGACGGTGACCCCGACGCGTGACCCGCTGGAGCCCGGGCCGCCGGCGATCGGGTTCGCGGGGCGGCTGGTGCCGAAGAAGGGCGTGGACGTGCTGCTCGAGGCGCTGCCGATGGTCCGCGAGCGCGTGCCGGGGGCGACGCTGCTGATCGCCGGTGATGGGCCGCTGCGCGAGGCACTGGAGCATCGGGCGACGGAGCTGCACGTGCGCGACGCGGTGAACTTCCTGGGCCACCTGCCCAAGGAGGCGATGGCGGACGCCTTCCGGCACCTGTGGGTGCAGGCGGCGCCCTCGACGTGGGAGGAACCCTTCGGTCTCGTGGCGGCCGAGGCGATGATGCGGGGCACGGCGGCGGTGGTCACCCGCACCGGCGGGCTGGGCGAGCAGGTGATCCCGGGCGAGACGGGCTACCACGCCGAGCCGGGCGACGCCCGGTCGCTGGCCTCGGCCCTGGTGAAGGTCGTGGGCGATCGGAACCACGCAGAGTTCCTCGGAGCCCGAGGCCGCGAGCGGGCCCTGGCTGAGTTCAGTCTTGGGCGGTTCGTCGATCGCGTCGAAGAATCCTATCAAAAACTTATCAAAAATCCGGCCTGAGGGGTTTTTTGCTGCCCTTCGGGTCAGCCAGGAGCGATCGGGGACGGATCGCAGCCGATGGGCTTGCACAAAGTAGTGTGTATTTACTAATCTATGAGCGAACCCGGTGGTCGGGACAGGAGATGCTGCGATGGCGCGACGAGCACACTGGCTTCTGGCACCCTGCATGGCGGGCGCGCTCGCGATGGGCGGGTGCGCCAACGGCGTGGAGGGCGCGTTCTCGGGGGCGGCCCTGGGCAGCCTGGCGGGGCTCGGGCTGGGCTCGCTCTCGGGCAACGCGGGCGACGGCGCCGCCGCGGGCGCCATCATCGGCGGGCTGACCGGCGCCGTGATCGGCGATCAGAACGCCCGCAACAGCTCGTACATCGGCAGGCCCCACGGGCACAGCCACGGGGACGTCTACGTCGAGGAGCACTACTACTACGACAGCCACCCCCACTTCCATCGCGAGCACCGCTGCCACTCGGGCTGCGGTTACTACAGCTACGGCCACGGGCACCACCGCTATCGGTCGTATCACCGCCGGCACCGCGGGAGTGTGTGGATCGGGGGCGGCTGCCGCTAGCCGCGCCGCGGCGGTACCCTCGCGGCATGGACCTCGCCGGACGGGCAGCCCAGGCACTCGGCACCGCGCAGCGCGCGCGGACCGTCGCGACAGCCCTCATCCGCTTCGGCTTCGGTGAGTTCCTCACCCAGACCACGCTGGACAAGGTCATCAAGGGCGTCACGGGCGTCGACATCGCGCCGGAAGCGGCCGAGCAGCCCATGCCCGTCCGCGTCCGCCTTCTGCTCGAGGATCTCGGGCCCACGTTCATCAAGGCGGGGCAGATCCTCTCCACGCGCCCCGACCTGATCCCGCCCGAGTGGGCCATCGAGTTCAAGAAGCTCCAGAGCGACATCCCCCCCGCGCCCTGGGAGGGCGACGACGGCGTGAAAGCCCGGCTCGAGTCCGAGTACGCCATGCCGATCGACGAGGCCTTCGCCTCGATCGAGACCGAGGCATTCGCCGCGGCGAGCATGGCCCAGGTGCACCGGGCGACGACCCACTCGGGCGAGGCGGTGGTGCTCAAGGTGCTGCGCCCCGGGATCCGCGGGGTCATCCGCGCCGACCTCGAGCTGATGGAGTGGCTGGCAAGGCTCACGCGGAGCCACTTCGAAAACTTCGGGTTCGACGCGGACGCCGTGGTCGCCGAGTTCGCCCGCCAGCTCGAGCGCGAGACCGACCTCGAACTCGAGGCCCGCAACGTGATGCGGATGGCGCAGGACTTCGAAAGCGTCCCGGGCGTGGGCTTCCCGAGGGTCTTCCACGACCTGACGCGCCGGAGCGTGCTCGCGCTCGAAGAGGTCCGCGGAACGGTGCTCAGCAAGATCGACTACGCGACCATGCCCGACGCCGAGCGCACCGCGCTGGCCAAGCACGCTGCGAACGCAGTCTTCAAGCAGTGCCTCGAGATCGGCTTCTTCCACGCCGACCCGCACCCGGGCAACATGTTCGTCGTCTCGCGGGAGACCGAAGCGGACAGCGACGAGCCCGGTGTCGGCATCGTCTTCATCGACTGCGGTATGACCGGGCTCATCGACCCGGGCACCATGCGCCAGCTCGCGCAGCTCGTCCACGGCACCGTCGATGGCGACCTCGACAGAGTCGTCCGCACCGCCCTGGCTCTGGGCAGCGCCGACCCGACGCTCGCGGACGACCGGGGCTTCCGCACCGACGTCTACCACTTCATCGACAACTTCAAGGGCGGCACGCTCGAGAGCCTGCGCATGGGCGTGCTGCTCGATGAGTTCTTCAACGTGCTCCGCAACCACAAGCTCCAGTGCCCGGCCGACATCGTCTACCTCATCAAGGCGATCACGACGATTGAGGGCGTCGCCGAGGAGCTCGCGCCCGAGTTCGACCTGGTGTCGTACGTCACGCCCTACGTCGAGCGGCTCGTCAAACAGCGCTACAGCCTGGGCGCGATCAAGGAACGCTTCCAGGGGGCCGCGATCGCCTACGCGGATCTGGTCGAGGAACTGCCCGGCGAGGTAACCGACCTGATGACGCGCATCAAGCGCAACCAGGTCTCGCTGAACCTCGAGCACCGGGGCCTCGAGCGGCTGACCAGCGAGATCGAGCGCGCAAGCATGAACATCAGCTGGTCGCTCGTGCTCGCGGCGTTCATCGTCGGGGCGGCGCTGCTCGTGCTCGCCGACAGCCTGGACCGATCCACCGGCATCCTCGCTTGGCTCGCGGGGGCGCTGTTCATCGGTGCGCTCGTGCTGGCGGTCGGCCGGCTGGTGTGGGCGCGCCTCTTCAACCGGGACTAGCGGAACCCGAGACGTCAGTCCTTCTTGGGCGGGCTGATGCGGTCGCCCGCGTCTCCGAGCATTTTGCCGACCGCGCCGAAGAGTGAGCCGGTCGCCTCGCGCGCGATGTTGGCCGCGGCCTGGGCGGTCTCACCGGCAAGCCCGATCGGATCCTTCGCGGCAGCGCTCACCGCGTCGTCGAGTGACGGGCGCAGGCCCTCCAGCGTGCGCTCCGCGTGCGAACGCAGGCTCGAGACCTGCTCCGACGCCTGACCCAGCGCGGCCTTGGAGTGCTTCTCGACCGTCTCGACGAACAGCTGGCCGATCGCCTTGAAGTCGTCGGCGACCCCCGAGAGGTCCTCGCTCGCATACGCCTTGCCCGCGCCCGCGGACTCTTCGACCGCGAGTTTGGTCGCGGTCGCTGTGCGCTGCAGGCCCTCGCCCAGCCCATCGATCACCTGGCGGAGTGTTGACTCGGCGTGGTCGGGCGCGGCGCCCTGCACAGCGGTCGAGGCCCCATCGATCGCGGCGGAGACGAGCGACGTGAGGCGATGCTGGCCGTCCTTGCCCGCGTCGCCCAGCGACTGCGCCGCCGACTCGACGACCTCGCGGACCCGCTGGGTCACGTTCTCGCC
>JANQQZ010000113.1 GCA_028284805.1 Phycisphaerales bacterium
GTTCTCGCCCTCTGCAGCGATGGCGTTGATCTTCTGGCGGACGTCGTCGGTGTTCATCGCGTGTCCTTCCTCGGTGGTCTCGCGGCTTGTTCGGAATCGTAGCGTTCGCCTTCAGCCCGATCGGGCCCTCGCGACCGCGATCCGCCAGGCGTCGAGCCGATCGGCGGCCTCTCGTTCGGGCATCACAGGCTCGAACCGACGGTCCTCGGCCCAGAGAGGCGACAGCGCCCGGGCGTCGGGCCACACACCAACCGCCAGCCCGGCGAAGAAGGCCGCGCCCATCGATGTGGTCTCCGTGTTCTTCGGTCGCACAACCGGGACCCGGAGCAGATCCGCCTGGATCTGCATGAGCAGGTCGTTCACGGCCGCCCCACCGTCGACGCGCAGCTCGGTCATGGGCTCGGCCGCGTCGGCGTTCATGGTCTCGACGAGATCGGCAACCTGGAAGGCGATCCCCTCGAGCGCCGCCCGGGCGAGGTGGGCCGCAGTGGTGCCGCGCGTGATGCCCGTGATCAGCCCTCGCGCGTGCGGGTCCCAGTGCGGCGCGCCGAGACCGGCCAGCGCGGGCACGAGCATGATGCCCCCCGCGTCGGGCACGCTCGCGGCGAGGGCGGTGACGTCATCCGACCTTCGGAGGATCCCGAGGCCGTCACGGAGCCATTGCACGATCGCGCCGCCTACGAACACGCCTCCCTCGAGCGCGTACGTCGTCGCACCGTTCATCCGCCAAGCGACCGTTGAGAGCAGGCGGTGCTCGCTCGCTCGGCGCGCAGCTCCGGTGTTCATGAGCAGAAAGCACCCGGTGCCGTAGGTGTTCTTGGCGGAGCCAGGTGTGAGGCAGAGCTGGCCCATGGTGGCGGCCTGCTGATCGCCCGCGAGCGCCGCGATCGGCACGCCTCGGATTCCGATGTCCGCCGATACCTCACCAAGCACGCCGCTCGTTGGCACGACCTCCGGCAGCATCGCCATCGGCACGCCCAGCGCGTCGCACAGCTCGGCATCCCACGCGCCGGTGTCGACGTTGAAGAGCAGCGTGCGCGAGGCGTTCGAAGGGTCGGTCACGAATCGCCCGCCGCCCGTGAGCTTCCACACGAGCCAGGTGTCGACCGTGCCGAAGCAGATCTCGCCCGCCTGGGCTCTCTCGCGGAGGCCTGGCGTGTTGCCGAGCAGCCAGGCAACCTTGGTGCCGCTGAAGTACGCGTCGAGCAGAAGCCCCGTGCGTTCGGTGAACATCGGCTCCAGGCCGCCCTCGCGCATCAGCTCGCACATCTCGGCAGTGCGCCGGTCCTGCCAGACAATGGCGTTGGCGACGGGGCGGCCCGTGTCTCGTTCCCAGAGCACCGCGGTCTCGCGCTGGTTCGTGATGCCCACCGCTGCGATGTCGCTCGCTCTGAGCTGCGCACGTGTCATGGCTTCCGTGATCACGCTCGCCTGGGTGGACCAGATCTCCTGGGCGTCGTGCTCCACCCAGCCCGGCTGCGGGTAGACCTGCGTGAACTCACGCTGCGCGGAGGCGACAACGCGGGCAGACTCGTCGACGATCATCGCGCGGCAGCTGGTCGTTCCCTGGTCGATCGCGAGGACGTGCTTCACGGTTCGAGTCTACAGGCGGAGCCCGCGGGGCACGACCAGACGCTCGAGCCCGTCGAAGGCCAGTTGCACGGCGACCGCCATCGCGGCCGCGGGGAGGGCGCCCTCGAGGATCAACGCGAAGTTGTTCTGCGTGATGCCTGTGAAGATCGGTTGCCCATAGCCGCCTGCCGAGATGAACCCGCCGAGCGTTGCGGTGCCGACGTTGATCACCGCCGCGGTCTTGATGCCCGCCAGGATTGTCGGCAGCGCCAGGGGCAGCTCGACGCGCCGGAGTCGGTCGAGGCCAGCCAGCCCGATGGCGTCGGCCGACTCGATCAGGTCGCCCGGGATTCCCGTGAGCCCGGCGTGCGTGTTCCGGACGATCGGCAGCAGCGAGTAGAGCAGCAGCGCGACAATCGCGGTCGGCGCACCGATGCCCAGCGGGCCGATCAGCAGCACGAGCAGCGCGAGCGCCGGGATCGTTTGCAAGATGCCCGTCACCCCGAGCACCGGGCTCGCGAACGCGTGCGACCTCGCCGCGAGGATGCCCAGCGGCAACGCAACCCCAATCGCGACCGCCATCGACACGCCGACCAAGACGAGATGCTGGCGTGTCCGCAGCATCACACGCGAGGCCAGAGAGCGCGTTTCTGCCTCTGCTCCGAGATCGAACAACTCGTTGACTGCGTCAGCCGCGACCTGCGCAGGCGGAACGCGGCCCTCGTCCTCGGGTCCGCCCAGCTCCGCCCGCTCGTTGTACGACCGCATCCGATCTTCTTCGATCGCGCCACCCAGGCGCAGCATCGACGCGAGCACAGGCGGGTGTGCATCGCCCAGATCGAGCCGGTAGAGCACGACCGCGTCGTAGCGGGGGAAGTAGCCGAGGTCGTCCTCGAGCACGGCCAGGTCCATCGCGGCGATCTGTGCGTCGGTCGAGTACAGGTCGGTCGCGTCGATCTGGCCCTGCTCGAGCGCGGGGTACGAGAGCGCGTGCTCGATGCCGCGGGCGGGGTTGGGCAGGGCGTAGGTGTCGCGCAGGCCGGGCCAGCCATCGCCTCGGTTCATGAACTCGTTGCTGAACGCGAGGCGAAGCTCGGGGTGGTCCGCGAGGTCGCCGATCGTCGCGAGCCCGAGGCGTTCGGCCGTCTCTCGCGTCACACCGATGGCATAGGTGTTGTTGAACCCGATCGGCTCGCTCATCGCGAGGCCCAGCTCGGCCAGCGCAGCGCGAAGCTCGGCGTCTGACACGAGCCCCTGTTCGGCGAGCAGCTCGCGTTTGAGTGTGCCCGTGTACTCGGGGTAGGCCACGATCTCGCCCGCGCGCAACGCCGCGAACGCAACGGATGAGCCCGGGAACGTCTTCAGCTCGGCCTCCGCCCCGGCGTCCTCGGCGAGCGCAACGAGCATGTACCCCAGGATCGCCGACTCGGTGAAGCTCTTCGATCCGACGACCACGCGGTCCTGCGCGCAGCACGCGCCCGCGACCAACAGCGCCAGCAGCCAGCGGATCACGGCCCGGCTCCGACGAGCGCCGCGACGCGCCCCGTCTGCGCCTCGATGAACCTAGTCACGAACGCATCGGCCGGCCGCTCGCGCAGCTCGGCGAACGGACCCCGCTGAACGATGCGCCCCTCGCGGAGCAGGAGGATGTCGCGCGGCGCGAGGTACGCCGCCTCGGCAAGGTCGTGCGTCACGAGTACAACGGTCTTGTTCAGCTCATCGAACAGCGCCCGGAGGTCATGCTGGAGATCGGCACGCACCATCGGATCGAGTGCGCCGAGCGGCTCGTCGAGAAGCAGGATGTCGGGGTCGAGCACTAGCGCCCGGACCAGTGCAACGCGGTGGCGCTGGCCCCCGGAGAGTTCCGCCGGAAAGCGATCGAGCAGCTCCGGGTCCATGTGCGTCAACTCGGCGAGCTGCGCGATGCGACGGGCATCGAGCGGCACGTGGTGCGCCATCGCCGGCAGCTCGATGTTCTGACGGGCGGTCAGGTGCGGGAACAGCCCGCCCGACTGGATCGCGTAGCCGAACCGCCTGCGGAGCTCGCGCCGATCCCACGAGGCAAGCCCGCGCCCCTCGATGGACACGCTCCCGGAGTCGGGTTCGATCAGGCCGAGGATCACGCGGAGGAGCGTGCTCTTGCCGCAGCCCGAGGGGCCGATCAGCGCGGTCGTCGTCGCGGGTTGGATGTCGAGATCGACACGGTCGAGTGCGGTGTGCGCGCCGTAGCGCTTCGTGATGCCGGCGAGGCCGATCACGCCTCGGAACCGCCTTCGGCGCTCTCAAGCTGGTTGACCTTGCCCGTGAGGTAGGACACCAGCTCTCTCTGGTGCTCGATCTCCTGCTTCAGCTCGTCCTTGGCTTCGGCGTCCGCTTCGCCGAGCTGCGCTTCGAGTTCCTTTACCTTCTGCTTCGTGGTCTCGAGCGCCTCGCGGACGCGCTCGACCCGCTCGGCATCCTCGGCCTTGTCGAAGATCATCGACTCGAACGACGCGTAGGACGCCCCCTGCCTGCGCGAACGCTCGGCGATGACAGGCTCTTCCGCGCGACGCTGGTTCATGAACGCGGGCGAGACGATCTCGACGCCCGCGCCGTGCAGCGTGTCGAGGATCGTGGCCCGCAGGCGGCTGCGCGCCGAGAGCAGCGACCTCACCTCGGCCAGGAACCCACACACGCGGTACGACACGCTGAAGTCGCCCAGCTCGCGGATCTGCACATACGGGTCGGTCAAGCCCGCGCTCTCGGCGGCGCGCTTGAGCAGCGACTCGATCTTGCCGTGCGGCAGGTCGTACCCCAGGCTCAGCTCGCAGGTCACGATCGTGCCGTCCTGGCGGACGGTGCGCACCGGGTGCGTGATCATGAACGAGTTGGGCACGGTCATCAGGTCGCGTTCTTCGGACTGGATCTCGACGTGGAAGAGCCCGCGAGCCGTGACGCGCCCGAACGTCTCGCCGTTGGGGCCGAACACGCGGATGAAGTCGCCCGGCTTGAACGCCCCGACGCGCCCGATCATCAGCCCGGCCATGAGGTTCGCCGCGATCGTCGTCGAGCTGAGCGTGATGAGCGCCGTCACCGCGAGACCGAGCACGGTCAGCAGCGACGCGATCGTCCCGTCGGGCACAGGCAAGACCAGGATCAGCAGCACGACCACAACGACCGTCGCCGCGAGCATGAACCACCGGCGCTGATTCCGCACCCGAGATTCGAGCGTGGGCCTCACCAGCAGCACGACGTTCAGCGCGAGCAACCCCACGACGAGCACGCCTGCCGTCGCTGCCCAGTACACCCATCTCAGGAACACGTCGTCCATCCCGGCACGGTATCACACGCGTCACTACCATGCCCCCATGGCACGCAAGCCCGCCCCAGGCGGCCCAACACTCGACCCTTCCGCGCCCATCCTGGTGCTCCACGGCAAGGAAGCCTTCCTCCGCGCCGACTACACCCGTCAGCTCAAGGCCAAGCTCCTCAAATCTCACGGCGACCTCGAGACCGTCCACTTCGACGGGCTCACCGACGCCCCGGCCGACGTGCTCGACGAGTGCCGGAGCTTCGGGCTCATGCAGCAGCACAAGCTCGTCGTCGCGGACAACGCCGATCAGCTGATCAAGGGCGACGCACGCCCGCTCATGGAGCGCTACGCGGAATCGCCCGTCGAGAGCGCGACGCTCGTGCTCCGCTGCGACACATGGAACCGAGGAAACCTCGACAAGCTGATCACGAAGGCCGGGGGCGAGATCGTCAAGTGCGAGGACCTGCCTGCGGCCCAGGCCCTCGCGTGGGCGACGAGCCGCGCGACCGAGGCGCACGGCGTGAAGCTCGCGCGCGACGCGGCCCAGCTCCTGATCGAACGCGTCGGGGGCGACCTGGGACGGATCGACTCCGAGCTTGCGAAGCTCGCCGTCGAGGCGGACAAGGGGACCATCACCGCCGAGCAGGTGGGCGAGCTCGTCGGGCTTACGCGCGAGGAGCAGGTCTGGTCGATCCAGGAGCTGATCCTGACCGCAGGCCCCGAGGAACTGCTGAGCCAGCTCCGCGTGATCCTCGACAACTCGAAGCAGGACCAGACGGTGGTGACGTTCTATGCGGCGATGGACCTGTGCCGGAAGCTGCACGCCGCCGCCCGCGGGTTTGAGCAGCGGGCCAACCCCGCCGACATCGCCAAGCGTCTGAAGCTCTGGGGCCCGAGTCGCGACGCGATCATGAACGTTGCGCGACGCATCGACCCCAACGAGGCCGCGGCGCTGCTCACCCGCGCGGTCGATGCCGACCGGCGCAGCAAGTCGGGCCTCGGCAAGGCCGACCGCACGCTGGAGATGCTGAGCCTCGAGATCGCGGGGCGCAGCCGGCGTTAGCGGCGGCGGCGCATCAGCAACGCACTCGCACCGAGGAACGCCACACTCGCCGGCGCGGGAATCGGCTGGAACTCGATCGTCGCGTCACCGGGCTGGCCGTCGATCGTGTAGAACAGTATCTCAAAGCTTGTTGGGCTGACAGGGCTCAAAAAAGTCCCCGTGTTTAGGCCTAGAAACACCATATCAAGATCAACGGGATCACCAGCGTACCTGAAATCGGCTACCCGGAGCGGGTTGCTCGGATCCGGTGAGCCAGTCAGTGATGTTTGCAATCCAATGAACGACGCCGTCGGACCTTCAGTCAGAACAGGGCCGCCGAAAATCTGTGACGTGTAGGCGGGGTTGGTGCTCGCCCATTCGATGTCGCTGCCGTCACCCGAGAGCTCGAAGTGTGTTTCGCCCCAGATCGTGACAAGCGTGTTTATCGGCGATGCAACACCGAGAAACTCGGCCACAATCGAATACTGCTCGGGCCCGCTCTGCTCGAGCGTCACCAGCAGGTCTTGGCCCGAAGCCGATCCTGCCACACCAATCACGATCGCCGCGCCACGCATCATCTGGTCTCCTCCGATCCCGCTCAAGCACACCAACGCACAGCCCACCACGCCATCAGGTTGCGCTAGCACCCCGCGTTGTAGTTCAGGATCCACCCGTTGAAATCGGCTGGTGTGCAGGCGCCGTCGCCGTTCTGGTCGCACTCCGGCGCACCGCTGTTAAAGGCGATGATCCAGCCGTTAAAGTCAGCAGGGCTCAGGAACCCGTCGCCGTTCACGTCCGGCGTGCACTCGACTCCCGGCAGCGGGCCGAACGAGTGCGTCAGCGGGCCCAGATCCCCGACGATGCTCATGTACAGCAGCAGGCAGCCGCGAGAGCACTGCGAAACCGCCGGGCCGAGCAGGAGATTCTGCCCGCTCATTTCGGCGGAGAACGCCTCGGGCGAGCCCTCGTAGCGGAACCGCAGCGAGACGAACGGGTTGCTCGAGTCAGGCGTCCCGAAGACCAGGTTCTGCGCGCCGAAGAACTCAACGTCGTTGGTCCCGTCGCCCGTGACCTCGGGGCTTGCGAGCAGCGTGTCGTAGGCCGGGTTCCAGCTCAGTATGGTGATGGGCCCGTCGCCCGTGAAACGCACGGTGGTGTCCGACCAGATCGCCAGCATCGTGTCGACCGGCTCGTCGGTGATCGGCGGCGCGAGCGGCCCAAACAGCTCCGCCACCATGTCATACGTGTCCGGCTCGCCCGTCGGCTGGAAGCTGACGGCGAGGTTCTGCGACGCCGCCGAGCCCGCGCACACCAGACCAGCGACGGCCGCTACACACTGCAATCGATTCATCACACGCTCCTGTTCTGGGTCAGCCTGTCGCAACCATCCAGATCCACGGGGAACGCCCCGCTCAGCACCCCGCGTTGAAGTTCAGGATCCACGCGTTGAAGTCGGCGGGCGTGCACGCGCCGTCGCCGTTCTGATCGCACTCGGGCGCGTTTGTGTTGAACGCGATGATCCACGCGTTGAAGTCGGCGGGCGTGACCAGCCCATCGGCGTTCACGTCGGCGAGGCACGCCGGGGCGAGCGGATCGACGGCGAAGCTCGCGTCGCCGAGCCGCCCGTCGAAGTACATGTAGATCAGGCTGAGCGTGTTCGCGTGGTTGTCGGGCTCGCGCACGAAACCGACGTTCCACCCGGTCAGCTCAAGCGTGAACGCCGCCGGATCGCCGGCGTAGGTGAACGTCAGCACCTCGAGCGGGTTCGCGAAGTCGTAGACGATCTCTGGCGCGAACGGGTCGCCCATCTCGCCCTTGAAGTAGACGCGTGTCGTGCCGTTGTCGACGATCTCGATCGGGGTGTAGGTCGTGTCGTAGGTGTCGTTGACCGAGACCGGGTCGATCGTGATGGGCGCGTCTCCCACGAGCTCGAACTGGGTCAGGCTCCAGACGCAGAGCTCATCGCTCGCATCGAACCCCGCCGGCAGCGCGCCGACGAACTCGGCGAGCACGCGGTAGGTGTCGGGTGTGCCCGTGGGCTCGAACCGCACGACCGTGTCCTGAGCCGACGCCGCGCCGTGGATCGCCGCCGCGACGACAGCAACCGCTGTCGCAATCCTCATCGCCATCGCATCGCCCCTTCGCGCTAGAGAGCCCTGTCGCCGGCTCGCCCCGCTGGCCCGGCGTCTCCCACTCATTCTAGCGTCAATACCCATAGATCTATAGCTAATTTCTTGTATTGTCTCATGTATGCTCCACCCATGCCGGTCTGGGCATGGCACTGGGCGGGGTACCTGATCGCCGCGGCGGCTCTGCTGGTGCTGGTCCGTGTGCTGGTCGGCGACCGGGCGCGGGGCCGGAGGCGGTGCAGGCGGTGCTGGTACGACCTGTCGGAGGCGGGCGAGCCGCCCCTCGTCTGCCCCGAGTGCGGCAGAGAGCACGGCACACTCCGTCAGCTCACACGCACCCGCAGACGCCGATCGCGTGGGCTGATCGTGCTGCTGCTGCTCGTGATCGGCTACGCCTCGTGGACGATGCCCCGCGTGCTCGACCGAGGCTGGCGGGGGGCGGTCCCAACCACCGTGCTCGCGCCGCTCGCGCTGTGGCTGCCGCGGTCATGGCACGATGAACCGTTCTACATCACTGGCGAGGCCGGGCAGCAGCACGAGCACCTGCAAGCGATGGTCAACGAGCTCAACGGCGAATTCGCCCGTGTGTCGCAGCAGACCCCCAAGACTCTGGCGGAAGAACTCCAAGTTCGATGGGACAATGAGCCGGTGGTCGTGCATCGCATCGCGAACCGCATCTGGGACATCCAAGCAGCCACCTTCGACCTGACGTGGCATTGGCAGCACGGAATCCGCGAGAGCATCGGCATCGCTCGTCTGCCGTACTTCCTACGGGAACTGTCCTACAAAGCCGGGCATCTGAGCGATGCGCAAGGGATCGTGAGGCGCCGAGCCGAACTTGCGCGGATTTCGCCTCGCATGGCGTACCTTGGAGCGATCGATCGCATCGGTATCGAGGCTTCGATCCATGCGACCATGCTGACAACACCCGACACTGCGGCCGTCGAATCTCGCTTGGTCGAAGGCTGCACGCCGCAAGCAGTCAGCATGAACCGAGCAATCATGCTTGGCGGGCCCGGGCGATCACGTGGTGGGCAGGCGATCGGGCCGATCGACCTTGATGCCCGACGTGTCGTGATCGAGTACACGCTGCTCGATGCCGACGGCGCATCGATCGCCCACCACGTCGTGGCCTATGAGTTCGAGTTCTTCGAACTCCCTCCCGAGCAGGCCCAGAAGCTCCTGAACCGGGGTCCGATGGCGGGGGTGATGGGCAACATCTGGCCCGTCGAAGTCGACGGCCAACCCGTCCGCGTCCCGACCCGTGCCCGCAGGGGCGATCCGATCGAGTATCAAGCCCGCTGATCTCCCCGAGGCGGGTCGGCGGGCGACCTCGATCAGAAAGATTTCAGCCAAACCGCGCCCCCGTGCCGATGTCTCATTCGACTGCGCGGCGGAGCCCGCGCGGGCGGAGCCACCGATGTCACGCGCGGAGCGCACGAACACTGCCTGCGTCCTCGGCGCGGCAGGTCTGATGCTGCTCGCGGGGTGCTCCACCCCCACCGCCCCGCCGCCCGAGCCGATCGCGGTCGGCGAGTCGGACTGGGTCTGGACCGAGGACGGTGCCGACACGCCGAGTTCGGGGCTTGAGGCCCTGATCGCTAGGCAGGCCTCGGATCTGGAGCAGTACGCGAGCGGGCAGGCCTCATCGATGGACGATGAGCCGGTGCTCCGCGACGCCCCGCCCCCTCTGGTGCTGGACCGCCCGACGTCCGCGGCGGCGCACCGCACGAACGACCCCACGACGCCGCAGCCCCAAGACGGGCTGCTCCGGGCCTTGTCCCTCGCCGGAGGCGGGCCGGGGGTGCTGCGACACGCGCCCCCGCCCGCCACTCCCGATCCCCAGCCGGTGACAGAACCCGAGACCCCAGAAGCCACGCCCGACCGCGGGGCGCGCATCGCCCAGCTCGCGGGCGAGCTCGCGGCGCTGCTGAAAGAGGACGCGGCTCAGGCCGACGACCCGGGACGACCGCTGGTCGCCGCGGCGTTGCTGGAATCGATCGCCAGCGGGGTGCTGCCCGAGGCCGATCTGCCGGGCGGGGGCACGCTGATGCTGACCGAGGACGAGCGGGCCGCCCTGCTCGCTCTGCGCGAGCTGGCTGTGAGACTCGTCGGGGACGAGTCGGAGGTCGCGGGGGACCCCCAGCGGGTGCGCGAGGTGCTGCTCGACGGAGCCGAGGCCCTCCGCGAGCACGCCCGGGTGCGGATCCTGCGGGCCGTGCTCTGCGAGCGGGCTCCGGGCTTCGGGAGCTACATCCCGCTCGAACGCCGCACTTTTCTCGCGGGGCGGACCAACCGGGTCGTGGTGTATGCCGAGGTCGACCACTTCGGGCTGCGGCCCGCGACGGAGTCGGAAGCGGCACTCGAGGGCGACCGGGTCGCGGCCGACCTGAAGCAAGAGATGGAGCTGTTCCTGCGTGCCGGCGACCCCCAGCCGACGTGGCAGCGGACCGTGAACTGGCTCCCTCGCACGAGCAGACGGGCGTTCAGAGACATGTTTGTCGCGACCCCGATCGAGCTGCCCGCGACCTTGAGTGTCGGAGAATACGATCTTCGAATCCGAATTTACGATGAGGTCAGCGGGGCCCAGGACGAGACGACCATCCCGATCCGCCTGGTCGCCGACGCTTCAGCCCTCCGCGGTAAACCCACGGAGCGGCAGAGCCGGGCAGGCCCACCGAGATCGGGGGGTCTTTCTCCCAATTTCGCATCTCGCGCGACGGAATGAGGCCTGTCAGAGCGGCGGGCGGGTCGGCGGGTGCTCGATAGTCGGCAGGTTGCACCGCGGCTGTGGGCCTTCGGAGCGGATTCCGGGCTCCCGGGCGAGTGGCACGCGATGAGCACCGATAGAGCAGGAGTGCGTTCTCTGTCGCAACTGCGAGACAGGAACGACGAATCCTTCCGGCTGGTCCATATAAACGAGTGGACCGGGTCGGAATGACCCCAGTCGGGCGTCGGTTTGTCAGCGATGGCGGCCGGGGCTCGGAAGAACAGATCCTCGGCGGGCACCAGCCCAGTGCCGAAGGGAGCCAGAGATGTTCGAGCGATTCACAGACCGTGCCCGCAAGGTGATGGCCCTGGCCAACCAGGAAGCCCAGCGGTTCAACCACGAGTACATCGGGACCGAGCACATCCTGCTCGGGCTCGTCAAGGAGGGCTCGGGCGTCGGCGCCAACGTCCTCAAGGCGCTCGGGGTCGACCTGCGCAAGGTCCGACTCGAGGTCGAGAAGCTGGTCAAGCAGGGCCCCGAGATGGTCACCATGGGCAAGCTGCCCCAGACCCCTCGCGCCAAGAAGGTCATCGAGTACGCGATCGAAGAGGCCCGCAACCTCAACCACAACTACGTGGGCACCGAGCACCTGCTGCTTGGCCTGCTGCGTGAGCACGACGGCGTCGCGGCGCAGGTCCTCCGCAACCTTGGTCTGAAGCTCGAGGAGGTCCGCGAGGAGGTCCTCAACCTGCTCGGCGCCTCGGGCGAAGAGGGCGACGAGGGCGGTGCGCTCGCCGGCGGCGGGGGCGAGGGCGGCTCGTCCTCGGCCCGCGGGAAGAACGGCAAGAGCCGCACGCCCGCCCTGGACAGCTTCGGTCGCGACCTGACGGAGCTGGCTAAGGAGAGCGACCTGGACCCGGTCATCGGTCGCGAGCGCGAGATCGAGCGCGTCGTGCAGGTCCTGTGCCGCCGGACGAAGAACAACCCCGTCCTGCTGGGCGAGGCGGGTGTGGGCAAGACCGCGATCGTCGAGGGCCTGGCCCAGCGGATCGTCGCGGGCGAGGTGCCCGACATCCTGCACGAGAAGCGCCTGGTCGTGCTCGACCTGGCGATGATGGTCGCGGGCACCAAGTACCGCGGGCAGTTCGAGGAGCGCATCAAGGCGGTCATGAACGAGGTCCGCAAGGCGAAGAACGTGATCCTGTTCATCGATGAGCTCCACACGCTCGTCGGCGCGGGCGGCGCCGAGGGTGCGATCGACGCGTCCAACGTGCTCAAGCCCGCCCTGGCCCGCGGCGAGATCCAGTGCGTGGGCGCGACGACCTTTGACGAGTACCGCAAGTACATCGAGAAGGACGCGGCGCTGGCCCGCCGATTCCAGGCAATCACGGTCGAGCCCCCGAGCGTGGAGCAGACGATCGAGATCATCAAGGGCCTGCGCGACAAGTACGAGGAGCACCACCGCGTGCAGATCACCGACGACGCGGTGAAGGCGGCGGTGGAGCTGGCGGGCCGGTACATCACCGGGCGCGTGCAGCCCGACAAGTCGATCGACGTGATCGACGAGGCGGGCGCGCGGGTGCGGATCAAGAGCATGACCAAGCCCCCGAACCTGGCAGAGCTCGAGAGCGACATCGAGAAGCTCTCGATCGAGAAGGACGAGGCGGTGAAGGCGGCGGACTACGAGCGCGCGGCCGAGCTGCGCGACCGGGCCGAGAAGCTCCGCAAGGAGAAGGAGTCGATCCAGGCCGAGTGGCGCGACCAGAGCCAGCAGACGGGCGGCGTGGTCGACGAGGAGGTCATCGCCGAGGTCATCAGCAAGATGACGGGCGTTCCCCTGCAGCGTCTGGAGAAGGAAGAGGCCCAGCGCCTGCTCCAGCTCGAGAACGAGCTGCACAAGGCGGTCATCAGCCAGGACGAGGCGATCAAGGCGGTGGCCAAGAGCATCCGCCGGGCCCGCGCTGGGCTGAAGGACCCGAAGCGCCCGATGGGCAGCTTCATCTTCGTCGGTCCCTCGGGCGTCGGCAAGACGCTGCTGAGCAAGGCCCTGGCCGAGTTCATGTTCGGCGACGCCGACAGCCTCATCCACCTCGACATGTCCGAGTACATGGAGAAGCACAACGTCTCCCGCCTGGTCGGGGCGCCTCCCGGCTACGTGGGCTACGAGGAGGGCGGGCAGCTCACCGAGCAGATCCGCAGGAGGCCCTACGCGGTCGTCCTGCTCGACGAGGTCGAGAAGGCCCACCCGGACGTGTTCAACATGCTCCTGCAGATCATGGAAGAGGGCCGGCTCACCGACTCGTTCGGGCGGCACGTCGACTTCCGCAACACCGTGATCATCATGACTTCGAACATCGGCGCCGACCTGATCAAGGGCGGCGGCGGGTTCGGCTTCCAGAAGCGCTCCGACGGCGTGGACTACGACAACATCAAGTCGATCCTGATGAAGGAGATCGAGCGGTTCTTCCGCCCCGAGTTCATCAACCGGCTCGACGACGTCATCGTGTTCCGCCCGCTCAACCGCGACGACCTCGTGCAGATCATCGAGTACGAGGTCGCCAAGGTCGGCGACCGCCTGAAGCAGCAGGGCATCGAGCTCGAGCTCGACGCGAAGGCCAAGGAGTTCCTGATCGACAAGGGCTACAACCCCGACTTCGGGGCGCGCCCGTTGCGTCGGGCCCTCGGAACTTACATCGAGGACCCGCTCAGCGAGATGCTCCTCGCGGGCGAGATCGCGAGCGAGTCGGTCGTGAAGGTCACGCGCAAGGACGAGGCGGAGAACCTGTTCTTCGAGCCGACCGAGCGCCCGAAGAGCGAGACGGACGATCAGGCCGAGGACGGCGACAAGCCGGTCGAGGCCGGCGCGGGCTCGACCTGATCCATCCCCCCGAGCTCGCGAGACGATGTGAAGCTCGGCAACTCTGGCAACTCCGGCAGGGCTCCGCTGATCGGCGGAGCCCTGTCGCGTTTTGAGGCTTGGCGGTTGACCAGAAAAATGCGCAAAATCCACTGCCTGCCCTTGTACGGGCCCTGACTGCCGGATAAATTCGAACTGTGGGAATTCAGCGTCGGACATGCGGTCCGGTGTTGAGAAGAGACAAAGCGGTTAGGTGGGCGAGAGATCGGCGGTCTACGAGAGTGACTGTCACACGCAACGAGATCCAATACGACCTCTAGCGTGAACGTGCCAAGAACCGGGTTCTCCGGTTGGCGGAATCAGATCTCCATTCCATCTGGACCCGCGGTTGGTTGAGCCCTCGGGTGTGTTGTGGGACCGCTCGAATCGGCAGGCTATCCGTGTGCCGCTGCGGCTGAGTCGCTGTTGTGCAACTCATCCGTGACATAAGGATTGGTCGTCGCGCTGGCGGTTAGTGGGTCGACCTCTTCGCGTGAGAGATGTGGTTTTCTCACGGCTAAGTCCACGGCATGTGGGACCGTGGCATTTGTGTGTACTCGCTCGGGGTTAGTCCCCAGGCGGAGAGGGAAGAAGAAATGAAGAATGCTCTTGCTCTTGCAGCGGCCGCCGGCCTCGTCGGGACAGCCTCGGCCCAGTCGGTCGTGATCGATCTCGGCACCCTGAACGTCGGCGATACGCCTCTCCAGATCGACCTGAACGGCGCCGGCATCGCCGCGGGCAACTACATCGGCGCCAACCTGACGACCGAGTGGCTCGCGGGCCCGGGCAACCCGTTCTCGACCGAGGCGATCTGGGCCCTGACCGACTCGCTGGACCTCAACACCGCGACGTTCTTCGTCGACCCCGGCGCCGCGCCCAACTCGATCCCGAGCGGCGATCCCGTGACGCTGGAGTGGAACAACGCCGCGTTCGCCTCGACCTACGCCGGCGGCGGGAACCTGATCTTCAACGCCCTCCAGACCTTCGGCGGCTCCAGCGCTACCTGGGGCAACACGAGCCTTGAGCTGCTCACCGAGCTCAACGTCACCCCGCCCCCGGTCAACGCTGACCTGGGCGTGAACCCTAACGGCATGAGCACGCTGCCCATCGGCCAGGCCGAGGTGCAGTGGTTCGAGTTCGACATCACGGGCGGCGCCGGCGCGATGCCCTGGTCGATCACGACCGCCGGCTCGACCAACACGGGCGGCTCGTTCGGTGACGACGACACCGAGCTCGGCCTGTACAACTCGAACGGCGTGCTGATCGCCACCAACGACGACGAGGACTTCGGCGGCGGCATCCTCACCTCGCTGCTCGACAGCGGCAGCGTTGGCGACCTCGCCGACGGCACCTACTACATCGCGGTCGGCAACTTCAACACCACCTTCGGCCCGGGCAACTTCGACGTCACCTC
>JANQQZ010000120.1 GCA_028284805.1 Phycisphaerales bacterium
ACCCCCTCGGCCCTGAGCCGGCGGGTCATCGCATCGGCCTCGTCGGTCTGAGGCAGCGCCGTGACGAGCGTCGGCGAGGCGCCCATCGCCGCGGCGTGCCTGGCGATGACCGCCGCCCCTCCGTCGAACTGCCGCGTCTCGATGGGGCGGAGCGTCAGCATCGGGCTCTCGCCCGCGACGTCCGGGCGGTCGCAGATGACGTACGTATCCACGATCGCATCACCCACGACGGTGACACGCTTGCCCCGGAACCGCTCGATCTGATCGGCGAGGCGCTCGCTCGTGAGCGTCCCGTCCGCGAGCAGCTGCGCGAGCCTGGAGTGCGACGGGTCGACCGCCTGCTCGAGCGAGCCGATCAACGCCGTGGAGCTGAAGACGACGTCCCCCGAGCTGAACACGACGCGCCCGCCCGCGGCCTCGACCGCCTCGCGCTCCGCGCGGAACCGCGGGTCTCCGTTGGACTCGTACTCGCGTCCCTTGATGTAGACGTCGGGCTCGAGCTCCTGCAGCAGCTCGAGCGCGGTCGGGTTGGAATCGATGTAGACCGCGTCGACCAGGTCGAGCGCCGCGAGGTTTTCGGCGCGGAGCTCCTGAGGGATCAGCGGGCGCCCGGCGCCCTTGCTGATCTGCGCGTCGCCCGTGATCGAGACCACGAGCAGGTCGCCCATCGACCGGGCCTGGCGCAGGTGCCGGACGTGCCCCGGGTGGACAATGTCAAAGCAGCCGTGGCACAGCACGACGGTCTTGGCGTCCGCGCGGGCCACGGCGCGCCTGGCGAGCAGCGCGGCGCGATCGACAATTTTCGCCGATGGTTCGGCGGGTGCCATCGCGGGATCATCGGCGGGAAGCCCCTCCGCCGACCAGACTTTCGGCCCGTGCGCCGGCGCCGGCCGATGAAGGTCGCATGACCGACCCCGGTGTGCAGCAGATCCAAAGGCTCGCGAGCATGGGGCGCTGGTGGGAAGTTGCCGCGGCCGCCCAGGCCTACGCCAACGTGCCCGAGCCCGATGTCTGGCTCGCCCAAGCGATTGCCTGGCGCCGTCTCGGTCTCGGGCGGCTCGCGCGCGTCACGCTCGATCGGCTCTGCGGGGCCTTCCCCCAAGCCGAGAACCGCCCCGACATTTGCGGTCTGAGGGATGAGATCAGCGCACTGCCAGACGAACGCATCCCGCACGAACTGCTCACGGAGCGGGGCGAACGAGCCGGCGCGGCACTCGCGGAACGCGGAGTTGGCCTCGGCGATGCCGTCGCTCGCTGGCGTGCATCGCTGGCGGGCGTCGAGGTCTACGCCACGAGCGATGGCAACATCGTGCGCCGACGCGCCGACGGGCAGCTTGAACTGGTGGGTGATCACCGGGCGGCCGCGCAGAGCTTGATCGAGCAGCACCGAGCCAGCCTGGGCTCGAGCCCTGCGCCGATCCTGGTCGAGGGGCTCGACCCGCCCTGGCTGGCGCTGGGCATCCTGGAGGCGACGCACGGCGAGGGGTACACCCCGGGCATCCGTCTCGTGCAGGGCGACCCGGTCGAGCTGCTCGACGGGTTGTCGCTGGCGGATGTCACTGAGCTGATTCGAGCACCACGCGTCGAGTGGTTCGTGGGCGAACACGCGCCGAACCGGCTTGCCCATGCGATCGCGGGCGAGCCGGGCGTGATGCACGAGGGCCCCTCGGTACCGCTCGCGACGCTGCGCACGCGTCTCGGTCCGTCTCTGGGCGAGGCGATCCGGGGCGCGACCGCCGAGCACGCCCAGTCGCACGCGGACTGTCTGGATCAGATCCGATCGCGTGACGCCTCGGCGTCGGACGACGAGCGCCTGGCCAGGCTGTCGTCGGCCCGGAGCGATCGCCCGAGGCGTGTCGTGCTGATCGCGGGGCGGTTCACGACGGTGCTCAAGCCGATGGTGGACGATCTGAGCGATGCGCTCGGGCAGCTCGGGTGCGAGACACGCATCATCAGCGAGCCGAGCGACCACCGGAGGCTCTCGCCTCTCGCGTACAGCCGCGTGTTTGCCGAGTTCGACCCGGACCTGGTGGTGTGTGCGAATCACACACGCGACGACGCCGACCGGCTGCTGGGCGAACGGGTGATGCCGCGGTCCGTGCCCTGGGTGACGTGGGCGCAGGACTCGATGCCCAACCTGATGCGTCCGGAGGCCGCCGAATCGACCGGCCCGCTCGATCTGGTGATGGGGCACGTCACGCAGGCCATGTCACGGGACCTGGGATTCAGAGAGGAGCGCCTGCTCAGGATGCCGATGGTCGCGAGCGAGCGCAAGTTCAGCCCGGACCGTGTCGATCGGGAGTTGGCGCGCGAGCTGGCGTGCGACGTGGCAGCCGTGACGAAGTCTCCGGCTCGGCGGCGGCGGCGGCGCTCGTCGAGCACGTCGCGGATCGTGTCGCCTCGCTCGCCGAGCGCCCGCCCGCGACGGTGCGGGCGCTTCACGTCTGCCGCTCGATCATCGATGAGGCCGCCGCCAACATTGACCCCGCGACGCATGCCATGCTCATGCAGAACGTGGCGCTTCGGCTCATCGATCGGATCTGGAGGCACCGGGCCCTGATGTGGGCGAGCCGGATCTGCGATCGGCGCGGGCTGCGCTTCTCGATCTACGGGGACGGCTGGGAGCAGCACCCCACGCTGGGCGGGCACGCCCGAGGCCGGGTGTCGCACGGAGCCGATCTCTGCACGGTCTATGCCGCCAGCCGGCTGACGCTCAACGTCACCGCCTACGGATCGCTGCACCAGCGCGTCGCGGAGTGCGCCCTCTCCGGAGGTGTACCTGTGGAATTGGTGACGGGAACGGCGTGCCGGGTTGCGTACTTCCGGCTCCAGCATCTGCTCATGACCGAGCATGCCTCGCTCGCGAGCGAGGCGGCCGATCACCCGGGGCACGCGGAGTTCCCGGTCGACCGGCTGCCCGAGGCACGTCGGTTCGCGGCGCTCCAGTCTCTCGAACTCGGACGCCCGATCCACCGCGCGGTCGTTGAGCGGGGCCCGCTCTACCCGCACCCGGTCTGGCTGCTCGACGTCGACGAGGCGATCGACCTGCTCGAGCTCGGCTTCCACGACGAGCGGTCGCTGGAACACTTGATCGATCGTTCGTCGGACGATCGCTGGCGCGACGAGCAGATCGCCCGCGTGCTGTCGTACGTCCGGGCGCGCTGCACGCACAGCGTGCTCGCGGATCAGTTGCTTGCTCACTACGCGGATCGGGCGGCGGCTCAGACCGTCGCGGCCTGAACCGTGCCTGCGTACATCCGACGCACCACGACGCCGTGGGCCTCCAGCGGCACAGCGCGACGTGCCATCTCGCTCTCCCAGAGCTCCGACGACACCAGCACCGCGTCCATGTGAAGCCGGTCGCGGGCCCGATCGAGCGGCACAACGGGAAGGCCGAAGCACTCGCCCGAGGGAGGCGGGTCGTCGTCGATGAAGCCGACGACCGAGGGGTCGTCCCGCTCGAAGGCGCCGGCGCGCCACTGGGTGTGGCGCCCGCACCCGTAGATCGCGATGCGCTTGCGGCCCTCGGACCGGAGGCGCTCGAGGTGCGGCAGCAGCTCGTCGGTCAGCGGTTCGTGATCCAACGCGTCTACTCGCGCACAGCACGCCCACCAGTACGGCTCGAGGGTGGTGGCCCCGGCGCTGCCCGCGCCGGGCTCGGTCGGGAGCTCCATCACCCGATCGAACAGGGCCGCGTATCGCTCGAGCACGCGATCGATCGATTGCGACTGCGCCACCCGCCGGTATGCCTCGGCGCCGAGTTCCGCGAGGCGTGCGCGATCCTCGGCCAGCCACGCGATGCGGCGAGCCATGGCCTCGGCATCGCCGATCGGCGCGGTCACACCGCTCACGCCGTCCTCGATCCACTCGCCAACCCCGCTGGAGACCTCGGTCACCGCGGGCACGACGCCCGCGCCCATCGCCTCGAGCATCGAGAGGCTGGTGCCCTCGGCCTCGCTGACGAGCAGGCTGACATCGATCGAAGGGAGGAACCGCTCGACCCATGCCGCGTCACGGGCGCCGTGGAACCGCACACGGACCGATCCGGTTCCCGCGCCGAGCGCGCGCCGGAGTGCGGGCAGCGCGGGGCCATCACCCACGACATGCAGCGTCGCCTCGACACCGAGCGAGGCGGTCTGTTCGACGAGAGGTACGAGGTCCATCGCTCGCTTCTGGGGCTGCTGCACGCGACCGATGGAGGCGATCTCGAGCCGGCCGTAATCGGGAATCGTTCTCGGTGCGGAGGATACCGGCACGCCGTAGACGATCGTGTCGCGGGGGCGATCGCCCGCCAGCGGATCGAGCCAGGCTCGGATCGAATCGCTCACCGCGACCGCGCCGTCCCACTCGCTGTGCAGCAGCAACTCGCGGTAGGACTCGTCGTCGGTGTGACCGATGCCCAGGCAGCGCACGCCCTCGCGCCGGAACTGCGCGGCGACCATGTGCGCCGCGTCGGTGTAGTTGGGCAGCAGCAGGTCGGGCTCCAGGCGCTCGATGGACCGGCGCAGGTGATCGAGCACGCGGTGCGCGGGCTGGTAGCGGTCGACGATGCAGAGCGAGGTCGTCTCATCGAGCAGCTCGCGTGCCCGGTGAGCGGTCGCGACATCCCAGGCGACCAGCAGCGTGCGGACGTCGTAGCCCAGTTCGGGACGACGGGCCGCGGCCCGGGCCAGGCGCTGCGAGTGCGTCGTCACGCCCCCGACAGGCGACTCGTCGATCACGACCACGCTGACCACGCGCCGGACGCAGTCGTGCTTCGGCACACGCGCGGGCAGCCTGTGCGAGGGGGGCACGAGCGGGCTCGCGACCGGCGCTGCGGGGACTGCCGCCTCGCCCGCGATCGCCTCCGCAACCAATTCGGCAGGCGGGACGCCGTCGCTGGAGGCATCGAGCCAGCGCAGGCACTCGGCCTGGCGATCCAGCTGTTCTCTGGTGGGACGGGCCAACTGGCGGAGCAGGCGGTCGGCGCTGTCGACCCAGCGTGACATGCCGCGCGGCCCCTCGGGCACGTCCGAAGGATCATCGATTGGCTCGGGCGACTCATCGGGCTCCCAGACCCAGGCCGCCGAGTGCCACAGCGGCTCGCCGTGCAGCCTGAGCAACGCGGTCGGCAGCCCGGCGCGCATCGACTCGACCATCAGCGTGGAGGGCGTCGTGATCACAGCCCCTGAGCGGGCCAGTGCCGAAGCGAGCGTGCCCTCGTCGTTGGCAACACCCAGATCGTCTTCGAGCGCACCGGTGAGCCGCCAGGCGATGGTCCAGCCAGCGCGCTCGGCCGACTCGCGCAGCTCCCCCAGCGCGGTCACGATCCTGGATCGTTCGTCCACCGTGAACGCGGGAGTGTTGGCGGTCGCGACGAGAACCCGTCGCGGGTCACCCAGGTTCGCCAGATCGCGGAGGCCCGCGTCGACCCGGGGCAAGCCGGTCGGTGTCGCACGGTTGCCGAGGGCGCGGAGCACCCGAGCGTCGCTCAGCCCGGCGCACAGCACGAGGTCGACCGGCGCGGGGCGGAGGAACCGATCGGGCACGCGGGGGTTGGCGAAGGTGTTGCGCCACTCGGTCAGCCCGTCCATCAGCAGCACGGTGCGGGCGCCAACCCCCGCCGCCTGGCGCAGCGCCTCGCGGCACCGCCCGGAGACGAGGTCTGTCACGACGACCACCCGTGTGCCCGGGTAGACGCGGGGTCTGGCGAAGGGCTCGTCCTGGCGGGCGCTCGTGAGGCCCCGGACCGCCAGCTCGTCGCGCACGCCGGGCAGGTGATCGGCGCGGTCCGTCGCCTGGACGAACAGGATGTCGCTCGGGCCTCGCATAAGTAGAGTCAATCGGCCGGATCCGCCGATCCGGGCCACGTTTGAGCGGTCCGACCCGGAGCGAGCCCATGGCCTCACCCTGCCTGATCCCCCTGCCCGGCGGGCTCGCCGTGAGCGGCGTGGCGCGGTTCGCGGTGCGTCTTGCGAGCTCCCTCGCCCAGCGGGGACGCCCCGCTGGCCTGATCCTGCACGCCCCAGCACGCGACACCGCGGCGCTGACGCTGCCCGTCGACCCGGGGGTGCGGGTGTTCGATCTGAGCGATCTGCCCCCGGTGGAGTCAAGCGTCGATGCCGGCGTGTTCGTGCCCCGCTACCGCGACGCGATGGAGGGGCTCGCGGGCGAGGGGCCAACGGTGCTCGTACTCGGTCAGCACGCGGCGCCGTTCGCGGTGACGGCCGAGCTGATGCGATCGACACCGGACTCGGTGCGCGCCGTGGGCGTCGCCCACAGCGACAACGGGTACGACGCGCGCGTGCTCGCCCACTACGAGCCCATGCTGAGTGGGCTGGTGGGCGTGAGCGATCACCTCGTCGGTGTGCTCCGAGAGCTGACTCCGGATCGCTCCAACGCGATCGAGAGCATCCCCTACGGCGTGGAGATCCCCGCTCGACCGGCGACGCGCGAGCCCCTCGGCGGGCGGTCGCTGCGTCTGCTCTACGCGGGGCGGCTCGAGCACCGCCAGAAGCGGGTGATGGCCCTGCCCGTGTTGTCTGCCGAGCTCACCCGGCGCGGGATCGCGCACACGCTCTCAATTGTCGGTGACGGCCCGGCACGAGGCGAACTGGAAGCCGCGTGCCTCGAGCACAACGCGGTCTCGCTGCACCCCCCCGCTGCTCCTGAGGGGCTTGATGCACTGCTCGACGCGCACGACGCGTTCGTGCTGCCGTCGCGCTACGAGGGGCTGAGCATCGCCGTGCTCGAGGCGTTGGCGCACGGGTGCGTGCCCGTCGTGGCCCCGAGCCGCTCGGGCACGTCTCAGGCGGTGATGCCCGGAATCACGGGCGAGGCGGCGCACGCAACGCCAGACGACGAAGAAGAAGCCGTGGGGATCGCGCTGGCGGACGCGGTCGACGCGCTGCGCCGGCGCGACCTCGGTGAGATGGCTGGCCGGTGCTGGGCTCACGCCGCTGAGCGGTTCGGAATCGACCGGCACGCCGACGCGTGGGCCGGGCTGATCGATCGCGCTTCACACGACGCGCCCCGGGCATGGCCAGCGGGCAGACCCACGGCGTTCGATGCGCCCTCGGCCTCGGGAGCGGTCCCCGCCGACGCCGCGGACCGTCTGCGACGCGTGCTGGAGACCATCGGCGACGAAGCGATCGCGGTGCACGGAGCCGGAGCACACACGAAGGCCCTCGCGGCGGTGCTCGCGCGGGCACACGTCGTCTGCATCACCGATGACGACCGCCAGCGGCACGGCGAGTCACTGATGGGCCTGACGATCGCTGACCCGTCACACGCTGCTGGGCTGGGCGCGGAGCACGTCATCATCTCGACGCATCTGCACGAAGAAGACGTCTGGCGCCGGCGCGGGGTGTACGTGGATCAGGGGCTGACGGTGCACCGTCTGTACGCCTAAGCGGCAGCCTGGGACCAGGCTGCCTCGACGAGCCCGTGACGCCAGAGATGACGCTTCAGGGGAAGGTGGTGCTCGTACAGAACGCGCACCAGCCTCGGGTCGCCCGCGGCGGAGGCGGGCATGTCCGCGAGCGCACGGAAGCTGTCGATCAGCGGCTCGACCTGCGCCGCGTCGTGCTCGATGCGCCGCCGGCATTCGTCGATGAACGCGGGGTCGTTGACGTCGCGTCCGAACACGTCGTGCGCACAGGCCTGGTTCGCGTGGGTAAGGCGGACCGCCTGACGACCCAGCTCTCGCTCACGCGCGAGGTAGTCACGGGGCTCGTAGCGGTGATGATGGGTGACCCGTGCACCCGGTCGGTAGAGCACGGGAGCGCCCGCCGACCGCTGCACACGCCACGCCCATTCGAGGTCTTCGTACATCGCGCGGTCGAGCGACTCGTTGAACCCATGCTCGCGTACGAGCGAGGCTGGCACCGAGAGGTTAAGCGTCCACGCGTGCCGGAAGCCCCAGTCGCGGTGCGGATCCTCGTCCGACATGCGGTCGTAGAAGAAGACCATCGAGCTCTCACGCACGAGTCGGTCGAAGAGCCGGTCGTCCGCGTGCACGTCGAACGGCGCCTCACCCAGGATCATCGAGGGGCGACCGCTCGCGCGCTGCTCGCGCAGGTGCGTCTTGACGAGCTCGGGGTGTGCCGACACGTCGTCGTTCAGGAAGAGCACGTGCTCGCCGCGTGCGAGATCAACCAGCCGGTTGCGCGTCGCGGCGGGCCCGCGGTGCTCGAAGGTCTCGACGCGCCAGGGCCCGCTGAGATCCGGCGCGGGGCCGCCGTCCACGCCCACGATGACCTCGAACCGGCCGTTGCCGAGTGTCTGGCGATCGAGCGAGCCGAGCAGGCGGGCCAGCGCCTCGGGGCGGTCGCGAGTGGGAACGAGCACACTGATTTCGGGGGTGGGCGGGGTGCGGTTCGGCATGACACCGTGTTATCGGCGATGGCGGGGGGCGGGCTTGGGCCCGGGTTGGCACTCCGCACGCAAGCTGTCGATGCGGGTGTCCGATAGCCGAGCGGGGATCGGCCGCCTTCACGCGTCCTTACGCCCCGGAGTGCACGCCATGATCGATCAGAACCGTATCTACGAGCTCCGCCCGAACGGGTCCTCCGACCGCCGACGCTTCCCGCGGGTCGAGGTCGCACGGGCCTGCAAGATCAGCATCACCCCGGCGGTCCGGTTCCGCGCGGCGGTGACGTCCGACGTGTCCTCGGGCGGCGTTCGCCTCACGGTCGACGGCACCGATGGGTTCGATGTCGGCGACCCGGTCGTGCTTGCCGTCTCGTGGCACGGGCACCCGACGGTCACGCACGGCGAGACCATCCCCGCGCGCGTGGTCCGCGTCGAGCCGGGCGAAGACCGCACCAGCCTCGCGCTGGCGTTCGAGACACCGATCGCCATGGCGACGGTGATCAAGCCCCGCAGGGCCGCCTGATCCGCCCGGCGCACCGCACAGCATCGCCCGGGCCCCGCGGAGCGTCTATCGCCACCAACGCCCTCCTACCATCGGGTGCAGGAGTCGTGGTGGACTCACGGACCGCTTGCTGAAAGGCGCGCATGCTCTGGCAGCCCTCGCTGCACGAACGCTACACGCTAGCAGACTCGGCCGAGCTGGCCCGCGACATCGCGGCGCGCCGGGCGGAGTTGGGTGACAGGCTCGTCATCCTCGGGCACCACTACCAGACCGACACGGTCATCCGGCACGCCGATCTCACGGGCGACAGCCTGAAGCTCAGCCAGATGGCCGCGGACGTCGTCCGCGAGAAGCCGGTCGAGCACATCATCTTCTGCGGCGTGCACTTCATGGCCGAGACCGCCGACATGCTCACCCCCGAGCACGTCAGCGTCTCGCTGCCCGATCTGTCTGCCGGCTGCTCGATGGCGGATATGGCTCAGGAGGACGACTGCCTCGAGGCGTGGGACGCGATCCACGACGAGCTCGGCCGCCAGGGCTTCGCCGGACGCGTGATCCCGATCACCTACGTGAACTCGTCCGCTGCGATCAAGGCGTTCGTGGGCGCCAACGGCGGTGCGTGCTGCACGAGTTCAAACGCGGACCGGGTGTTCGAGTGGGCCGCGGCAGGCGGTGATGCTCCAAAGGCCCAGGGTGAGGAGATCAAGATCCTCTTCCTGCCCGACCAGCACCTGGGGCGGAACACCGCGCACGCGTTCGGGGTCGACGTCTCGAAGCACGCGGCCCTGTACGACCCGAAGCTCACGCGCAAGGGGCAGACCCTCGGGGGCATGTCGCCCGAGCAACTCCGCGACGCGAGCGTGATCCTGTGGGCCGGGCACTGCTCGGTGCACAAGCTCTTCCGCCCCGAGCACGTGGACGAGATCCGCGCGCTGACCGCCGACACGCCCGAGCAGCGTGCATGGAATGTGATCGTGCATCCCGAGTGCGCGAAGGAAGTCGTGGATCGGGCGGATCAGTCGGGTTCGACGGAGTTCATCCTGAAGACGATCGAGTCCGCCGAGCCGGGCACGCGATGGGCGGTCGGCACCGAGCACAACCTGGTGAACCGGCTCCGGCAGACCGCCGCGGCACGGGGCGTCGAGGTGCGCATCCTCTCCGACTGCCAGTGCCTCTGCACAACGATGTACCGGATCGATGAGCCTCA
>JANQQZ010000123.1 GCA_028284805.1 Phycisphaerales bacterium
GGAGGCGTGGGCGCGTTCGCGCTCATCGGTTTCGGCCCATGCCTGCTGCTCGTCGCGCCCATCGTCATCGGGCAGCTCGGTGGGTCGGCGTTCGCGGCCTGGCGCGTGCTCCGGGTCCACGAGCCCCGCCCGGGCTTCTGCTGGAACTGCGAGTACGAGGTCGGCGACCTGCCCCGCTGCCCGGAGTGCGGCACACCCACGCCAAACGCGGGCGTCAGCCACGAAGCCGAGTCGAACCCCTCGTGACGGGCCCGACCAACCTGAACCCCAAACGAAAAATCTGACACCCACCATCTTGGGCTCGCGAGCGAGCATTGTGCTTCATGTGGTAGTTGCCGCGCCTTTATCGGACGCTGAAACCGAAACTGTCACAAGGACTGTCAGATCCACCCTCTGTGAAAGACGTATCGAACCCCAACGACGCTCAGCGGAGCAGGGCACACACCGTCGGCACAAGGAGGCGTGATCATGGCGACCAGAGAAGGGAGTACACCGGGAGCGCCCGCGGGCACCACGGCGCAGCGGCTGGTCTACAAGGCGGGTGCCGTGGGCGTCAGCTCGCCCACCGACACGCTCGCCCTGCTCGCCTACAACGTCCGCTCGTTCAAGCTGAGCTTCACTAGCCTCGCCGTCTGCAACTTCTTCGACGGCGAGGGCGTCATCCGCTTCAGCGTCGCCGGCAACCCGGACGACGTGAACGACTTCATCACCGAGTGGCCCACCATCCAGGAGCACCTCACGCGCATCCCCAGGTGCGACTCGTATCCGTGCGTCGACATCGATGACGAGGACCTGCTGCACATCCGGTTCGCCGGGCCCGACACCAAGGGCGTGGTCGACGAGATCGCGTCGTGTCTGACCGTGCGCCTCCGGGCGGCCGTCGCGGACCTGCGAGCCCGAGTCCACGAGGACGGGAACGTCCGCGCCAAGTTCGTCGTCAAGCCCAAGCCGCGCTCCAAGGAACGGCTCAAGGAGCTCATGATCGCGATCGCCGACGAGCACGGCCTCGTCGTCACGACCAAGCGCGAGGCGAACGAACGCGGCGGCAGCAACGAGCCGCAACTCCTCGACGACTAGCGTCGGCACCAGCGCCTGCGCCGACCACCCCGCATGGGATCGGGGTCGCCGCGTCGCTGCTCACAACGAGCGTGACGGCCTCATGCCCGAGCCGATCGGGGCGGGTCGAGCCTTGGGCCGGAGCGGGTGGCGGGCGAAGGCGCCGACGGTGATCACGCGGCAGGACATGGGGGGATGCTACGGTTCGACGTGAAGCACACCTGCCCAGTGCGGATCACGCTTGTTGTGGGCAGCTATCTTTGCGCCCCCCTCCCGTTGACTGCCGCGGCCTTGCAAGCCGCGGGGATCATGATGCTCCCGCCGCCCAGAGTGCCCTTGCCCGCGATCGTCACCACGTTTTGCTTTGCGGGGCTCGTGTCCATCGCCAATGGCTTTGTGCTGTGCCGCATCGAACATCTCAATTCGAAGCGGCGTCGGCCTTTCGTCGTACTCACCGCCATCAGCGCTCTGCTGATCGGTGCGTTGCTTGGCTCTGCAGTGTTCGACGGGCTAAGCCTGTCATGGTTTGGTGTCATGATCGCGCTGACAGCAGTTGTCCACGGCGTCTCCGCAGCCTGCCTGTTGTACTGGCCGATCCCGGTCGCGCCCAACACATGCGTTTCGTGCGGCTATGACATCGTGGGGCTCACCGCGTGCCCCGAGTGCGGTAAAGACCCGCCCGCCTAGCTGTCATCCCGCATCAGCTCGCCGCCGACCAGGCTCGTCAGCGCCGGGTGGCCCTCGGCCTTCTTCTGCTTCAGCGCGTCGATCACGACAGGCGGGACCATGGGCGTCAGCGCCGTGTCCAGGTCACGCCCGAGCGCGGTCAGCTGCTTGATCAGGCTGCTGCTCGTGTAGGCGAAGCTCTGGCCCGCGACGACGAAGGCCGTCTCGAGGTCCGCGACCTCGCGGTTGGTGACGGCCTGCTGCACCTCGAACTGCAGGTCGCTCAGGTTGCGGATACCCCGGAGCAGCGCCGTCGCCTTCTGCTTCGTCGCGAAGTCGACGGTCAGGCCCGCGAAGCTCTCGACGCGGACGGCAGCCCCTTCGGGCTCGCGTTCGACCATGTCGTCGCACAGGCCCCGGATCATCTCGACCCGCTCGTCGGGCGTGAACAGCTCGGCCTTGCCCGGGTTCCGCCCCACCGCGACGACCAACTCATCGAACAGGCGACGACCTCGGGCGATGACATCGAGGTGACCAAACGTGATCGGGTCGAACGAGCCGGGGAAGACGGCAAGATGATGCGCCATGGAGGCAGGGTACACCGTGGTCAAAAAGCACGCCGCCGCGGTGAAGCGGGCGGCGTGCTCGGGGGATGGGGATGCAGGTTGTGGTTGCGCTCAGACGGCCGGGGGCGTGGGCAGGTCCACCGCGGTCTGGTTCACGTGGTTGAACCAGTTGGTGTAGCTCGCCATCGCGGCGACCGCGATGACCTCGACCACGGCGCCGTCGTCGTAGCCCGCGGCCTTGAACTGGGCCAGGTCGTCGTCGCTCACGAAGCCTCGCTTCTCGTGGAACGCCGAGGCGAAGCGGGTCAGGGCGGTCAGCTTGGCGTCGCCCAGGTCCGCCTGCTTGCGGGCGGCGACGGTCTGGTCCTCGGTCAGCCCCGCGCCCTTGCCCATCGCGGTGTGGGCGGCCTGGCAGTAGTCGCAGTCGTTCGCCTGAGCGAAGACGAGCTGGACGACCTCCTGCTCCGCGGCCGAGAGGCTCGCGTCGGCGAGGGCACCGGAGCCGCCCAGGTAGAACTGGAGACCGGCAGGGCTGTTGGCCATGCCCTTGAAGATGTTCAGGTGCTTGCCCTTGAGCGGGCCTTCGAAGATCTCCTTGGCTTTGCCGGTCGCCTGGGCGGGCTCGATGGTGGTCAGTCGGGGCATCGTTCGGTCTCCTTGCATGGCTTGCTGGGGCGTCGGTTGACGCGGTTGTTTGTGTTTACTATCATACAGGCATCGGGGCAAACCCGCCCCGTGGAATGAGTATTCCGGAACTCGGAATGATTCCTGGTTGTATGCACGCTTGCGCACCATTAACGGCCTCTTTGGCGTCTCTTGTCGGTTAGATGGCCGATGCGCAACGTCAGTCTGGAGTAGAGTTTGCTCCAGAAGGGCCGCTTCCGGCTGAGGGGCGGGAAGCGAGGACAAGCCTGGCGGCGCTCGGGGGATCTCCCGGCGGGCCACCTGCTCAGGAGCGAGGACCGCGATGAGCCAGAACCGACAGCCCAGCGCGATCGATCCGAAGATGCCCGGTGCCCCCGATGCCGGCCCGGCCGAAGGACTCGGCAAGGGACTCGATTGGTCCGCCTTCACCCGCATCGACGCCCACTGCCACAGCATGGCATCCGACGGGCCCGCGCTCAAGAGCCTGGGCCTGATCGAGATGCCCGAGTGCTACTCCGAGCCCGAGGAGGTCTACGACCAGGCCAAGGCCCGGGGCATGGACCTGGTCACCATCACCGACCACGACACCATCGCCGGCGCGCTGACCCTCGCCGAGCGGGGGTTCGAGGGCTTCATCGTGGGCGAAGAGGTCACGACCTACTTCCCCGAGGACCGCTGCAAGCTGCACGTCACGGTCTGGGGCCTCACCCCCGAGCAGCACGAGCAGATCGACACGCTGAAGCTGCGCGAAGACGTGTACCACTTCTGCCACTGGCTGCGCGACGAGCACCTGCCGCACGCGCTCGCGCACCCGGTCTACAACCAGAACGGCCGCCTGAGCGTCTGGCACCTGGAGCGCTGCTGCCTGCTCTTCCGCGCGTTCGAGATCATCAACGGCGCACACTCCGGGACGCATATCAAGGCCGCCGAGCGTCTGCTCCAGTGGCTCGACCCCGATCGCATCCGCGCGCTCTCGATCAAGCACGAGATCCAGCCCATCTTCGACCAGCCCTGGATCAAGGGCATCACGGGCGGCTCCGACGACCACGGGCTGCTCAACGTGGGCAAGGCCTTCACCGCGATCCGGACCGACGACGGCTCCAAGATCACCGACCCCCGGGCGTTCTTCGAACTCGTCATGACCGGCGCGAGCACCGCGGGCGGCGTCGCCGGGCACCCCTCGCTGCTCGCCCACCAGCTGACGACCGTTGCGAGCCACTACACCGGGCGCCGCATGGCCCCCGACATGGACGCCGGGCAGCGTTACCTCGCGAGCAAGCTGCTCCGCTTCGCGGGCGTGCCCGTCGCCAAGCCCAGCAAGCCCGAGATGCTCTGGCACATGACCAAGCGCAAGCTGCTGCTGGGCAAGCGCAAGAGCAAGAGCCTGCCGATCACCACCGCCCTCCGCGAGACCATCGGCCCGGTGCTCGAGAAGTACCCCGATCTCAAGGACCGCCTGAACCCCGACGCCTGGACCGAAGGCTCGGCGCTCAGCGAGCACGAGCGGATGGCCGAGTTCGCGGATGACCTCTCCGCGGCCCTCAGCAAGGCCATGGCCTCGGGAGCCATCGACGCCCTGCGCAAGCGCGACAAGAACAAGGTCGTCGACCACCTGATGAGCTACGGCGTCCTGCTCGCCGCCCAGCTTCCGTATATCTTCAGCCTGTTCTACCAGAACAAGGAGCGGAACCTCATCGAGCAGATCAACCACAACCTGGGCGAGCCCGGCTCGGGCGCCAGTGCGCTCGAGCGCCCCATGAGGGTCAGCCTGTTCACCGACACGCTGGGCGACGTCAACGGCGTCTCGCGCTTCATCACCAACGTCGCAGAGTTCGCCCAGAGCTCGGGGCGTGATCTCGAGGTCATCACCAGCACCACCTTCGACGTGCCCGACGCGCCCAACGTCTTCAACTTCGAGCCCAACTTCGCGACAGCGATGCCCAAGTACGAGAATCTCCAGATGGTGTTGCCGCCGGTCGTGAAAATGCTCCGGCACCTGGACAAGCACCAGCCCGACGTGATCCACATCTCGACGCCCGGCCCGGTGGGTCTTGTGGGCTACATCGCCGCCAAGATGCTCCGCGTGCCCGTGCTGGGCGTCTACCACACCGACTTCCCCGCGTACGTCGACCATCTGTTCGAGGACCAGGGCTTCACGTGGGCGACGCAGAAGTTCATGCACTGGTTCTACAAGCCCTTCTGGGCGATCTTCACGCGGAGCGAGGACTACGTCGACGCCCTGGAGGGCCTGGGCCTCGACCGCGAGCGCTGCCTGAGCCTCCAGCCCGGTGTCGACACCGAGACGTTCAACGTGCGCCACAAGGACGAGGCCTACTTCCCGGCGCTCGGCACCGAGGGGTCGATCGCAAAGGAAACCAAAACCGACGAGACGGTCCGCGTGCTGTTCGTCGGGCGCGTCAGCGTCGAGAAGAACCTGCCGCTGCTCGTCAAGGTCTGGAAGCAGGTCGACGCGCGATGCAAGCAGCGCGGCGTCGATGCCGAACTCGTCATCGTGGGCGACGGCCCCTACCGCAAGGAGATGGAGCGCGAGCTCAAGGGCACGAGCGCCCGCTTCCTCGGGTTCAGGCACGGCGAGGAGTTGTCGAAGATCTACGCGTCCGCCGACCTCTTCGCCTTCCCCTCGACGACCGACACGCTGGGCCAGGTCGTGATGGAAGCCCAGTCATCGGGCTTGCCCGTGCTCGTCACCGACAAGGGCGGCCCGCAAGAGGTCGTCAAGCACGGCACCACGGGCTTCGTCCTCCCGAGCGAGAAGGCCGACGTCTGGGTCGAGAAGCTTGAGATGCTCTGCACGGCGAGCGCAACGCGGCGCAGCATGGGCGAGAAGGCCTACGACGCGATGCAGACCATGTCGCTCGAGGCCAGCTTCGAGCACTTCTGGCAGGTGCACCTCGAGGCATGGCACCGTCATCTGGCGGAGATGAACATCCGCCCGATCGAGGGCGGCAGCGTCCCGAGCAAGAAGCCGAGCCCGGCGGGGCAGGGTTGACCTCAACGCCCAGCAGCGCTTCGCGACAAGGGCAAGCCCTATAGCAAGCAGCCATCGCGGCGTTGTCGCGGTGCCGGAGCGTCGGCGAGCGATCGTGTACGCATCGGGGCTGTTCAATGTCGCCTACATCAATCGCGACGGCATCTGGTCCCCCGCCAACTTCGACGGATGGATTCTGAACTACTACAACTGCGCGAACTAACCCGCGCGCTCCGTCACGATTGCCTCGAGCTTCTCCCCGAACCGCAGCACGAACACCGTCAGCGTGCGGTCGCCCTCGCCGCGCAGTTGTTTCTGAGCTACGTCCGGGTCCACCGCTCCGCCCCGGGTCTTGACCTCCACGATTCCACCACCGAGCGATACGACCGCCTCGCGAACTCGCTCCACGCGCCAGGGCAAGCGCTCCAGCACGCGGAACCCGGTCAACCAGGGCGACACAACGCGTTCCGTTGATGTCAGCACACCCAGCGCCGGGTGAAGCACGCCCGCGCCGAGCCGTGCCGCCAGCAGACCGAGCAGCCCGGCGCGCTCTGGCGCGGGGTCCACCGCGTAGAGCCACTCGTCCAGAGGCGTCAGCACATCCGCGGGCGCTGCGAGCCCCGCGATGCTCTCGACACACGAATCGCTCACCATCGTCGCCCTCGCAAGCCCGGGCGATCGGACGAGCGAGCCCGTCCACCACACGGCCTGCGACATGCGCCCGCGCAGAGAGACATGCTCCAACTCGCTCTCGATCCCTCCGAACGTGCCGTCGAGATCCTCGCGGTCGACACCGGGCATCAGCTTCACGCCCGCGCCCTCGGCCTCGCGGACGACACGCCCGACGACCTCGGGCCCTGGGATCAGATCCTTAAGACGCGCGAGCCGAGCCGCGCCGTCACGCCGAGCGGGATCGAGATGCACGAGCGCGCCGCGCACGTCGGTGTGCGTCGCGTCGCCCACCACCACTTCGCGGCCCGTGTTGTGCTCACACATCACCACCCGGCACGGGTCGAGCTCGACGCAGCAC
>JANQQZ010000126.1 GCA_028284805.1 Phycisphaerales bacterium
CGCGACGCCGACGCACCTGCACCGAGGGATCGTCGAGGATGCGCTCTCGGCGGGCGTCGCGGTGTACTGCGAGGCGCCGCTCGCGCACTCGGCCGAGGACGCGCGGGCGATCACGCGCGCGGCCCGCGAGGCGTCGGTCGCCTTCCAGAGCGGCTACCTCGCCCGGGCGAACCCGGTGTACGACCTGGCGCGGTCGTTCTTCCGGTCGGACGCGGTGCGCGATGTCGTCAGCATGCAGGCATCACGGGCGAGGAAGACCACGTGGCGGACGCCCGCGCGGGACCCGGCGCAAGAGAAGATGCTCAACTGGAGGCTCGACCCCGGTGTGACCACGGGGCTGGCGGGCGAGTGGGGGAGTCACCAGTTCGATGTGTTCCATTGGTACACCGGGCGATACCCGGTGAAGGTGCGGGGCGCGGGCTCGATCCGCCTGCACGAGGACGGGCGCGAGGTGCACGACACCATCGCGTGTGAGCTCGAGTTCGACCGGGGCGAGGTCGCGACGTACAACGCAACGCTCGCGAACAGCTACGAGGGGATGTACGAACTGCTCCGCGGGACGAACGCGGCGATCCGCCTCGCCTGGACCCACGGCTGGATGTTCAAGGAGGCCGACGCCCCGACGCAGGGCTGGGAGGTCTACGCGAACCGTCAGCAGTTTCACAACGACGAGGGCATCACACTCATCGCGGGGGCGACCCAGCTGGCCGAGCAGGGCAAGCTGCAGGACGGCGTGGGGCTGCCGCACACGCCGCTGTGGTACGGCGTGGAGTCGTTCCTGAAGGCGGTCACGGGCGAGGGCGAGGTCGCGTGCACCGCTGACGACGGGCTTCGCTCGACCATCGTGGGCATCAAGGCGCACGAGGCTGTTACCTCGGGCACAGAGATCACGATCGACCCGTCGGAGCTGGGATGAGCGGGCGGCTGTTCAGGCTGCGTGAGTTGGGGGTGCTGGCGAGGCTCGGAATCGCGGGGCTCGTGATCACGATGCTTGGCGGGACGGCGGCGAGCGGCGTCTACCTGCACATGCACCACGGCGACCGTGACCAGCGCGAGGGCCTCACGATCGACGACGTTCGTGCGCACTACCACGGGATCGTGTCGCCTTCGCCCCTGCTCGAGTCGCTCGAGTCGGGGCACCCCGAGACGCTCGGTGATCGCGACCGGGCGCTGCTGGTGGAATGGCTCGGCGGTGATCCCGCGTCGCTAAGCCTGCGGTACGACGATCTCGATCTCGGGGCGGACGCACCGGCAGAGATCATCGCGGTGGGGTGCTTGGAGTGTCACGCGCGATCATCTTCGGGTAACGAGTCGGCGCCCGAGATCCCGCTCGAGTACTGGGATGATGTCTACGAGCTCGCGATCAGCAAGGACATCCGCCCGGTGGACGGCGAGATCCTCGCGGCGTCCACGCACACGCACGCGCTCGGGATGGCGTCGATGGGGATCGCGATCGCGGTGCTGGCGCTACTGACCAGCTGGCCGCGCGTGCTGGTTTCCATGCTGCTTGCTGGCACCGGGCTCGGCCTCGTGGCCGATATCGGCGGGTGGTGGCTGACGCGGATGAACGACGCGTTCGCGGTGGTGGTCGTCGCAGGGGGACTGCTGTTTAGCGGCGGGCTGAGCCTGCTGTCGCTGCTCGTGCTGGTCGACCTGCTGCTGCCGAAGCCGAAGGCCGCTTCCACTGAAACACAGGGCTAGAGCGACTCGCGGACACGCTCGAGCAGACGCTTGGTCGCGAGGATGCCCTCGAGTTCCGGTCGGTCGCCGCCCTCCCACTCGATGCCGACGTAGCCCGAGTAGCCCGCTTCGGTAACGATTCGGAGCATGCGTTCGTAGTCGGTTGCGGTTTCGTTGCCGGCTTCGTCGAAGGCGTAGCTCTTGGCGCTCACAGCCTTGGCGTAGGGCATCAGCTCGCGGACGCCCGTGTAGCGGTCGTACCAGGCTTCGGGGTCTTCCTGGCGCGACCAGTCCATGCAGAAGTTACCGAAGTCGGGGAGCGTGCCGACGCGGGGGTGGTCGACGAGGTCCATCACGCCCGCGAGCCAGGCGCCGTGAGACGAGAGGCCGCCGTGGTTCTCGACGAGGACCGACAGCCCGAATGGCTCGGCCTTCTCGCAGAGCGACCGCAGCCCATCGGCGGCAAGCTTCTGCTGCTCCTCGAACGAGCCGGCGCTGGCGGCGTTCACCCGGATGGCGTGGCAGCCGAGGTGCTCCGCGGCCTCGAGCCACTTGATGTGGTTCTCGACCGCGGCGGCACGCTCTACGTCGTTCGGGTCGCCCAGGTTGCCCTCGCCGTCGCACATGATGAGCAGGCAGCGGACGCCGTTCTCTTCGGCGCGTTGCTTGAGCTGGTTGAGGTATGTCTGGTCGCGTGCCTTGTCCTTGAAGAACCCGTTGACGAACTCGATGGCATCGACGCCGACCTTGTCACGCGCGAAGGCGGGGAAGGCGAGCGTGTCGAGTTCGCCCCGCCCGATCGTCCGGTGCAGCGACCACTGGGCAAGCGAGATCTCGAAGCGAGTTCGGGTGGTCGATCTTGCGAACGCCCGGGGAGCGAGGCATGTCGCGGCGAGACCAAGCAAGACCTCGCGTCGGTTCGGATGGTTGATGCGGTGCATCCGCTCAGGATACTCGTCGCGTGACCGGTGTGCGCGGACCGCAAAAAGAAACGGGGCCGCCCGCGTGGGCGGCCCCGTCGAAGGGCGTTGTACTGGTCAGGCGGGTGAGATTACGGGTTGCAGGTCGGGCCGTTCGCGCCCGCGTTGAAGTTGATGATCCAGGCGTTGAAGTCACCGGGCTCACAGATCATGTTGTTGTTCTGGTCGCAGAACGGGCCCTGCGTGTTGAACTGGATGATCCAGGCGTTGAAGTCGCCGGGCTCGACGATACCGTTGTTGTTGGTGTCGGCGCAGAGGCGCTGGCTCGGGCAGTCGCCCATGTCACCGACGGTGACGAACTGGGTGCCCGGGAGCATCTCGAAATCGATGTCACGGGGCTCGCCCAACTCGGCCTCGTTGTCGAGGCCGCCCAGGACCTGGTTGGACCAGAAGCTGCCGTCACCGTTGGCGAGGCCGCCGGCGATCTTGATGTCGCTGGTGCCGTCCCAGCCGAGCTCGTCGAGATCGATGGTGATCTCGATGCCGGTGGTGACGTTGCACGCGTCGCTGGTCGCGCCGCCCGGGGTGGCCTCAACGCCGCCCACGTTGCTGTTGTCGAGCGAGATCTGGAGCAGGCCGCCGGTCTCGAAGCCCAGGGCGCCGTTGGCGAGGAACGCCGCGGCGGCATCGCGAGGGGCGAAGTTGCTGAAGATGTCATCAGCGGTGCCGGGCTCGAGCGCGACGCCCTGCGGCGGGTTGTCGCCGTCGAAGAGCAGCGGGTTGTTGCCGGTGTCGCTCTTGAGGCCGCCGTCGAAGGAGCCGAAGTCGGTGTTGAAGCCCTGGACGATGTTGGGACCGTTCAGGCGGAGCACCGCGGCGTTGGCGAAGAAGGTGTTGGTGCCGGTGGTCTGGCCGCTGTTGTCGATGGCGACGAAGTAGTCGGCGGTGAAGCCCGCGTCGAAGGTCAGGCCGACGCCCTCGGGGCCCACGTCGTCCGGGTCGGTTGCGTCGTTCTCACCGAGACGGTCGAGCAGACGGAAGGCGATGTCGACGTTGTCGTTGCGGAGGGTGTTCTGCCCGTCGGTCGGGTCGCCGTCGAAGAAGAGGATGAGGCGGTTGCCGTTGGACTGCAGGTTGCCCGCGACGAGCAGGTTGAGCGTGTTCGCGTTCGTATCGACGTAGGTGTAGAGGGCGTTGATCTCGGAGCCGACCGCAACATCAGCGTCGGGGATGGCCGGGGCGAAGCCGGACGGGCCGACGCCGCCGATGTTGCTGTTGTCGATGGAGATCTCGATGCCCTCGCCGAGGCTGCCTGCGCCGATGCTCGAGGTGAGCAGGGCGGGGGTGCCGCCGCCCACGAAGGCGCCGGTGCCGCCGCCGTTGGTGTCGAGCTCGGCGATGTCGGCGAACGACTCGATGATGGGATCACCGAGGGTGTCGGTGCCGGTCTGGCCAAAGTTGTAGAAGAGCACGACGTCGGGGGTGATGCCATCGTCGAACTGGAGGCCGGCCGAGCGGTTCAGACCGTCGAAGCTGATGTCGGGGTTGTCATCGCGGAGGACGTTCTGCCCCTCGGGCATGGCGGCGTCGGCGTCGACGTCGAAGTAGAGGTGGAGCTTGTTGAAGTTCTCCTCGAGGTTGGCGCCGAAGAGCAGGTAGAGGGTGTCGGCGGTGCCGTCGCTGTCCTCATCGGCGAGGGTGGCGTAGGCGTTGGAGATCTCTGAGCCGCCGCCCGAGCCGCCGTTGGTCAGGACCGGGTCGCCGTTGGTGGCGTCGCCGAAGCCGGTGCCGGTATCGCTGACGAAGATGGGGGCGCCGTAGGCAGCTTCAGCGGTGCCGTCGACGGTGAGGGGACCGGTGACGACGCTGGCGGGCACGATGATGAACTGGTTGCCCGGGATGCCGGTGGGGTTGCCGCCGCTGGGTTCGGCGTAGGAGACGTTGGCGGGATCGCCGAGGTTGGCGGCCGGGCCGCCGAGGCCGCCGATGACCTGGTTGGAGAGGAAGTCGTTGCCGCTGCTGATGATGTGCCCGGCGACGCGGATCTGCCCGGTCGGGACAGCGCTGCCGAAGCCGAAGTTGGACAGCGGGATGCGCAACTCGACGCCCGTCGTGACGTTGACGGCATCGGAGTTGTCCTCGGGGGTGCCGGACTGCGAGGTGTTGTCGCCGAAGCTGGTGGGCTGGTTCTGCACGAACGCGCGGGTGTAGAGGCCCATCTCGGAGGCGTCGATCTGGCCGTCCACGGTCACCTGGCCCGTTGCCTGCCCGCAGATCATGGTGAGCATGGCGGCGGTCATCGTCGTCGTGATCTTCATGTGGTCATCTCCAACCCCCATGCCGAGGGGCACGGGGCTCTCCTGAAAAGTGATTCCGAGCATTCAGCGCGTACACGGTGGCGCATCTACTCCTACTAATTCTAGCCCAAGGTAGAGATGCCACCAAGCCCGTTGTACCGCTGTATACAACGGTTTACGGCCGATTCGTGTCCCCAGGTCCCATCAGTCCGCCCGCATTACCGGGCCGGGTCGAACGCGATCCAGCTTCCCGCGTCCCAGATCTCTGTGCGACTCGAAAGCGCCGGAACAACTCCGGAATTCAGGCGGACCTCCGTGCCGCTCGGGTTGGCGGCGAGGCGGACGCGTGTGTCGCCGAGCCCGCGTTCGATCCAGAGCAGACCGTCCGCTTCCCACCAGCGGGCTGCGCCGAGCCTGAGGGTCTCCCCGATGGTCGCGTCCTGACGGAGCAGGAGGGAGTCCGCGATACGCGAGGTGAGGGCGGTATCGCCCGGCCAGGGCAGCGGCTTGCGGTTCTCGGGGTCATCGGCGCCCCACACACCGAGTTCGTCGCCCGCGTAGACCATCGGGCTGCCGGGGAGGAAGGTGAGCACGCGGTACGCGAGCACCAACCGCTCGTAGATCTCCCGGTCGGGTTCCGCGCGATCGAACGCTGAGGCGCCCATGCCGGCTCCGCGGTCGTACTCCCGCCCTGGGTTCTGGAGCATCGAGACGATGCGGGGTGTGTCGTGCGAGCCGAGCAGGTTGACCTGCGCGAGGTTGGTTGCGTCCGCGTGCGCGTAGACCCGATCGAGGCTCTCGACCAGGTCCGCGGTGCTGAATGACGGGTCTCGCCCGAGCCACGCGGTGAGCACGAAGGCGAGGGGGTAGTTCATCTGGGCGTCGAAGGCGCGGCCCTCGAAGTAGTCGCGGCCGTCGAACCAGAGCTCGCCCACAAGCACCGCCTGGTCGTTGATCGATCGGACGTGCTCGCGCCACGCTGACCAGAAGCGCATGCCGATTTCGTTGGCGACATCGAGCCGCCAGCCGTCGATGCCGTCGGAGGGGTCGCCGTCGCCGTCCGGGTCCATCCACCGGCTGGTCACATCGAAGACGTGCTCGCGGGGTCCCGGGACGAGATCGCCGTCGAGCTGGCGGAATTCGGGCAGCCCGCCGTTGCGCCGGTCCCAGGCCTGCCAGCTGTTCACCCGGCCCCGGGCGTCGGTCCGGACGTGGTACCAGTCCGCGTACGTGCTGGATCGCCCATGGCTGAGCACGTGCTGGAAGGTCGGGTGGGCGGTGCCGACATGATTCCAGACGCCGTCGAGCACGACCCGGAGCCCGTGTTGCTTTGCGGCGGGTAGGAACCCGTCGATGAAGTACCGGTCCGCGGGTGTCCAGACCCATGCGTTTGCGTCGGTGGTGAAATCGGGCCTCGATTGCTCGGGCGCGCCCGGGTGAGCCAGGTGCGGGTCGATGTGCCTGTGATCCGCAGCCTCGTACTTGTGCAGGCTGGTCGCCTCGAAGATCGGACAGAACCAGATCACCGTGGCACCAAGATCGCGGATGTGATCGAGGCGGCGTTCGACACCCTGTAGGTCGCCTCCGAATCGGCGCTCGAAGACCGAATCCCGAAGAGGCGGACGGCGGCGTTCACCATCGTCAGCGTACCGCTGGGGGTGCGCGATCGCGCGGTTGGCGGTCGCCTCGAATTCATCCGCCGAAACCTCGAACCAGTCCTGGGCCCAGTCGAGGTCGGTTGCGTGCGGCCACCCCTGGTCGTTGCGGGGATTCGCGTTGTCGAACCGCTCGGGGAAGACGTTGTACCACACAGCGCCGAGTGCCCAGCCGGGTGTCTGCGACGCAGCTGGCCCGGGCTCGCACAGCACGAGCGGATCAAACGAGCGCCCAGGGGCGCGCTCAGCACCCGTCACGCGGAGCAGGTCGCGTTCCTCGAGCTTCAGTCGAAGCGGGGAACCGTCTCGTGGGACTTGATAGGTCTTGGTGTCGCCGTCGGGGCTCACCACGAGCAGTGCTGTTTCCGAAGCAGTGTCAACCTGGGCAATGTCGATCAGGCGGAGGTCTTTGTGGATGATCTCAACCCGAATGCCGTCGTGTATACAGCTGTTCGATTCCGGCAACACCTCTACCGGCTGGTCCGAAAAGCCGAGTATCGTAATCAGCAGAGCGGATGCGCATGACCACGGCATGGGTGTTCCTCATTGTTTGAGTTAGCATAGACACGGCTGCGTGCGGATCCCTGGTCTGTCGACACGTGTACGCAGCCTACCGGACAACATTGGTCGAGTCGGTCGCCGCTCGTGATCGGCCGAAGTAGAAGGGCATCACGGTATGAACGCATCGCAACCGCAACGGCGCGGGTTCACGCTGATCGAACTGCTCGTCGTCATCGCAATCATCGCGCTGCTGATCGGCATCTTGCTCCCCGCGCTGGGCAAGGCCCGCTCGGCGGCGCAGAAGACGGCAGATCTGTCGAACGTTCGCCAGATGGGGATCGCGATGGTTGGCTACGCCAACGACTTCAAGAGCTGGTTCCCCGTGCTTTCAGTGAACCAGTCATTCTTCACGCCCGGTCAGTCTGCCGAGCAGCGGTTGGGGGTGATCTTCGGGAACCAGCACCGCATGGGGGGTGTCGCGGGGCTCTTCAGCCACTGGCAGGTGGGCACTCAGGACGGCGACGTGATGAACCCCGAGGGCTGGTCCGAGTTTCTCGGGAACGACCCGGTGAACGCCGCAGACTTCAACGGCAACACCACCCCGATTCTGTCGTCGTACCTCGAGAGCTTCGGCGTGCTCGTCTCGCCTGCGCACAGGGAGTCGTACAACTATCATCCGGTCAGGGGGCCCATCATCGATCCGGGTGACATCGACCGCATCGATCGAGGCGAGGTCGTCCGCCCAGTCGCGCCGTCCGGCCCGTTCGAAGTGATCTCGTACAACATCAGCTATCTGTACATCGCCGGTCTGCGTGCCGACGATCCGGTCGTCGTGAACCCCGCGCCGCTGTGGGGAACGGAAACGGCAGGGCCCGACGTCGGACTCGATGCGTGGTACGGCGCCGGCCCAGGCAGCGCGTCGAGCTCGCTTGCGACCTCCGCCGAAACCAGGCCCGGGTTCTACAGCAAGAAGTTCGACATGTACGGCGATGACGGCGGCAACTTCGTCTTCTCCGATGGGCATGCCGAGTTCGTTCCCAATGAGCAGTCGTTCGAGGGCCAGGAAGTCTCGCTCCACGACTTCTTCTTCTCGAGTGACCTGAAGAGCAACCCGCAGAGCATCAACACGATCCGTGACAACCGATCGAACTTCGTGCAGACGATCGACTGATCGGGCGGATCACAGGCAGGAACGAGAAAGCGGCCGGGCGTTTGCCCGGCCGCTTGTCGTTGCGTGATTCCGATCTCGTGGCTCAGCTCTTGCCGTCTTCGAGCTCGCCCATGGACTCGAGCTCCTTGCCCTTGGTCTCGGGGATGAGAACGAGGACGAACAGCAGTGAGACGACGGCGCTGATCGAGTAGAACCCGTAGGCGAACGCGAGGCTCGCCGCGGCCATGAGCGGGAAGGTTGCGCTGATGAGGTAGTTCGCACCCCACTGGGCCGAGGCGGCAACCGCGAGGCCTGCGCCGCGGATCTGGTTGCTGAACATCTCGCCCAGCATGACCCAGACGATCGGGCCCCAGCTGGCGCCGAACGAGATGATGAACAGGTTCAACGCGATGAGCGTGATGATGCCCATTGTCCGCTGATCGCCCGTGAGGTCGGGCTTGAGCGTGAACCGCTTGGTCACGATCCCATCTGCCGTGGCGACGATGTCGCCCTCCTTGGCGGCGGGATCGACGATCTCAGCGCCAACGGGCAGTTCGGTCAGGACCAGCTCCGTGGTGCCCCGTGACTCGCCCAGCACTGGGCGGAAGTCGAGCGTCACGGTCCTGGTCTCGGCGGGTTCATCGTCGGCGCCAAGCGGATCGATCGTGATCGGCATGGGCAGGGACTCGATGGTGCCCTCCGCGCCACGGGTCTCGACATTGATGGTGTATGAGCCGGTCGTGCTCGCCGGGACGGTGAGATTGATCTTGTCTGGGTTGAGCGGCGCGGCGTTGAACACGAACGCCATGACGCCGAGCGAGAGCGCCATGCCGATCGAGCCGAAGGCCAGAAGAGGCTTACGCCCGATCTTGTCGACGAGGGCGATCGCGATGAACGTGGTGAGCACGTTGGTTGCGCCGCCGATCGCGGTGTTGATGAACGCCTGGTCCTCGCTGAGGCCGACCGATTCCCAGAGGAGGTTCGAGTAGTAGAAGACGACGTTGATGCCGACGAACTGCTGGAAGACCGAGAGCCCGATGCCGAGCCAGACGATCTTCTTGAACAGCCCCGGGCCCAGGATGTCGGAGAGGCGGGGCTTGTGCTCGGTGCTGAGTGTGCCGTGGATCTCAGAGATCTTCGCGTCCGCCGCCTGGGAACCGAGGACCTTGGCCAGGACGCTACGTGCCTCTTCGTCGCGGTCCTTGATGACGAGGTAGCGGGGAGATTCGGGGATGCCGAGGGCGAGGATGCCGTAGAGCGCGGCGGGGATGGCCTCGATCCAGAACATCCACTTCCATGCTGCGAACCCCCCGATCCACGCCTCGGCGGCTCCTCCGGCGATCTGCGCGATGATCAGGTTGCTCATCAGCGCGACGAAGATGCCGATGACAATCGCGAGCTGCTGCATCGAGCCGAGCCGCCCTCGCAGGTGCGCGGGGGAGACCTCGGCGATGTACGCCGGCGCGATCACGGATGCAGCGCCGAAGGCCAGACCGCCCAGGAATCGCCAGAACGTGAAGTCGATGATGGTGACGGGCATGCCGGAGCCGATCGCCGACGCCAGGAAGGCGATCGCGGCGATGATCATCGCGGGCTTGCGACCGATGCGGTTGGTGAGTGGGCCCGCGGTAAAGGCGCCGATCGCGGCACCGATCAACGCGATCGCGACCGACTGCCCAACGATGAGATCGACCTGCGAAGGGTCGAACCCTGCGGCGAAGGTCGAGCCCGGCTCGGTGAACATCGCTCGGAGTACCGGGACTGCGCCGTTGATGACGGCGGTGTCGAAGCCGAACAGGAATCCGCCCAGTGCCGCGACCGCGACGATCCGGATCAAGAAGCCAAGGTTGTTGTCGTTGTCGCTCACGGCAGCGCTACCCCTCGATGTGACTGTTCCAAAGCAGGATGGCTCACCCAGAGAGTGCTGGGGCCGGGCATAGTACCGGATCCATCAGACGCAATCGACAGCTGTGTCGACTTGCCAGCGCGCAGTTGAGTGAACAGTTTCGTGAACAGATCGCCGGTGATTGTGCGCGAGCGAAGGCTCGGCTATCCGCCGAAGACACCCGCCTGCACAAGCGTCTGGGCGACGAGAGCCAGCACCGCGAGCCCGCCGATCACTGCGCCGCCGATGACCACGCCCATGAGCAGCTTGTGCGTCTTGGCGTTGGCGGATTCGAGTCGCTCCTCGCGTTCGATGTCGCGCCGTTTCATGTCGGTCAGCGTGTCGCCGAGACGCTTGTTGCTCTCGGTGATCTCGGTGAAGGCGCTGGAGAGGTTCTCGATCGACGCCCGGATCTCCTTCTGAGAGTCGTTGGCCTCGGCGATGAGTCCCTCGACACGCCCGAGGGACTCGAGCTGCATCGCGAGGCCCTTCTGGGTGCTGGCCTGCCCGTCCCGGAAGGCCTGGGCGAGTTCGGACACCGCGCCGCGCAGCTCGGCCTGGCCCTCGCCGATGGAGCCCAGGCTCTCGAGGGCAGTGGGCAGGCTCTCGGCGATCTCGAGGAGGCGGCGCGAGCGTTCCTCTTGTGTGTCGAGGTGCTTGTCGACCTTCTCCGCGAGCGAGATCGCGCGCTCGTAGCTGTCGCGCAGCTCGTCCTTGAGGGCATCACGGACATCCTCGGCCTTGACGAGCTCGGTCGCGGGCTCGGGTGGACGCCTGCGGGCCGCGGGCTTGGGCTCGGTGGGTACCTTGACGGTTGTGTCCGAGAGATCGATCTTGACCGGTTCGGCTGGGGAGATCGTGCCGCGACGTTCGGTTGTCGCGGGGCCGGTCGGTGGGGCCTTCGTAGCGGTGCCGGTACCTGGGGCGTCCGTTTGCCGCTGGTCCTTCCAGTTGACGACAACCGTCTCGCTGGGGTTCTGCGTTGACGGTGCTTCCTTGCTTCCACCGAAGACCTTGGCGATCGCCGCGAACATACCCATGGCGTGTCAGTCCCTTTCCACCGGGCCACCGGCCGGCCGGGACCTCCGGTCCCGCGTCCACTCCGACCGCCAGAAGAATACCGACTCGGCGCTCGCCGATCGCGGGCCGACGTCTGTTTGCGCGCAAAGACCGTCGATCGGTGCTGTCGGTTGCTCGGATCGGGCTAGCGGAGCTCGATGGTCAGCGGCTCGCCGTCGCGGCCCTGAGCGGTGACCTCTTGCCCGTCATTGAGCAGGAGGCGGACCTGGACTGCCCGCTCGGGCCTCGGGCGGTCGCCCTGCTCGCTCGCGACGCGGACCTCGACAGCGCCACCATCGCGTACGGCCTCGTAGGTCGTAAGCAGGAAGTCGCCCTCGCGGTACTCGTAGCCGTCACCCGAGTCTTCGTAGAGGGTGCCCGTCGCCCGGCCCGTTTCGTCGAGAGCGACGATCAGGGTCAGCGGGTTGAGGGGCTTCTCGTCGACGTGCTGGATGACGGGCCCGGTCGGCAGGATGCTGCCGCCCTTGACGTAGAAGTCGGGGATGTCGGGGTTGTCGGCGCCGTGGAGGGTGAGCGGGCGCCAGATGCCCTCGGGCATCGCGGGCACCCGGTCGGCGTTAAGCGTGAGCTGCGGGTGGACGAGCAGGCCGTCGCCGATGAGGAAGAGGTCGTCCTCGGTGCGCAGGGCCTGGTCGGCGGGGTCCGCGAAGAAAACGGGTCGCATGATGGGCAGACCCGTGGTGTGCGCCTCGTAGAAGAGCGTGTAGTAGTAGGGGAGCAGAACGTAGCGGTTGTTGAGGGCTTCGCGCGCTGTGTTCTCGACCTCTTCGCCGAAGGACCAGGGCTCCTTGTCGATGTTGCCCACGGCGGTGTGCCCGCGGGCGAAGGGCAGGAGCGTCCCGTAGCCGAACCAACGCTCGAACTGTTCGGCGTCGCCGTTCCCGTTGAAGCCGCCGATGTCGGGGCCGTAGAACGGGAAGCCGGAGAGGCCCATGTTGAGGACCATGGGCACGGAGACCTCGAGGTCCCACCAGTCGGCGGAGTTGTCGCCCGACCAGCCTGCGGCGTAGCGCTGCGTGCCCAGGTGCATCGCGCGGCTGAGTACGAAGGGACGCTTGTCGGGGTTGGCGGCCTGGATGCCCTCGCGCGAGGCCTTGACCATGAGGTGCCCGAAGACGTTGTGGAAGCGAGCGTGAGGGCCCCCTCCTCCCATCTCGGGCTCGCCGCCGTGGTAGTTGTCCTCGGGCATGGTCTTGCTCGGGACATTGAAGATGGCTGGCTCGTTCATGTCGTTCCAGACACCGGTGATGCCGTTGGCTATGTAGTCCATGTAGAGGCCGGCCCACCACTCGCGGACATCGGCGCGGGTGTAGTCGGGGAAGACGCACCAGCCGGGCCAGACCTCGCCTCGGTAGGTCTCGCCTTCTGCGGTCTTCACGCCGAAGCCGTTCTCGATGATCTCCTCGTAGACGCTGTAGCCCTCTTCGGGGAAGCGGTCGGTCTCGGCGGCGACGCCCGGGTTGATCATCCAGACGTTGTGGAAGTTGCGCTCCTCGCGCAGCCAGTCGTTCAGGCCCTTGGGGTCGGGGAAGCGCTCGCTGTCGAAGCGGAAGGTGCGATACTCATCCTGGTAGTGGATGTCCATCCAGATGACGTCGGCCGGCAGGTCGCGGGCGCGGAATTCATCGGCGATCTCCCGGACGCGGGCGTCGGGGTAGTAGCTGTAGCGGCACTGGTGGTAGCCGATGGCCCACTTGGGCGGCATGGGCATGTACCCGGTCAGCTCCGCGAGCGTCATGACGACATCCTGCGGGCTGTCACGGTCGATGACGATGACCGGGTACTCGGGGCCCTCGGCGTGGAAGGTGATGTCGTCGGTCAGGTCGATCGTGATGCGCCAGGTGCTGTCGGCCATGACGCCGAAGGCGGTGCCGTCGGGGCGGACCGCGAGGACCCAGGGGTGCGATTTGTAGAGTGAGGGCGTGTCGTCCTTGTAGGCGTAGGAATCCGAGTTCCAGAGGACCGTCGAGCGTCCGTTGCGCTGGAGGGGGCCGGGGACCTCGCCCGTGCCGTAGAGCGACGTGCCGGGCTCGATCTCGATGGTGAACGAATTCCGGCCCTCATCGTCAACGAAGAAGCTCGGGCCGACGGCGAAGCCCTCGGGGGCGGCGCCCGTGGCGGGCAGGTTCGGGTCGACGAGCGCGTAGGAGGGCAGCGCGTTGTCGCGCGCCTCGGCGGATGCGTGGAAACGGACTGTGTTGTCCCCGACGGCTTCGGCGATCATCTGGGCAGCGACCTGACTCGAGGCGGCCGCCAGCGTGAGCGAAGCAAATAGATGGGCCGCGGTGATCGTTCTCATTTCAATCGGTTCCTCGTGGTCCGGTTCCTCGACGATTCCGCCGTCCGGGAACTCGGATCCGGGGCTGTATACAACGCTCGGAGATTCTCGGAACAGGAAACTCGGGCAATGATAGTAGCGTAACTGCTGCCATCGTGTACATGTGTACAAGCGCATTCGAGCTTGGTTCGCGCGCTCGGATCGACGGATTCAGGAGTCCATAGATATGACGACCAGCCGACGTTGTTTTGCCCTCGCCGTGCTCGCCGCCGCCGGCTCTGCCTACGGGCAGGGCCAGTACCCGCCGATGCTCCAGTGGTTCGAGATGGAATGGCGGGACATGGAGTACCGGATCCCGGACTTCTTCCTTGCCGGTTACGGCACAACGTGGCTCCCCCCGATCTCGAGACCGGTGGCGCCGTCGTCGGCCAAGTCGCCAGGCTTCGACCCGCTGGATCGGTTCGACCTCAACGGCACGAGCTACGGCACGGAGGAGGACTTCCGCGCGCTGGTGCAAGAGTTCCATGCCGCCGATGCCTATGTGAACGTCGACCTGATCATGAACCACAACGGGTTCCGGCGCGCCGATCAGGGCTTCCACATCGAGGGCGGCTACCCGGGTTTCTGGGCGAACCCGCCCGCGGGGCGTGACTTCATCCCGACCGACGACTGGGGCGAGTTCCACAACTCGTTCACGAACGCGGGGTATCTGCAGTCCGAGGATCCGGGTGCGCCCCGGTACGACCTGTTCAACGGCGACCTGGTCGCGTTGATCGACATCGATCAGTTCTCGCCCAGCCTGTTCATCCGTCAGCCTACTGGTCCCGGTGTGCTCAACATCCCGGCAGGCACCATCCGCAACCAGCCCGATCCGGACAACGCGCGGTTCTACCCCGATACGGATCTCATCAGCGAGACGATCACCAACCCGGGCACGTTCCGCAACAACGCGAACTTCAGCATCACGCGGTACCCGTGGAACCCGTTCAACGTGATGAACGGCGACCCGGTCGTCGAGACGCCCGGTGATCTGCTCGTTCGGCACACCCGATGGCTCGTCGAGCAGATCGGGGTCGACGGGTTCAGGCTCGATGCCGCCAAGCACATCCCCTCGGCCTTCTGGGATCTGCAATGGGACAACGCGGTGCACAACAATTGGGAGCACCCGAGCGGCGTGACTCTCACGGGCTACAGCTTCGGCGAGAGCACCGCGGGCAACGGGTTCGTGTACGACCAGTACATCCGGCGGATCAATAACAACTTCCGCCAGGGCGACTCGTGGGGCAACCGCGACTCGCTCGATCTCGACGGCGCCGGCGCTCTGCGCAACCTGATCGGCGCGGGCGGCTTCGGCACCTGGCAGGACCCGCTGGACCGGCACTTCGACAACGTCGACGGGTTCAATGACGGCACGCTCGGCGTGAACCACGTGTTCAGCCACGACAACGGCAGCGTGGGCAACGGCAGCGAGCTGCCGCCCGAGCCCACACGCCAGCAGATGGGCATCCCGATGAACGTGTACGTGCTGATGCGTCCGGGCCAGGGGCTCGTGTACCAGAACGAGCGTGGGCTGACGCGCGGGCCGGGCAACTTCAGCCCTCGCAACGGCGTGCCCATCGCGCTCGGGCGCGACCGCTCCACGGGCCAGCCCGATGACACGATCACGAACGTCGTCCGCCTCGCCAACGAGGTCGGGCGAGGCGACATCGACGTCACGTCGTACTCTGATCCGGTGCAGCCCAACATCAACGACGTGTTCGTCTTCGAGCGGCGCACACCGGGCGGGCCCGCGAACGTGCTGGTCGCGGTCAACGACCGGCGCAACCCGGGTTTCGAGACGCGCAACGTCGTGACGAACTTCCCCGTCGGGACGCGCCTGCACGAGCAAACCGGGAACGCCGCGGATCCGATCGTCGACCCGAACGGCGACATCGACGAGGTGATCGTCGTCGGCGGTAACGGGCGGGTAACCATCAACGTGCCCAACAACGTTTCGACCGCTGGTGCCCACGAGAAGGGCTTCGTGATCTACACGCCGGCGCTGCCCACGGCGGCGCTCAGCGTGACAGGTGTAACCGGGCAGCTGCCCGCGGAGCTGCCGTTCCTGCCCATCTACCGCAAGCGGATCAACCAGATCGACGTGGTCGAGGGCGCGACGTTCGAGCTGCAGGTCACGACGACGCAGACCGATCCGCTGGATCCGAACGCTGACGACAACGCCCTGTTCAAGATCAATCAGGGGTACAAGGACCTGAACGCCAACGGGGCGATCGACTTCCCGATCGGGATCGGCGATTTCAATAGCAATGGCACGCTCGAGTTCCCCCAAGAAGAAACCCTCAACGGCGGCTTCGAGCAGTTCCTTACCGAGAATTCGCCCATCTTCGGCACGGGCAACACCCAGGGCACGTACCGCCAGGTCATCGATGCTTCACAGCTCGAGGACGGGTACAACTACATCACCGTCAATGTGTTCCGCCATCGCAACAACGGCGGCGACCCGATCTTCCGCCAGCTGCGCGAGGTGATCTACCTCGACAACGAGGCGCCGGGGCTCGAGATCGTCGACCCACCCAGCGTGATCACGAGCGGCGGTGTGTCGTTCGACTTCCGCGCCCTCGACCGCACGACCACGAACGTTGTCGCGGCGATCGACGTGCCCGACAATGTTGACCCGGTCGAGTTCCTGCGCAACGAGCCCGCCGCCGCAAGGGCGAACCGCTTCGACTGGGAGTTCGCGTTCCTGGGCCTCTCCCACGGATTCCACACACTGACGGCGGTCGCCTACGAGCTCACGGGTCGCGGCGGCGTGACGGAGCACACGTTCTTCGTCGACACGTGCCTCGCCGACGTCAACATGGACGGCTTCGCGACGCCTGCCGATTTCAACGCCTGGATCCTTGCGTTCAACAACAACGACCCGCGGGCGGATCAGAACGAGGACGGCTTCGTTACACCCGCCGACTTCAATGCGTGGATCTTGAACTTCAACGCCGGTTGCAGCTGATCGCACGAACCACTCGCGCATGAGAAAGGGGCCGCCCACGCCGGGCGGCCCCTGTTCATTTCTGATTGAGGTTGCCTTAGTCCTTGGCGGCGATGTACCGGATCATGTCGATGCAGCGGTTGGCGTAGCCGGCCTCGTTGTCGTACCAACTGATGACCTTGAAGAAGTTGCTGTTGAGCTCGATGCCGGCGGCCGCATCGAAGATCGAACTGCGGGGGTCGCCGATGAAGTCTGCCGAGACGACCTGCTCGTCGGTGTAGCCCAGCACACCCGACATGCTGCCCTCGGCGGCCGCCTTCATCGCGGCGTTGACGTCCGCCAGGCTCGTGCTCTTGGCGGTCTTGAAGGTCAGGTCGACCGCGGAGACGTCCGCGGTCGGGACGCGGAAGGCCATGCCCGTGAGCTTGCCCTTGAGCGCGGGGATGCAGAGGGCGACCGCCTTGGCGGCGCCGGTGCTCGCGGGGATGATGTTCTGGTAGGCGTTGCGCCCGCCGCGCCAGTCTTTCTTGCTCGGGCCGTCTTGTGTGGGCTGCGTCGCGGTCGCGGCGTGGACGGTGGTCATCAGGCCCTCTTCGAGGCCGAACTCATCGTTGATGACCTTGGCAATGGGGGCGAGGCAGTTGGTGGTGCAACTGGCGTTGGAGATGACGGTGTCCGAGGCAGGGTCGTAGTCCTCGTGGTTGACCTTGTAGGCCATGGTCTTGACGGTGTCGGGGGTCTTGGTGGGGGCGGAGATCACGACGCGTTTGGCGCCGGCGGTGATGTGCTTGCTCGCGGTCTCGTCGGTGGTGAACAGCCCGGTCGATTCGAGCACGTAGTCGACGCCCATGTCGCCCCAGGGCAACTCGGCGGGGTCGCGGACAGCCATGGTCTTGGTGGTGTAGCCATTGACGGTGAAGCTGTCCTCGGTGGCGCTGACGTCGGCGGGCTTGCCGTCGATGAGGAAACGCCCGTGCATGGTGTCGTACTTCAGCAGGTAGGCGAGATTGTCGGCAGGGACGAGGTCGTTGATGCCGACGACCTCGAAGTCGGGCGAGGCGGCGGCGGCGCGGTAGACGAGCCGCCCGATGCGTCCGAAGCCGTTGATTCCGATCTTGATGGCCATGGTGTGCTCCAGTCGTTGGGTTGGGGGCGCGGCGAAGCGCCTGGTGCGTTGCTCCGGGGCTCTCTCGTCCGCCGTGCGCGCAAGGGTAGAACGTGGAGCGAAAACTGTCTATTCGTACTTCGCGTGTATGCGCGGCTCAGGTGCTTGCCGCGAGGCGGCTCATCGCGACCGCTCCACCCACGATCGAGGCGACCGGGCGGGCTCGGAACGACCAGCCCAGGAAGGGCGTGTTGGTGCTCTTGCCCGCGAGGTCGTCGGCTGCGAGCGTCCACGGGTGGTCGGGGTCGATCACCGTGATGTCGGCTGGTCCGCCCGCACGGAGCTCGCCCAGGGCGTCGTCGCCCCTGTGGTCGCGGTCGAGGTTGCACAGCCTCGCCGGGTTGATCGTGAGAAGCTCGATGAGTCTCGGCCAGTCGATGAGACCGGTGTCGATCAGGGCCCGGGCGTAGGCGGCGAGGGCGGATTCGAGCCCGATGATGCCGAAGGGGGCCTGGGCGAACGGCAGCTGCTTCTCGTCGGCTGTGTGCGGGGCGTGGTCCGTCGCGAGCACGGTGATGATGCCCTCTGCGACGGCCTGGCGCACCGCGTCGACGTCGGACTGCTCGCGCAGCGGCGGGTTCATCTTCGCGTTGGTGTCGAAGCCGAGGCATGCCTCGTCGGTGAGCAGCAGGTGGTGGGGGGATGCCTCGGCCGTGACCGGGAGGCCGTTCTCACGGGCGATGCGCACGATCTCAGTCGACCCGCCTGAAGAGAGGTGCTGGACGTGGTACCGGCAGCCGGTCTCGCCCACGAGGCGCACGTCACGCTCGATGATGATCTCCTCGGCGATGCGAGGCCATCCCGTCAGCCCGAGCCGGGTGCTCACTGCGCCCGCGTGCATCGATGCCCCGCGGGTCAGCGAGGGCTCCTGGCAGTGCTGCATGAACGCCAGCCCGGCGGCCCTGGTCGCTCGGAGGACGGACCGCATCATGCCCGCGGACTCGATCACGTCGCCGTCGTCGCTGATGCCGACCGCCCCGGCCCGCTCCAGCAGGCGGGTCTCGGCCATCCGCTCGCCCTGCCGGCCCACGGTCGCGGCTGCGACCGGGAAGACCCGGCAGGCGGCGGTCTCTCTGGCGCGGTCGATCACGAAGCGGACGATCTCGGGCGCATCAAGCGTCGGGCGGGTGTTCGGCATGCAGCAGACGGTCGTGAACCCGCCCGCGACGGCGGCAGCGGTTCCGCTCGCGATCGTCTCCTTGTCCTCTTGGCCCGGCTCGCGCAGGTGCACGTGCGGATCGATCAGGCCCGGGCAGACGATCAGGCCCTCGGCATCGATCACTTTGTCCGCGTTTCCTGCTGAGAGGCTGGGGCTTATGGCGGCGATGCGTCCGTCAGCGACCGCGACGTCGGCGGTCGCGTCCATCCCGCTCACCGGATCGATCACACGCCCGTTTCGGATCAGCAACCCGCTCATCGCGAGAGGGTACCCCGATCCGTGAGCCTCGAACGAGACATCCGGGAGTGGGACCAGAAATCGGCGGACGATATCGGGGCCGTGTTCGATCGGCACTCGGGGTCGGCGCGGTTCGCGGATCGCCTGATCTCGCTGGCGGGTGATTCGGAGCTGGAACGCGGCGCGACGTGGCTGCTGAAG
>JANQQZ010000139.1 GCA_028284805.1 Phycisphaerales bacterium
TCGGAGATCGACCCCGCGAACTCGGTGTACGCGGCGATGGCCTCGGACGTGCCCCCGCCGGCGTCGAACATCGCGGCCGAATCCCACACGCTGCGGGCGTAGGCGGCGTCGTCGTCCCCCCCCGCGAGCGCGTCGGCATGCCTGCGGTAGTAATCTCCCGCCCGCATGTACCAGCGCTGCGCCTGGACCCGGGTCGAGGGGTCGAGGTCGCCCAGGTCGAGCGAACGCCCCGCCTCGCGTGACGCATCGGCGAGCAGCTGGTCCGCGCGGGCGCGGCTGATCCTTGCCTGCGCGTACAGCACCTCTGCGGGCGCCCCCTGCAAACCCCAGAGGTCCTCAGCGATCTGGGCGTATTGCGCCCCGGCATCGAGCTCGTCGCGCGTGACCTGCTCCTCAAAACGCTGGAGGAGGCTCAGGGTGATCCGCTGGAGCATGTCCTCCGATGCCGCGGCGTGCAGAGCTTCATCCGCAACGCGGGAGTAGGCCTCGATGGCGTCCGACGTCGAGGCGGCGCTCGGGTCTTCGCGGGCGATCACCGAGATGACCTCCGCGAGAGCCAACGCGGCCGGGAGGAACGAAGGCGACGACGCGTACGAGGCGACGACGGTTTCGAAGTGCTCGCGTGCCGAGGCGTTCTCGCTCAATTCGACCTTGACGAGGCCCCGCTCGAGCAGCACCTGCGCGTACAGATCGCTCCCGGGCTCGACGAGCTCGTGGGCGCGGTCGAGCTGTTTGCTGGCTTCCCCGAGCGCATCGGTCCGGGCGTAGGCGACGCCGAGCATCATGAACAGCTCGCCCCGGATCGGCTCGCTCGCGGTCGTGATCCTGGGCATGACCCGGAGCAGCCTGGCGATCGCCTCTTCGGTGTACCCGTCGTCGAGGCGGCGCTCGCTCTGACGTGCAACGAGCCAGGCACGGTCCTCGACCGAGAGCATCGGGTCGGCGTCGAGCTCGATCAGCTGCTCGTCGGCGAGTTCGTTCTGGCCCGCACGCATCGCGGCGTCGATCAGCTGACGCCTGAGTCCGATGCGATCACCGGACGCGCTGTCCTCGACGATCGCGATACGCTGCGCGGCCTCGTCGTACCGCTCCAGCGAGAGCAAGGACCGGACGAGCCTGGCGAGATCGGGCGCCGCCAGCTTGAACCCCGCGTCCTCGGCCCGGTTGTACTCCTCGGCGATCCGTTCGTGGTTGGCGGTTCCCTCCAGATCCCGCTGGATGACCCCTGCGGAGATCGCCCGGGCTCGCGCCGCGTGGAACCGCTGGCGGACCTCGATGCTGACATAGGGCTCGCCGATGTACGCACGGGCGCGGTCGTTCAGGACGCCCAGCGCCTCATCCGGACGGCTGGATTCGATCAGCGCCTCGGCGCGGGCGACCATGCCCTCGACATCGGGGCGGGGGCGGGTCATCACGGTGGTCGCAACGCCCCCGAGCAGCAGCGCGACGGCTGCGAGCAGGGTGGGCAGCTGCCACAGCTCCCGCCACGAGCGGTGCCGGCGGGGGTCGCGGTTGTCGATCTGCTCGGCCACGCACATGTCTCCGGGGCTGCGTCCCGGAGTGTTATCGGGATGCAGCCGGCGCAGACTTCACGCTTCCGCGCAGAAATCGCCGACCGTGTGCGGGCCTCAGGGCGAGCCGGAGACAGGCATCAGCACCGCCGACCGCGCGAGCAGATCGCCGCGGTGACGCCCGGCGGGATCGCTGAGCACGATCGCGGTCGCAGGGAAGAGGAACCACTTCAGCAGGTTGCGAAGCAGGGCGCCCGCGGGCGTCGGGGGGCGGAAGCGCCCCGGAACGGGCGTCACCCCCGGCTCGGGGTCGACTCGCGCGACGAAGGTGCCCGTGAGCAGCTTGCCGACGCTGCGTCCGGTCAGCATCTCGCCGATTGCGCTGTGTGCTGACGCGATCGCCAGGACGAGCAGCAGCGGGAGCACGTTGACGGATCCGGTCAGCGGCAGGGCGATGGGGCCGAGCGTCTCGGGTACCGATAGATCGAGCATCGCGCTCGCCACCAGCACGGCGGGCACGAGGTCGAGCAGGGAAGAGACCAAGCGACGCCCGCTCGACGCGATCGCCGTGCCGGGCGGGAGGACCGGCTCAGCGGACTCAGGCGAAGGACGCACGACCACGATCAGCACCAGCACCATGCAGGCGACAAGCAGCAGGGCCAGCGACTGGAACTCCCCACGCGAAACGGGAGACGACGACGTGCCCTCGCCCGAGGCCAGGATCTGCCCGGTCACCAGGCTCAGCTCGGTAATGACGAGCCCGCGGCTCGCGACACTGGGGGCATCCCGAGCTGAGGCAGTCTCCGTCGTCTCAGCATCGGACCGGGTCACGAGCACCAGGCGCCCCGGATCGGCCAGGATCGTCGCGGCATCGTGCCCGACGTCCTGGACACGCCCGAGTGTCCGCACACCCGTCGGGGCGACCGCGTAGATGTGAACGGAATCGCCCTTGCCGACCAGCCCGATCAGTTCGCCGTTCCAGCCGCCGACGATCTGGAAGGCCTCGGGGTCGATCCCCGCGGTCTCGGGGACCGGCCTGGTGCTCCAGGCATCACCCACCTGAGTAGCCCACTCGATGCCTCGGGCACCCAGCAAGACGATCGCGGGCTCTCCGCGGCTCCAGAGCAGAGCGGCGTTCTCGAACGCGTCGGTCTGGATCTCGGGGGTCACCTGTTCCCAGCCGTCCGGGTCGAGTCGCTGCACGGCGAGCACGCCTTGGTGGCGCGTGAGCGCGTGCGGGGCCTTGCCGTCCGTACCGACCGCGAGCACGTCGCCCTCGATCGCGGGCAGGACCTCTAGGCGTCGCTGGGGCACGGATGCCCAGAGATCTCGGAGCCCCCTCGCGAGGACGCGGCTGCGCCCCACGCGGTGCGTCCCCTGCGCATCGGCGGGCATGATGCAATAGACGGTATCACCGACCGAGACGAGCCATTCCGGGGCTTGCGTCAGGCGCGCGATGCGCGCGATGCGCAGATCGGGCGCGGGTGAAGCCCCGTCGACGGGGACTCTTGGCGGGACGTGGAGCAGCACAGACGCATCGTCGTCGCTCGGCACGACCGCCCACGCGTGGGGCGAGAGGGCTTGCTGCGCCGAGCCGCACGCTGCGGCCGCGAGCGAGAGCAGGAGGATGATCACACGGGCCTGGAGCACGCGGTGACTATAGATCTCGTGCGGCGTGCTCTGCGCCCGGGCGGCCCGCGGGCTCGATCTGCCGAACGGTCCCAACGCCGAAACGATCGAGCAGTTCGTCGAAGTCGAACACGACAGGCCTCGGCTTGCGCGGGTCCATCGCGGCGCGAGAGAGTGAGATCTCGAGCCTGGCTTCTGCCGCGGGAAGATCGATCTCGGCGCGCATCGGGATGCGAGGCTCGACCGGGGCACCGATCCGGTTGAGCACGCGGGCGTGCTGCGACAGGCGCGACGAGGCAAAGACTTCTCCGTCTTTGGTAAGGAGTTCGACCGCCCGAGGATCGAGCGAGACCGTATCGACGTGCACACGTCTGATGCGCCCGAGTTCATCGATCGTGACCGCGACGGTGCGGCCCCGATCGACCCCGTCGAGCGTCGACCACTCGACACCGAGCACCCTCGGGCTGCCCGGCTCGGGCCAGCGCTCCAGGTCGAGCGCGAGCAGCAGATCACTCGGCAGCACGGGCACACCCAGCGTCGCCTCCGACGACTGCTGCGCCTCATCGGATCGTCCGACATACGCGACACGGTCGTCGAGCAGCTCGATCCACCAGTACCTCGTCGCGTCGGAACCGAGGATCAGGTATGTCTCGCCAAGCTTGCCGATGAAGACCGCGAGCGAGCCCGGGCGCTGCATCTGGAAGTGCCCCTCGCCCTGGTCACGTCGTCGCTCGCCTTCGGCGTCGACGTATCGAAGGCTCGTGACGGACGCGGCCCAGAGACGCTCCAGCGTGCCGATGCGACGCTCGGCACCGGCGTAGATCGTCTCGTAGCTCGGCAACTGAGCCTCGGGCTCCGGGTCGGGCGGACGATCGGGCGTTCCCGTGCAGCCCACGAGCACGAGTACCAGGGCGGTTACTGCCGCGGCTCGGAGCTCACGCAGCATCGCCCGGGTCCATCAGCAGCTCGATCTGCTCGGCGAGATCCGCGAGGGCGGCTTCGTCGAGTTCGCCCGACGACTGCGGGTCGGCGACCTGGATCGGTTCGGCCTCGGGGTCGGCCCCGCGGGGCTTGAGCAGGAGCGCGCCCTCGGCAGCGCCAACGTACTCCAGCATCCGCTTGCGCATGAGCTGGAGGGCCAGCACGTACCGGAACGCGAGGCGTTTCGGATCCTCGGTTCCTTCGAGCTGCTCGAAGAGATCGAGAAGCCCGTCGGCCGAGATCAGGCTGTCGGCCCGCTTCTCGGGGTGCGGGGCGGCGGCGTGCCAAGACGCGAACCGTCCCGCGTCCAGCGTCATCGCGTCGCGCTCCCACGCGGCCAGCGAGTAGTCGGTGCGCACGAGCGCTTCGTCATCGACGGACTCGGTAAGCACGACGACGATCGGCTCACCCGGCTCGAACTCACGGTCGTCGGCGGCGCACCGGCCGGTACAGCGCGGGATCGAGATCGTCGGGGCGGTAGCCATCAGGCGAGTCTATTCCGTGCACGGGGGGCACTCATCGGCAGGTCAGCTCGAAGAAGCGGTTCGAGGTCCCCCCCACGCCCACGCGGAAGGTCTTGGTCATGCTGCACTGGGGGCAACGGGCAATGTAGCAGGCTCGATCGGGCCGGCGGTAGACCCGCACGTACTGGTTCGCGCATGCGAAGTAGATCCGCAGGTACGGCCGATCGGTGTTCGTCTGTCCTGCGTCGGTGGCCATGCCCGAGCTATCGGCGAGCGACCCGGATCAGCCGAAGACTTGCTTGTTTGGGTCTTGATTGATCTGGGGCTCACAGCATGGACCGCCCGATCTAGACTGGGCGACGCCGGTGAACCCGGCCGCCGTTTGCTTTCTCGACGCCATGGTCGGATCACTCACCATTCTGCCCGATCCTCCTCCGCCGCCCACCGCGGTCGGTCTCATCGCGGCGGGCGGGCGCCTGCCGATCCTCATCGCCGAGGGCCTCCGCGAACGAGGGCACCCGGTGCACGGGCTCGGGCTGAGCGGGCAGTACGAGCCCGAGCTCCCCGCGTTGTGCGACACGTTCCGAACGATCGGGCTCCTGCGCGTGGGCACCTGGGGGCCGACGCTCCGGAGGCTCGGGGTTCAGCACGCGATCATGGTCGGCAAGGTCGACAAGGCCAAGCTGATGCACGACCCGCTGAAGCTGCTCAGGCACATCCCCGACGTGCGCACGCTCCGGGTGTGGTACCGTGACCTCCGCCACGATCGGCGGTCGTACGCTGTGCTCAAGGCCATCGCCGACGAGCTCGACCGCAACGGAGTCAGCCTGATCGATTCGACCGCGCCCATCCCAGATCAGATCGCGACGGCGGGCACGATGACGCGCCGGGCGCCCACCGCGGAGCAGCAGGCGGACATCGACTTCGTCTGGCCCCTGCTCACCGAGACGCTCCGGCTCGACATCGGCCAGGCGATCGCGGTGCGTGACCGGGACGTCATCGCGGTCGAGGCGGTCGAGGGGACCGACCGCATGATCGAGCGGTCGGGCATGCTGTGCCGCTCGAAGGGCTGGACCCTCTGCAAGGGCGCCCGGGTCGGGCACGACCGACGCTCGGACGTGCCGACCGTGGGCATCGACACGATCAAGCGGCTCTACGAGGCGGGTGGGCGGTGCCTGGCACTCGCGGCGGGCGACGTGATCATGCTCGACAAGCCCTACATGCTCGATCTCGCCGACGAGATGGGCGTCGCGGTGATCGGCGTCCCGATCGGCGCGTCGCGCACCCACGCGCGACGCGAGGACACGACAGCCCAACCGGCGACCGACGGGTGAAGGACCCGGAGCACCCGTACGTCGGGCGCGGCGGTCTGAAGCTCGAGCACGCACTCCGTGAGTTCGCGATCGAGGTCCGGGGGCTCCGGTGCGCGGATCTCGGCTGCTCAACCGGCGGCTTCACCGACTGCCTGCTCCAGCACGGGGCCGCGTCGGTCGTCTGCGTCGACACGGCCTACGGCGAGCTCGCCTGGAAGCTCAGGAGCGACCAACGGGTCACGGTTCGAGAGCGAACGAATGCGCTGCACGCCCAGCCAGGCGAGCCGGTGGATCTGGTCGTGCTGGATCTGAGCTGGACGCCGCAAAGGCTCGCGCTCCCCGCGGCGGCCCACTGGCTCACCCCAAGCGGGCGGATCATCAGTCTCGTGAAGCCTCACTACGAGCTGACCGACGCGGAGAAGGACGCGCTGCCAGCGACCGGCGTTCTCGAGGAAGCGGACGCAGAGCGCGTCGTCGAGCGGGTGATGGCGGATGTGCGCACGATGGGCTTCGGCGTGCTCGGCGTCACCAAGTCGCCGATCCTCGGGGGGGGCAAGCGGAGCAAGAGCAAGACGCGCGGAAACGCGGAGTGGCTGGCGCTGCTTCGGGTGGAAAGCGCCCCCGGCGCGTGAACGCCGGCGGGCGCTGGAAGAGAGGGCGTGGTTCCGAATCGAGAGCCCTACCTGCACCGTCGCGGCTGGTGCCAGCCGTGGTACGGGCGGTGCCCCCAGTTCCAGCTGACATTCCAGCCCCAACGCGGACCGCGGTGCTCTCGGTAACGCGGCGGCGGGCAGTAGTCCCGTCCGCCCCAGGAGTCTCGGACGCGGTAGCGGATAGTCCTCCTGGGCGGGGGCGCGAGGCACCTGGGCGAGATCACGACGCACCCGCGTCGGTAGCTGACGCCGAACGAATACCCCGGTGCGCGGATAGAGAACCGTGGGCGGTGCCCGTGGTAGCTGACGTAGATGCAGCCGTCCTCGATCCAGGCGTCGTAGCCGCAGTCGCGGAAGGCGGCGAGGAGGCCGCGCGTCGGCGAGCCCTTGAACCAGAACTCGTGGGTGGTGCGTCCGATGCACACCGTGCCTCGTGTTCCTTCCTTGCAGCCGTCGTTGTAGTGCCCCCGATCACCGCGGTGGCCTCGTTGAGCGTCGGCGGTGACTGCGGGGAGAGCGGCCCCGGCGGTGATCGCGACGAGTGCCGCGGCGACGAGGCCTGGTTTCGGTCTGCGGTTGAGTCCCATGGCTGAATTCCCCTTTCGTTGAAATCACGAAGGCGGAAATCCGAACAAATTCCTTGTAACGGGCCGCCTCTGACGGGGAATCGCGCGGAAATGGGTGTGCGATGACACCGAGTCCCAGCTCGGGCGTAATTTAGTAAGTGTTCACACATTTCTTGTCCGGATTCCCGGTTTAGCTGTCAGGACACATGAGGGCAGGCCGGAACGCGGGGGGCTGGCGAGTGAGATCAGCCCAGGAAGGAGCCAGCGATGGCAAACCCGAACCCCAACAGCCCCAAGGCGACCATCGTCACGACCGATGACCCTCGCCGCCTGAGCCCGATCGAGGCGTCGATCATGGACTGGTGCAACATGGCGCACCGCGTCCGCGCGAGGAACGACGAACAGGAACTCGCGACCGTCTCACGCGAATTGCACCGCCTGCTCAAACGCTACGACGAAACCGACGGCGACGGGCACGCGCACCCGGCGTGGGCCCGCCCCAACCAGCGGGCGCTGGTGCAGTCCGCCCTCGGACGCGCGGGCGAGGCGATCGAGACCGAAGCGATCGCGCTGAAGTATGCCGACACACCTCGCCGGGTCGAGGTGAGCGCGGGCAACATCGCGGCGCGGTATCTGCGGCTCGGCGAGGCCGAGCGAGCGATCCCCTACTTCCTTCAGGCGTGGGACGCGGCGCCGTACAGCGTGCCCGTGCTCCTGACGGGCGCAACCGCCTTTCACCGGACGGGGCGGCACGACGAGGCCGAATCGGTCTTTGCCTCGCTGCTCGAGATCGCACCGATGCTCGGAGCAGACTCCGACCTGGCGGCGTGGCTGACCCATGACGCGGAGCTGCGCGAACTCGCCGACGAGAGCGAAGCCCTCAGCGAGCTGTTCGTCTGGCTCGATTCGATCGGGGGTGCGTCGTGAACGACCGCACGCTCAACCAGGACGCGTTCTGGACGTTGTACGAGGCCGAGCTCCGGCGTGAGATCGAGCGGGCGTGCTCGTCGCACGCCCGAAGACTCGGGCACGCGGTCGACCCGGACGACATGGTGTCGTGGATCGACTGCCGGGTGTGGAAGCTTCTGGAGAGCGCCCCGAACCCGATCATCGCCGAGGACGCGACGGAAGCCGAAGCGATCGCGCGAGTGCGCGGGGCTCTTCCGATGCTGGTGCGCTGGGCGTACCTCGCGAAGGTGCGCAAGGCGACGCGGGTGCGGACACGCGAGCAGGGCGCGGATCAGGACGTGATCGAGGCCCTCGGCAGCGCGAAAGCCACCCCCGCGGCGTTCGAACGGTCCGAGACGGTCAGGGCAGGCCTGGACGCGCTGCGGTCGCGGGTGTCGGGCGATGTCCGCTCGAAGCTCGCAGCATCGTGGCCCGAGGCCAGCGAGCGCGAGCGGATCGCGGATGCGCTCGACGTGAACGGCGACGACGACAAGGAAACCCGAGAGAAGGTCGAACGAGGCGACGTGAAGGAGAACACCGTGCACCAGATGCGTTCGAGGAGCCTGAAGCGGACCCGGGCCGTGTTCGAGGGGTCGCGCGACGCGGCGTGGAAGTTCCTGCCCATGCTGCTGGTCGCGGCGGTCCTCGCGGTGGTTACCGTGTCGCCCGCGATGGCGAGCGATGACGACGACGACGGCGAGCAGACCGGCGGGCGGAGCGCACAGGTCCTGAGCCCGATCCCGGGCAGCTGAGTCGGGTTCCGATCAGGCCCAGCCCTCGCTCGGCTTCTTGGCGAGCAGACGCCAGAGGGTCTCGGCGAGTTCGGTTACGCCCAGGCTCGCGGCAGAAGACACGACGAGTACCTCGTCGTCGCGCCCGAGCTTCAGCGTGGTCCGGATCTCCCGGACCGCGTCGTCGCGTGCGATGCGATCGGGCAGCAGATCGGCCTTTGACAGCACGATGACCTCGGGCTTCTCTGCGAGCACAGCCGAGTAGGCCGCGAGCTCGGCGCGGATCGTCTCGTAGTTCTCGAGGGGCGTGGTGCCGTCGCTCGGGACGAGATCGAGCAGGTGGACGATGACGCGTGTGCGTTCGACGTGCCGGAGGAACTCGTGCCCGAGGCCGTGCCCCTCGGCGGCGCCCTCGATCAGCCCCGGGATGTCAGCGATGACGAGTCGGCGGGAGGTATCAAGCGAGCAGATCCCGAGTTGGGGGCTGAGCGTGGTGAAGGGGTAGTCGGCGACCTTGGGGTTGGCACGGGTCATCGCGCGCAGCAGGGTCGACTTGCCCGCGTTGGGCAGGCCGACCAGCCCAACGTCTGCGATGAGCTTGAGTTCCAGCCTGAGTCGCCTCCGCCCGCCAGGCTCGCCAGGCGTGGACTGGCGAGGGGCTTGGTTGACGGAGTTCTTGAAGTGCTCGTTGCCGAATCCGCCCCGCCCGCCGGCAGCGATGACGGCCTCGTCGCCCGGGCCCAGGTCGGTGACCAGGTCGCCCGAGTCGGCGTCGTAGATCAGCGTGCCCGGGGGCATGAGGACCATGAGGTCGTCGCCCGAGGCACCGGTGCGGGAATTGCCATCGCCAGGCTGGCCGCGCTCGGCGCGCCAGTGGTGCCTCCCTCTGAACTCGTACAGGGTGTTGATGTTGGAGTCGGCCTTGGCGATGACATCGCCGCCGTCGCCCCCGTCGCCGCCGTCGGGGCCGCCTTTCGGGTTGAACTTGGCTCGGTAGAACGAGACGCGTCCGTCGCCCCCGTCTCCCGCGAAGACCTCGATTTCTGCTTGATCGACGAACACGCCCGACGATAGCCGTCGGCGCGGCGGGCGGGGAATGCGTCAGGCGGCGCGGGCGTAGCGTCCCGAGCAAAATTCTCGGATGAGGCGTTCCTTGTCGCCTGCCCGAGCAAACCGGGTGAACGCCGCCGCCATGCGTGCCGGGCCGATCCCGTCGTCATCCGTCAGCCAGACGACGTTGGCAAAGACGAACACGCTCCGTCCCGGACCCTCGCTGGGTGGGTTGCCGTACTCGTCGTGCGGGAGGTCGATCTGCATGACGATCGGGGTACCGGGCTCGATGGCGCGGTCGAGTTCGAAGCAGATCCCGCCCTCGCAGACATCCCAGCCGTGCCCCTCGAACTCGAAGGCATCGGAGTCCATGAAGCGGACCGCGAGCCGGTTGTACATGGGGCTGAGCGTGAATCGCTCGAAACGACGGCGGTTGATCGTATCGGCTGGCATGACGCGCTCCTCGGCTGGGCCTCTGGCGGCCTCCGCATCCCGGAAGGGGGATCACCTGTGCGGTATCGGACGGTCGTGCCGCCTGCATGAGTCGGCGGGCCTTTGTTGCGGTGATTTGTCGTGCGTCCGATCGATCAGCGTTCGGTCAGGCTGAAGCTGATGCTGGCGACGCTGACACCGAGTTCGGCCTCGATGCCTCGGAGGACAGCCGGATCGATCGCCCGCTTGATCTTGCGGCTCAGATCCTCGGGCAGGTCGATCACACGCCCGTCGCTCGTCTGCACATGGGCATGGTCGCTGGTCGTGGCGTCGTATCGGGTCGCGCCGCACGCGTGGATGCGCTTGCAGAGCCCCGCCTCGACGAACACCTCGAGCGTGTTGTAGACCGTCGCGAGGCTGAGCCCGGTGTGCCCCTCGCAGACCATCCCGAACAGCTCGTCGGCCGTGGGATGCGACTTCGTGGACGCGAGCGCCGCGTAAAGCTCCTCACGCTGACGGGTGACGCGCAGCCCGTGATCCCGGAGCATGTCGCGGATGTCGTCGGTCGCGATTGGGGCGTCGTGATCCTGCACGAGCACATTTTACAGCTTCAGGGGCGTATTTCCAGCGGGAGGACGTGTTCGCTACCAGTCCGGGATCGGCTCGGGCTCGGCCACAGGGTCCTCACGCAGGATGGTCATCTTCCGGTGCGGGATGCCCGCCTCCTCAAAGACCTCGCCAACGGACGACCAGCCCAGAGCCTCGTAGAACGAGACCGCCTGGATCTGGGCATGGCAGTACAGGCCGTCCAGCCCCAGTTCCACGAAGGCGTGCTTCTCGACCTCGACGACCAGGCGTTTGCCGATGCCCTCGCTCTGGCGCTGGGGGTGGACGGCCATCTGCATGAGCTTGCCGAAGCCAGGGATGTCGGTCTCGGGCAGGAGCAGCACGCACCCAACGACGCGGTCGCCCCCGGGCGAGCTCATGGCAGCGACGAAGTGCAGGAAGCGTTCTTCTACGCCCGGGTACTCGGCGCAGAACCGGTCCATGTCGTACCCGATGGGGCGGAGCAGCACGAGCTCGCGCAGGCGGCACTCGCCCGGGTAGAGAGCGTGGTTGTGGTCGATGGTGAGGTAGCTGATCACGCTGAAAACTCCGGAACCGGCGGG
>JANQQZ010000144.1 GCA_028284805.1 Phycisphaerales bacterium
GCGCATCTGCCGAGAGCAGCAGGCCGAGATCCGGGTCCTCAGGCTCCGCGTCCGTCAGCTCCGCGCGAGCCGCTGGCGGAAGCTGGGCCAGCGGCTCGGGCTCGCGATGACCCTGCCCTGGGAGAGGTCCGAGCCCCGGGCCTGATTCCGGATCGGCTCGGCTTCCGGATTGGCTTGGCGAGGCGAGCCCGGCCGATCTACAGTGAGCGCCATGACCCTCGCCATCATCGATCCGGTTCTCGACTTCGTCCACGCTCACATGACGACGCAGCTGTTCGTGTCCATCCACGTGCTGCTGATCGTGGTTCACGTCATCCTGGGCGCGGTCGCCTACTGCACCTACGGCGAGCGGAAGGTCAGCGCCTACATCCAGGACCGCATGGGTCCGAACCGTGTCGGCTTCGACTTCGGCCTGCCCTTCCTGAAGTTCCTGAAGGGAGCGCTCGGTCTTGGCCAGCCTCTGGCCGACGGCCTCAAGTTCCTGCTCAAGGAGGACTACACACCGCCCAAGGCCGACCGGGTGCTCTTCACGCTCGCGCCGGCGGTGGTCGTCATCCCCGCGATCCTGGGCTTCGTGATCCTGCCCTGGGGCGGGTACTTCGACATGCCGCCGATCGGCGACATCCCGATCCTGGGCGGGATTGGTGAGGCGCTCTTCGGCCCCATCGGCGGCGAGCGCGTCGTCGTCGCGGGGCTCAACGCGAACGTCGGCATCATCTACCTGCTCGCGATCGCTTCGCTCGGTGTCTACGGCGTCGTGCTTGGCGGCTGGGCCAGCAACAACAAGTACTCCTTCCTCGGCGGCCTGCGCGCAACCGCCCAGATGGTCAGCTACGAGATCCCCCTCGGGCTCTCGCTCATGGCCGTCCTGCTCATCACCGGGACGATCATGCCCATGGGCATCATCAGCTACCAGCAGGAAAACGGGTGGCTGCTCTTCAGCCAGCCCATCGCGGCGGTGCTGTTCTTCGTGGCGATCCTCGCCGAGGCCAACCGGGCCCCGTTCGACAACGCGGAGGCCGAGCAGGAGCTCGTGGGCGGGTACAACACCGAGTACGCCTCGATGCGCTACGCGCTGTTCTTCCTGGCCGAGTACATGCACATGGTCACGAGCTGCGCGTTCTTTAGCCTGCTCTTCCTGGGCGGGTTCGGGCTGTTCGGGCTGCCCTTCACGGGCGTCGAGGACACGGGCTTCCTGGCGGTGCTCGTGAAGTTTGGAGTGTTCTTCGGCAAGGCGCTGCTGCTCGTCGTCTTCATGATGTTCATCCGCTGGACGCTGCCCCGGATGCGGTACGACCAGGTCATGTTCCTGGGCTGGCAGAGCATGATCCCGCTCTCGCTGGGCGTGGTGGTCATGACGGCGGTGATGGTCTTCAACGGGTGGACCGCGTGGTACGAACTGCTCGGTGCGAACGCGCTGCTGACCGCAGTCTTGCTGCTCATCCAGCCGCTGCTGCCCAAGCAGCCGGTCAACCGGAAGCTGCGGCTCTACGGCTCGCGGTTCAACCCGATGGAGGGTGAGCGCGTCTCGCACGCGGCCCCCGCCGGCATGGCCCGCGAGGACCGGCCCTACGAGGGCACCGTTCCCGTCTGACCAAGCCCTTCCGGGCCTACTGGCGTGTGTCGAGCTCGCTCGGGCGATCGATCACGATGCTGATCGGCAGCAGGAAGCTGCGCCCCGCATAGGCGAGCGTTTGCCCGCTGATGGTTGCGGTCATCGCGTCGCCGTGGATCTCGAGGGTTTCCTCGACCGCCCCGAGCAGCGAGCACGGTGCGATGACGAGCGGCGCATCGATGGGCGATTCCGCGTCGTCGTTGTCGAACCGCACCGCCAGCTCGCCCGCGTCGAGTCGCACGAAGCGCCCGCGTCGGCGTGAGATCATCCGTCCCTCGGCGACCGGGGCGACCACACCCTCGGCCCCCGTACCCAGGCCCGAGATGACGCCTCGGATGCCGGTCCGCTCAGCCTCGAGCTCGTCGATGAGCGTCTCGACCGCGCCGCTGAGCTCGTCGCCGGTGTCGGGCGCGAGGCCCGTGTCCTGCGGCTGCGCCAGGCTGGGTTGCTGGTCGCCGATCGACGTGACGAGCAGGTAGTTCTGACCTCGGAAGAGCGTGACGCGCCCGGTGAGGCGGACATCGGCAGCGCCGCTCGGCTCGATGATGATGCGCACGAGCCGGCCCAGGATCTGGCTGGGCATCACGATCAGCGGTCGGACCGTGTCCCCGTTCTCGCCGGCTTGGGGCACGAAGACCCAGGCGCCACTCGGTGTGGTGCGGAGCAGCCCCGGTGAATCGACGAGAAACGTGCCTTCAGTAAGCAGCTTCCCTTCGCCCTCGGCTGTTTCGGGCTCGTGGGGTCTGGCGGGCCTTGATTGCGCTGCCTCGATGGGGCGGGCCACGCCCGGCGCGTCGCCTGAGCCGGCGCGTAGCACCTCGCCGCGTCGGATCACGGTTTCCCCGGTCAGCTCGGGGTCGCTTCCCGGGTCGGGCTGCGCTGGCGGGGTCGTCGCTGCGGCGATCGTGATGAAGGCACATATCTGGCGTTGCATCGGTGCCTCCTTGCTCGGTCGGGTCAACCCGGCCCGCGGTCGGGCCTAGTGTACGATTCGGTCGGCGGGCCCGCGGTTCGCCACCAAACAACCGGCCGCGTACCCAAGTGGACCAAGGGAACGGATTGCAAATCCGTCATTCGTGGGTTCGAATCCCACCGCGGCCTCTTCTGCAGCATGGCAGCACGTTCTTCTGGTGTCGGCTACGCTGACCGCTCGTTGCCATCCGCATGAACGACACCATGATCGCCATCTCGCTCGTGTTCGCGCTCGGCGCGGTTGCCCAGTGGGTTGCGACGCGAATCCGCGTGCCCTCGATCCTCTTGCTGCTCGCGACCGGCCTGCTCGCCGGGCCAGGCATGCGGTACTTCTTCCCTTCGAGCGGGGTTTCGATCCGCCCCGACGAGCTGCTCGGAGGCTTGCTCACGCCGCTTGCGGCGATCTCGGTCGGGCTCATTCTCTACGAGGGTGGGCTCACGCTGCGCTTCCGCGAGTTGCGCACCGGGGCGGTGGTCGTCCGCAACCTCGTGACGATTGGCGCTGCCGTGACAGCCATCCTCGCTGCGATCGGCGCGAAGCACATCCTGGGTCTTCCCTGGGGCATCGCGGCGGTCTTCGGGGCGATCCTCACGGTCAGCGGGCCCACCGTCGTGCTGCCGCTGGTGCAGCACGTGCGCCCACGCGGCGCGACCGGGTCGATCCTGCGCTGGGAGGGCATCGTCATCGACCCGATCGGTGCGCTGCTGGCCGTGCTCGTGTTCGAGGCGGTCAAGTCGGGCGGCGGGTCGACCGCGGCGCAGGACATCTTCTACGGCGTGCTCTACACCATCGTCATCGGGGGCGGGCTGGGCCTGCTCGCGGGGTGGCTGATGGCGACGGGCATCCGCAACTACCTGATCCCCGACTCGCTTCACAACCAGATCTCGCTCGCGGTCGCGGTGCTCGCGTTCGCGGTCTCGGACTCGGTGCAGAAGGAGTCGGGCCTGCTCGCGACCACGGTCATGGGCATGTACCTGGCCAATCAGCGTTCGGCGAGCGTCGAGCACATCCTCGAGTTCAAGGAGAACCTCCGTGTTCTGCTGATCTCCACGCTCTTCGTCGTGCTGGCGGCGAGGCTCACGGTCGAGGACATCTCGCAGCTCGGCTTCTCTGCGGTGCTGTTCGTGCTCTTTCTCGTGCTGATCGTCCGCCCCGCGTCGGTGGCCTGCTCGACGATCGGTTCGAGGCTGAACCTTCGCGAGCGGGCATTCCTCGCGTGCGTCGCGCCGCGCGGCATCGTCGCGGCGGCGATCGCGCCCGTGCTCGCGGTCGATCTGATCCCGGTGTACCCGGACGCCGAGCGCCTGGTGCCCCTGATGTTTGCGGTCATCATCGGCACGGTCGTGATCTACGGCCTGCTGGGGCCTGTTGCCGCCCGGCTGCTGGGGCTCAGCGACACCAACCCGCAGGGCGTGATGATCGTGGGGGGGCAGCCTTGGGCCCGTGCGATCGGGGTGGCGCTGAAGGATCTCGACATCCGGGCGCTCGTCGTCGATAGCAACTATCAGAACACCGCGGCGGCCTGGATGGACGGCGTGCCTGCCTACCACGGCAACATCCTCACGGACTCGGCTTCCGAGCAGCTCGAGCTGACCGGCATCGGGCGGATGATCGCGCTCACCGCCAACGACCAGGTCAACACGCTCGCGGCCCAGCGCATGGCTCGCATCTTCGAGCGGGTCGGTGTGTACCAGCTCGCGCCCAAGTCGCGCGGCGACGGAGGCGAGATGCCCGAACTCGGCGGGCGCCTGCTGGGCGACGAACGCGTGACCTACAGCCGGCTCGCCGCCCTCTGGGCCCGCGACGGCGGGATCCTCGTCACACCCCTGTCCTCCGCGTACACGCTCGACGCCTTCCGCGAAGACCACGGCGAGGACGCGGTCCCTCTGTTCCAGCTCTCGGCTGCTGGGCGGCTGACCGTGCTCTCGCCAACCCAGCCGGCACCGTCTCCGAAGGGGGCGAGGCTGATCAGCCTCGCGGCCAACGCCGACATCGCCCGCGCCATGCAGCAGGCCCGCACCATGCTCGAGGTCGAGGAGCTCCCCGATGAGCCCAGCGGCAAGTGACCACCTCCTCCTGATCGCCGTGCGTTCGCCCAGCCCGAGTTCTGCGGCATGGTCATCAACGACACCTCCGAGACATCTGCGGACGCGATGCCCTGCAGTGGGGTCGAGACATCGGGACTGGGGCGCGAGGGCATCCGCTCGGCGATGGACGAGCTCACGGAACAGTGAACCCTGCTGCTGACCGGGCGGTAGGGGTCGTACGATCGCCGAAGCGGAGGACGCATGGCCGAGCAGCTCCAGATCGATTCGATGTCGCCCGAGGACGCGCGGGCTGCCGCGGAGGCCTTCCGGCGCGACTACCTCGCGGTGCGTGAACAGGTGGGCCGCGTGGTCGTGGGCAACCAGTCGATCATCGACGGCGTGCTGGTCTGCCTGTTTACGGGCGGGCACGCGCTGCTGGAGGGCGTGCCTGGCATCGGCAAGACATTGCTGATCCGCTCGCTCGCCGAGGCGCTGCGGCTCGAGTTCAGCCGCATCCAGTTCACGCCCGACCTCATGCCCGCGGACATCACGGGCACGACCGTCGTGACCGAGGTCGAGCAGCCAGGCGGGGGCGTGCGGCGCGAGTTCAGCTTCGAGCGAGGGCCCGTCTTTGCGCAGATCCTTCTCGCGGACGAGATCAACCGGGCGACGCCCAAGACCCAGTCCGCGCTGCTCGAGGCGATGCAGGAGCGGAGCGTTACCGTCGGAGGCGAGACGCACGAGTTGCCGAAGCCCTTCTTCGTGATGGCGACGCAGAACCCGATCGAGCAGGAGGGCACCTATCCGTTGCCCGAGGCCCAGCTCGACCGCTTCTTCTTCAAGCTGCAGGTCGGGTACTCGTCGCGAGAGGAGATGGCCGAGATCCTGCGCCGGACGACGCGGGCCGAGTCGCCCGAGATCAGCCCGGTCGTCGACGCCGAGACGATCGTCGGGCACCAGCGGCTCGTGCGCCGCGTCGCCATCGCCGACCATGTGCAGGATTTCGCTGTTCGCATGGTCCTCGCGACGCACCCGGGCGGCGAGTTCGCGACACCCATGGTGTCGAAGTATGTGGGCGTCGGGGCATCTCCCCGCGCCGCGCAGGCGCTGGTGCTCGCGGCCAAGTGCCGCGCGCTGGTGGCGAATCGTCCTGCGGTCTCGATCGACGACCTCCGGAAGGTTGCCAAGCCCGCGCTGCGCCACCGCGTGCTGACCAACTTCGAGGCCGACGCCGACGGGGTGGAGCCCGACGCGATCGTGGACAACATCGTGCAGACCCTGCCGGCGGAGGCCGGCTCGGCTGCGGCGAGCTGAGCGGTGCCGTGATTCACGTGACGCCGAACCATCCGCTGCTCGCCTTGTTTGTCCTCTGGGTCGTTCTCGCGGCACTGGGCGGCTGCACCACCCCCGCGGAGGACACCCCGCGCCAGCCTCCCTTCGGCACGACGCCGGACCTTACGGACCCGCGGTTCGGTGTCTTCGTACCCGAGCGGGTCGACGCGGTGCTGGGCGAGCGGCTGGTCATCCCCGTCGAGCTCGCGGGCGATTTCAGGCCCGACGACGTCGGGCTGGTCCGGCTGGACGACGGTCGGCGGCTTGCGACGACGCTGGTCTGGTTGCGTCCGCGTCCCGCTCGAGCGGACCGCACCTGGCTCTCATCTGCGGGGCGCGTGGAAGCGGTCGAGCCCGATGATCCCGAGGCGGGTGTTGGGGCTGGCCGGTGGATCATCGTGCTCGATCCGCCGATCGACGCGGTCGGGCAGGGGTTCTGGCTCGCGGGGCGTCGTGTTCCGGTGAACTGGCTGCCCGACCCGCGCGAGATCGCGGGGCGTGTGCCGAGTGAGGCGTGGTCGAGCCCGCTGCCAGCCGGCGTGCGCCGTTCCGGATCGCTCCAGCGGTTTCTTGACCCCCTGCGCGCCGCACCGGAACGGCGCTGGCGCGCCAGGCTTGTGGCGGGTGAACTGATGCCCGATCCTCAGCGACCCATCGTCGAGACCGACGGCACGCTCCGGCGCGTGGACCTGGACGGGGCCGATGCGCCGGTCTTCGAGAGCGAGATCCTCGACGCCGTTGCCCGTTTCACCGAGGCGCGCTTGCTCGTCGGCCTCGCGCGTCTCTACGAGGCGGATTCCGAGCTCAACCTCGCGGTCCGGCGTTCGCTCTCCGCGGTCGTCGACTTCGGTGACGGCGCGATCGCACCAGTCTGGTCGACGGACCGCGACGCGACCGCGCGCCTGCTCGACGACCTGACCGATCAGACCCTCGCCGTCCGCGAACGGGCCCGGCGCGCCGCCCTCTGGCTCGCTGCGCAGCCCGAGGGAGTTGCCTGGGTGCTGAGCGATGCCGGGCGTCGCTCGATCCGGGGCGAGCCGCTGACGACGGTTGGCCTGCTGAACGCGACCTGGGAGCCGCTGCTGGCCTCGCTGGAGCCTTGGTCTGGGGCCTCGAATCTTGATCTCCAGCCGGTGCCGCCGCTATCGGTCATCGCGGCGGATGTGATCAGCCGTCCAAGCGGCGCTTCGCGTGCCGCGGTCGTCGCTACGCTCGGGGAGCGAGACTTTCAGCTTCTCGCATCGGGCGCCGACGGTGCCGCGGAACCGCCCGGGCTCCGCGTGAGCGAGTTGTTTCTTGATCTCACGCTGGACGAGCTTCTCGCGCAGCGCCGCACCCCGTTGCGGCGCGACGGGACCAGTGCGCTGCTCTACCTCGACCACCGAGACATGTGGGTGTTGTACATCGAGTGCCGCACGGACGGCCGCACCCCGGGCGACGCGGACTCGCTGACGATCAGTTTCGGCGCCGTCGGATCCGACAGCGAGGCCGAGGTCGTTGCCAGCGCGGACGGCATCGTCGGGCTGCGCGATGGTTCGATCGCGGGCTCGCTCACCTCGCCGCTCGAGGCCGAGGTCGGGCGATACGAGGGCGGATGGGCTCTTCGCCTCACGGTTCCTGAGCGGTTCATCGAGGAGAGCCGGACGCTGCGCTTCGGGATGCAGCGCACCGACGACCGGGGAGTGCGCTCTGCCTGGCCTCGCGCGATGCTGCCCTGGCAGCGCACCGCGCCGCTGGCCGCGGTGGATCTCGCGACCTGGAAGGATTGACGCTTAGCCTGTCCAGGGGCTGGCGTGCTGGGCGGACATCGCCGACATCGCCATGTGATAGAGATCGGTGTTGTCGATCAGCATGGGCATCGACTCGCTGCCTGGACCGAACGCCGTGACCTCCACATGGTCGGCGGTGTGGTTGGGGCTGACGAACGATACCCCGAAGTGGTTGGCGAGCACCGAGCCGAGCACGGGCTCCTTTCCGTTGGCCAGGTCGAACGCGTTCACCGGCTCGTCGTCGACGAACCGCCTCCGCAGGAGCCCGATCTCCGATTCGGTCAGCGTGACGCCCGTCGCAGCGTGGACGGCCTCGATGAGCGCGTCGAACCCACCGCCGCTGCGCGAGGTCTGGGCCTGGATCCACTCGAAACTCTTGGTCACGCCCGTCAACCGCTCGAAGCTCTCTGCGCCGGTCTTGCCGTAGTAGGTCAGGCCCGGGTTGGCATTCGCGTGGTCCGTTGTGACGATGACGAGCGTGTCGTCGCGGTCGGCGGTCCACGACGCGACGACGCCCAACGCCTCATCGAGCGCGATCTGATCGGCGATCATCGCCCCGGCGTCGTTGGCGTGCGCCGCGTGGTCCACGCGACCGCCCTCGATCTGCAACACGAACCCATCGGGCGCGGCCTCG
>JANQQZ010000148.1 GCA_028284805.1 Phycisphaerales bacterium
CATGCCCCTGGGTAACGCCGAGCCAAACGGGTGGGGCGCCGAGCCCCGGAGATCCTTGCTGATGCCCACGTTCCTCCGCTCTCTGTGCCTCCCGATCGCTCTGGCGTCCGCGCTCGCCGTGGGGGGCTGCTCGACCGGCGGGCACGCCGCCTCACTCGACGACCGCGCCGCGAGCGTCCCAACGTACGACGCGGAACTCGGATCCCTCGGCTACACGCGCGCGTGGCGCGGGTTCCCGATCAAGGCCAACTCGGCGGCGATCGACTTTGTCGACGCTGGCCCGCGCTTCGTCGCGGTGCAGGACTCCGACAACGTCCTCTCGGTGCTGGACACGACCTCGGGTGAGCGTCTGTGGTCGGCCGAGATCACCAACCCGCTGACCCGTTTCGTTGGGATGGTCCATGCGGGCTCGCGTGCATTGGTCTCCTCCGAGACCGAGCTGTTCATCTACGACCTCGAGACCGGCACGCTCCTCGAGAAGCAGCGACTCGATCGGGTGGTCAACACGAAGCCGCTGATGTTCGAGGACCTGCTGATCTACGGCACCAACACCGGCACCGTGCTGGCTCGCCTCACCTCGGTCAACGTGCGCCTGTGGGAGAACTCACTGAACGGCCCGATCGACTTCGCACCCATCCCGGTCGGCTCGGGCTTCTGTGTCGTGTCCCAGTCGGGCGAGATCCTGGTGGCCGACCCCGCGACCGGCTCCGGCGTCGGGCGGGCCCGCATCTTCGGCGGGCTCGGCGGCAAGCCCGTGGCCAACGACGAGCGGATCTTCCTCGCGTCGCTGGACCACTCCGTCTACGCCTTCAGCGCCGAGGCCCGGCAGCTCTGGCGTCACCGCACCGGCGCCCCCGTCGTCTCGCAGCCCGCCATCCACGACGGCGTCCTCTACTGCGCAATCGAGGACGGACTCACGGCCTTCGACGAGCGCAGCGGCGACGTCCTCTGGACCAACCCCGCCCTCTCGGGCGATGTCATCGGCATGCTCCGCGGGGAACTGCTCGTCTGGGACGGGAGCAACCTTGGAACCGTCGACCCGGGCTCCGGCGAGCAGGTGGACAGCGTCCGCCTCGACGGCTTCGACACCCTCGCGGTCGATCGGTTCATAGACCCGAATCTCTATGGGGTCAGCAACATCGGGGTCGTCGCCAAGTACACCCCGAACCTCTAACCTTCGGGTATGCCTGACCTCGTCCCCCTCCGCCGGGCGCTCCTGTCCGTCTCCGACAAGACCGATCTCGTCCCGTTCGCCAAGGCTCTCGAGGCCCGCGGCGTCGAGCTTGTCTCGACCGGGGGCACCGCGCGCACGCTCGAAGAGGCGGGCCTGAAGGTCACGCCCGTCGAGCAGGTCACCGGCTTCCCCGAGGGCCTGGACGGTCGCGTCAAAACGCTGCACCCGTCCGTTCACGGCGCCCTGCTCGCGCTGCGTGACAAGCCCGAGCACAACGCATTCCTCGAGAAGCACTCGATCACGCCGATCGACCTCGTCTGCATCAACCTCTACCCATTCGAGCGCACCGTCTCAGACCCAGGCGTCTCCCTCCTGGACGCTATCGAGAACATCGACATCGGCGGGCCCGCCATGATCCGGGCCGCCGCCAAGAACTACCAGTGGGTTGCCACCGTCACGAATCCCGACCGCTACGACAGAGTGATCGGTGAGCTCGACGCGCACGACGGCGCAACAACGCTCCCGCTCCGCGCCGAGCTGAGCGCAGCAGCATTCGGACGCACGAGCCACTACGACGCCGCGATCGCGTCGTTCCTCTCGCGCCGCTTCCCGACGCCTTTTCCCGAGGTCGTGCGCACCGGCTACACCAAGTCTGGCACGCTGCGCTACGGAGAGAACCCGCACCAGGAGGCCGCGATCTATCGCGACCCCGCCTCCACCGGCCCCAGCGTCGTCAACGCCCGGCAACTGCACGGCAAGGCGCTCAGCTACAACAACCTGCTCGATGCAAGCGCCGCCCTCGAGGGCGTCAAGAGCCTGACCAAGACGCACCCCGACCACGCGGGCGCCTGCGTCGTCAAGCACAACGCCCCCTGCGGGCTGTGCGCAGGCGCCACCATCGAGGGGGCGGTCGATGGCGCGATCGCGGGCAACCCCGTCGCGGCCTACGGCGGGATCATCGCGATCAACCGTGACCTCGACCTCGCCGGCGCCGAGCGGATCGCCGACAAGCGCAGCTTCTTCGAGGTCGTCGTCGCGCCCGGGTTCGATGACGATGCGCTCGAGCTGCTCCGCGGGCGGTGGGCGAACGTGCGCCTGCTCGCGACCGATCACCGGACCGGCTCGAGCGCGCGGAAACTCGACATGCGCTCGATCCCGGGCGGGCTGCTCGTTCAGGATCGCGACACGCGCGCGCCCAAGCCCGAGCAGTGGACGCATGCCGCCGGGCCCGAGCCGGACCCTGCGCGTCTGGATGAGGCGGCGCTCGCGATGGTCGCCGCCAAGCACCTGATGAGCAACGCGATCGCGATCGCCGGGCGTGATGGCGGGAGCATGCGCATCCTCGGGACCGGC
>JANQQZ010000161.1 GCA_028284805.1 Phycisphaerales bacterium
CCTGGTTCTTCCCCAAGCCGATGATCGGCAACACCCACCCCGGTGCGACCCTGCCGTTCGGGATGGTCTCGGCCTGCGCCTACTCGGGCGGCTACCCGACGGGCTACGGCCGGTGGGGCAAGTGCCTGGAGGGGCTGCCCTCGCCGCTGTCCGATCGCCGGCGGTGCCTGGGTTTCACGCACTTTCACCCGTCGGGCGTCGGGGCGATCCGTAAGTACTACAACTACACCCGCGTGGTGCCGGTTACCGAGGGGCTCGGCGGGCTGGGCGCGATCAACACACCCCGTGGGCTGGTCAACGAGCAGGCCCGGCCGGGGTTCTACGGGTGCGATCTGGAAGGCACCGGTATCTCGGTGGAGCTCGCGGTGACCTCGCGCGGCGCGGTGCACCGGTACACGTTCGCGGAGGAGTCCAACGCGATGATCGCGATTGATCTGTCGCACGGCGGCATTGCGATCGAGGACGGCCAGACCGTCCCGCAGCGGTCGCACATCGAGATCGATGGCGTCAGCACCGCGCACAGCGAAGTGACGCTGGAAGGGGTTTCGCTGTGCACCGCCATCAGCCTGCGCTACTACGAAGAGGAGCCCGTGGCCGAGCTCTGGGAAGGCGACGTCCTGCTCGAGGGCCGGGACGAGCTCTCGCACCAGTACATCCGGCCCTCGACGTTCAAACCGTTCGGCGTGCTGTTCACGATGCCGGTCCCTGCGGGCCATCAGGTCGAGCTGCGGCTGGGTTTTAGCTGGCGGAGCGCCCGCAAGGCGCAGAAGAGCCTGCCGTCTCGGCGTTTCGACGTCACACGCGAACGCGCCGCCGAGCGGTGGGCGGAGAAGCTCAGCGCGATCGAGATCGAGGGCGGCAGCGACGATCAGCGGCGGGTGTTCCGCACGTCGCAGTATCGCAGCCTGATCAAGCCCTGCGAGGCGCACAACGAGTCGCCGTTCTGGCCCTGGGACAGCCCGTTCTACTACGACATGTCCACGATGTGGGACCTGTACAAAACACATCTGCCGCTGGCGATGAGCCTGTACCCGGACTTCGGCGGCGACTTCATCAACAGCCTGCTCAACATCGTCGAGATCGAGGGCAACTTCCCGATCGGCTACCGCATGGCCAGGGGGTACGACCGCTTCGCCCACCAGGCCAGTGCGCTGGCGCACGTCACGATCGCCGACGCCCTGACACGCGGGATCCCGGGCGTCGACTGGGAGCGCGCCGCGACGATGATGGTGCGTGACCTCTCGCGTGGCGGCATCTGCGAGGCGTTCCTCCAGCAGGGCGTCGTCCACCCCATCACGCACACGCTCGACCTGGCGTATGGCTGCTACTGCACCGCGCGGGTTGCGAAGCACGTGGGCGACGGGCCGCTCTACGAGCAGATGATGGAGAAGGCGGCGAATTGGAGGAACGCCTACAACCCCGAGACCGGGCTGCTGCGCCACTCGACGTTCTATGAGGGCGGCAAGTGGAACTACTCCTTCCGCCTGCTGCACGAGATGCCCGCGCGGATCGCGCTCTCGGGCGGGGCCGGGCCGTTCCTCGAACAACTCGACAGGTTCTTCGGCTTCGGCGCCAACCGGGCCCCGCGCATTGGCTGCGACCCGCTGCCCAACGAGATGCAGCTGGGCTACGACCTGCACCGGTTCGAGGGGCTGTGCAACGAGCCGGACATGGAGGTGCCGTACGCCTACGCCTTCGCCGGGCGGCACGACCGGGTCTGTGATGTCGTCCGAGAGGGGCTGAAGCTGTTCACGCCGACGCCGGGCGGGATGGTCGGCAACGACGACTCGGGCG
>JANQQZ010000172.1 GCA_028284805.1 Phycisphaerales bacterium
AGCGACCCGGACGGCTGAGCCGACCCCTGGGCACGGATGCACAGCCGAGCGACTGGCGAGTGACCGACGAGGGCGTGACCGCGTGATCGATCTGAAGACTGTGAAGTCGGCCGGGTGGCAGCGCATCGTGGGCGAGCTGGCGCGCGCGGCCGATGACGAGCGGTCGTTCCTGCCGACGCTGGTGGCCTCGCTGGGGCACGTGTCGGGCGCGAAGCAGGCTGCGCTGCTGACGCTTCCTGCGGGCGACGACCAGGAGCCGAGAGCGGAGGTCGTTTGGCCCACCGTCGATGCCCCGGCCGACGAGTCGCTCCGCGAGCCCGACGTGATGCGGGGCTGCGCCCGCGCGACCATCGAAGCCCGTTCGACCCAGATCTTCGGGCTGCGCGCCAACGAGGGCCTGTACTCGGGTGAGGCCGACGCGGGTTTCGTCATGTGCACGCCCATCGGCGGTGCGGGCGAGCAAGGCCAGCCCGCGCGGGTGGTCGCGCTGCTGCTCGACGCGAGGAGCACCGAGGCGCTGCAGACCACGCTCGCGGTGGTCGAGCTGCTCGCGGGGTACGCCCACCTGTCGTCGGCGCGCCAGCAGCTCGGGCGCACGCGAGCCGCGAGCGCGGCGCTTGATCTGGCGACCCGGCTCATCGCATCCATCAACTCGTCGGGTAGCTTCAAGGGCGCGGCGATCCAGTTCGTGAACGACCTGTCGCGGCACCTCAAAGCCGACCGTGTCGCGCTCGGCTGGCGCGGGGGGCTCGCCGGCGCGGCTCAGGGCGCGCGGTCCGATGGGGAGGACATCGTCGCGTCGCGCGACAGCACGCCGGTGCAGGTCGTCGCGCTGAGTGACACCGAGCACGTCGATCGGCGGATGGCGATGGTCCGCAAGCTGGCGGCGGCAATGGACGAGTGCGTCGACCAGGAGCAGCCGGTCGTGTACCCGCTGCCCGAGCCTGCGCCCGGGCGCGAGCCCGACGCGGTGCTGAGCCGCGCGGTGACGCGGGCGCACCGCGAGCTGGCGGCGAGCGACGCGAACCTGAAGCTGACGTCGCTGCCGATCCGCGACGGCGGGGCGACGCTGGGCGTGGTGACGATCGAGTCGGCCGCACCTGGCCAGACGGTCGATCTCGGGACCATCGAGCTGCTGCAGGCGACGCTGGATCTGGTGGGCCCGGTCCTCCGCCTGCGCCGGAGCGACGACCGGACGATCCCGCAGCGGGCGCTCGACCTCGTGCGCGCGACCGCGGCGTGGGCGGTGGGCCCCAAGCACACGCTGTGGAAGGCGGCGGGCATCGCGGTGCTGGTCGCGGGCCTGGCGTCGGTGCTCGTGAGCGTGCCCTACCGGATCGAGGCGTCGGTGGCGCTGCGCCCGGTGGAGAAGCGGGTGATCGCGGTGCCGTTCGACGCGACGGTGCGCGAGGTGATGGGCTCGGCGAAGGCAGGCGAGCGGGTCTCGGCGGGCGACGTGCTCGTCGTGCTGGACACGAGCGAGCTGGAGCTGAGCGCGATCGAAGCGCGGGGCACGGTGCGTCAGGCCGAGGCGCGGGCCACCGAGGCGATCCGGCGGGGCGAGGGCGCCGAGCGTCAGCAGGCCGAGGCGCAGGCCGAGCAGGCGCGGGCGAGGCTCGAGCTGTTCGAGAAGCGGATCCGGGACGCGGTGATCCGCGCGCCGATCGACGGCACGATCATCGCGGGCGACCTGAGCGACCGCGTGGGCGCGAGGCTCGGGGTGGGTGAGGCGCTCTTCGAGATCGCGCCGCTCGACTCGATGCGCGTGATCGCCAAGGTCGACGACCGCGACATCGGGCTCGTGAACGAGGCGATCCGCGATGGGACGATGCTGGGCACGCTCGCGACGCGGGCGTATCCCGACCGGCGTTTCCCACTGACGGTGGAGCGCGTCGTGCCTCTGGCGATGGCGGGCGAGGGGCGGAACACCTACGACGTGTACGCGACGCTCGAGGAGTCGGCCCCCTGGATGCGCCCGGGCATGGAGGGGCTCGCCAAGCTCGAGGTGGGCGACCGGAGGCTGATCTGGATCGCGACACGGCGGATCAGCGACACGCTCCGCATGTGGCTCTGGTGGTGAAGACCTCATGAGCGAGCGCCCGACGTTCAGCCCGCACTGGCACCGCGTCCGCACGATGCGCCCGCGCCTGCGCCCGCACGTGCAGGTCACGCGCCAGCGCTACCGCGGGCGGCGCTGGCACGTCGCGCACGACCCGGCCTCGAACCGGTTCTTCCGCATGAGCCCCGTCGCTCACGAGCTCGTGGGCCTGCTCGACGGACGGCGGACCGTCGAGGACGCGTGGACGATCGTCGCCGAGAAACACGGGCCAGACGCGCCGACACAGCCCGAGGTCATCGAGCTCGTTGCGCACCTGTACAACTCGAACCTGCTGAGTGTCGACGCCAGCCCCGAGACCGAGCAGTTGCTCCGACGCGGGCGCGAGCGGCTCAAGAAGAAGGTCCAGGGCCAGGCGATCGGCATCATGTACTTCCGCATGAGGCTGTTCAACCCCGACGCGATCCTGAGCGCGGTCGAGCCCGTGCTGCGCCCCGTCCTGAATAGGTGGGGCCTGATCGCGTGGGCGGTCTTCGTCGCGGTCGCGCTCTACCGCCTCGTGCCCGAGCTCGGCGCCTTCGGCGAGGGCTTCCGCGACGCGATCGCGCCGAGCAACTGGCTCTGGATCATCGCGGTGTTCGTCGTCGCCAAGGGGCTGCACGAGCTTGGGCACGGTGTGATCTGCAAGCGCTTCGGCGGGCAGGTGCCCGAGTTCGGGGCGCTGCTGCTCGTGCTCGTGCCCAGCCCCTACGTGGACGCCTCGGCGTCGTGGGCCTTCGCCAGCAAGTGGCAGCGGATCGCTGTCGGTTCGGGCGGGATGATCTTCGAGCTGTTCCTGGCTTCGATCGCGGTGCACGTCTGGCTCGCGACCTCTCCGGGTGAGCTGCCGCACCAGCTTGCGTACAACGCGATGCTCACCGCGGGCGTCTCGACGCTCGTGTTCAACGCGAACCCGCTCATGCGTTTCGACGGCTACTACATTTTGAGCGATCTGCTCGAGATCCCAAACCTGATGCAGCGTTCGTTCAAGATGCTGCAGTACCAGTTCCAGCGGTTCGTGTACCGGCTCGACGATGCCCAGGCACCCACGTCGGACCCGGGCGAGGGGCTCACGCTCACGATCTACGGCATCGCGGCGACGATCTATCGCGTGTTCCTCTTCGTGACGATCACGCTGTTCGTCATGGGGCAGCTCTTCGCGATCGGGCTCTTGCTCGCGATCTGGACGGCCGCGGCGTGGTTCCTGATGCCCGTGGGCAAGTTCATCCGGTGGCTGAGCACGAGCCCCAAGCTCGCGGAGCACCGCGTGCGCGCGGTGGGTGTGAGTCTGGCGATGCTCGCGCTGGGCGTGGTGCTGCTGGGCCTGATCCCGGCGCCCGACTCGCGGCGTGGGGTCGGGGTCGTCGAGAGCGCGGCGCGTACGGGTGTGTTCGCGGCGCAGGACGGATTCCTGGCGCGGGTCGTCGCGCTGCCAGGCACCCGCGTCGAGGAGGGCGACGCGATCGTCGTGCTCGAGAACGACGAGCTGCTGCACCGGCTCCGCATGGCTCGGGCGATGCTCGCGGAGTTCGAGAGCGTCGAGCGCGAAATGACCGCGCGGAGCCCGAGCTCGGTGGAGATCGCGCGCGACCGGGTGAGCGCGCAGCGCGACGCGGTCGCGTTCCTCGAGAGCCAGGCGGAGCGGCTGACCGTGCGCGCGCCGCACGCGGGTGTGCTCGTCGGGCCCGAGCTCGCGGGGCTGGCGGGCTCGCTCGTGCGCGAGGGTGATGCGCTCGGCGAGATCGTCGATGTCGAGGGGGTGCGGGTGACCGCGAGCCTGCCGCAGCTCGAGTCGGCCTGGCTTTTCGACGAGGCGGAGCCCTACCGCGTCGCGATCCGCCCGGTCTCGCTGCCGGGCGTGGTGGTGCGGGGTGAGAACGCCGTCGCGGTCGACGCGGGCCAGCTGGTGCTGCCGCACGCGGGGCTGGGCGTGTCGGGTGGCGGCACGATCGCCCTCGACCAGCAGGATCAGTCCGGGCGGCTCGCGGACACGCCGCAGTTCGTGGTGTACGTCGAACCCGCGGCGAGCGATCGGTGGGTCCCGACGCCCGGCGAGCGCGTGCACCTTCGGTTCCGGCTCTCGGCCAAGCCTCTGCTCGCGCAGTGGGCCGACCGCCTGCACAAGATGGTGCAGGGGCGGGTGCAGCTGTGAGCGTGGGTGGGCTTTCGGCCTACACGGCGCTGGCGGAGACGGTCAACGCGCGTCGGCGCGCACAGCCCGTGCACACCGGGCCCGATCAGCTGGTCGCGCTGGGCGGCCTCAAGCTGCGCCAGCGGCGCACGCGGCTCGCGGTGCTGCTCGAGCACGCGTCGGAGATCGATGCGATCGCCCCCGGAGTGCGGGCGTACGCCGACGCCCGTCTGAACGAGGAGCTCGCCGAGGTCCGCGCCGCGTTCATGCTTGGGCGCGTGTCGCGCGATCTTCTGACACGGTCGATGGCGCTCGTTCGCGAGGCGGCGTCGCGGGAAACCGGCGAGGAGGCGTACACGGTCCAGCTCGCGGGCGCGCTCGCGCTGGTGCACGGACGGATCGCCGAGATGGTCACGGGCGAGGGCAAGACGCTGACGGGGTCGCTCGCGGTGCCTCTGCTGGCGTGGCGGTACCGGCACGTGCACGTGCTGACTGTGAACGATTACCTGGCGCAGCGTGACGCCGACAGCAGGCGGTCGCTGTACGCGCGGTGCGGGCTGGGCGTCGCGGCGATCCAGCAGGAGCAGCCTCCCGGCGAGCGGGCGGGGCACTACGCGGGCCCGATCGTCTACGGCACGCCCAAGGAGATCGCGGCGGACTACCTGCGCGACCAGATCCGCATGGGCCCGGTCGACTCGCCCTGGTCGGGCTGGCAGACGCTGGGCGGGCGTGGACCGATCGTGCCTGGCCTGCACGCGTGCCTGGTCGACGAGGCGGACGCGGTGCTGATCGATGAGGGCGTGACCCCGCTGATCATCGCCAGACCGCGCGAAGCGGACGGGCTCGCGCCGGTCTACGAGCGGGCCCGGGCGATGGCGGAGGCGCTCGAGGAGGGGCGGGGCTACGCGGTCGACCACCTGCGGAAGAAGATCAAGCTGACGCACGAGGGGCTCGCCGATCTGCGTTCGGCGTTCGCGCGCGAGAGCGACCAGACCTGGCGCATCGAGCGCCGCGGCACGGAGCTGGTTCGCCAGGCGCTGCTCGCGCACCACTGCTACGCCCGCGGGCGTCAGTACGAGCTCGTCGACGGTCGCGTCGTCATCGTCGACGAGTACACGGGGCGCTTCCTGCCCGATCGTTCGTGGGAGCACGGGCTTCATCAGGCGGTGGAGGCCAAGGAGGGCGTCGAGATCACCGCCGATCGTGAGACGCTGGCACGCATCAGCTTCCAGAAGTTCTTCAGGAGCTACCGATTCCTGGCTGGCATGACGGGCACGGCGGCGGACGCCGCGGGTGAGATGGAGCGGGTCTACGGGCGCCCGGTTACGGTCATCCCGACCCACCGGCCCGTCGCTCGGGTGCAGCGCCCGACGCGGATCTTCCGAACGGCTCAGACGAAGTGGCGCGCCATCCTCGATTCGATCGAGGCCGAGCACGCGTTGGGGCGTCCGGTGCTGGTGGGCACGCGGTCGGTCGAGGCCTCGGTGCATCTTTCGGAGTTGCTCGGGGCGCGTGGGTTGGCCCATTCCGTGCTGAATGCGCACCACCATGCCGAGGAGGCGGGCACGATCGCGCACGCGGGTGAGGCCGGGCGGATTACCGTCGCGACCAACATGGCGGGGCGGGGGACGGACATCAAGCTCACCACCGACGCCCGCGAGCGGGGCGGGCTGCACGTGATCCTGACCGAGATCCACGGGGCCCGCCGCGTGGACCGCCAGTTCATCGGGCGGGCGGGGCGGCAGGGCGACCCGGGCAGCGCGCAGGTCTTCGCGAGCCTCGAGGACGATCTGGCCTCGCGCTTCGCGCCCAGCCTGGCGGCGCTCGCGGTCAAGCGGTCGCGAGACGAGGAACTGACCGGGGACAGGCTCGCGGTTCAGGTGCTCAGGCTCGCGCAGCGCCGGAGCGAGGCTCGCGATCGTCGCGGCAGAGCTGGCGTGCTCAGGCAGGACGACTGGCTCGAGAAGCACATGCCCGGACGGTGAGGCGCGTGTCTACTTCAGCAGCCGCTCGAGGTAGTGGATGTCGACACCACCGCGTGCGAAGTCGGCGTTCTCCATCAGCCTGAGGTGCAGCGGCGTCGTGGTGTTGATCGGCTCGACCGTGAGTTCGCCCAGGGCCCGCTTCATGCGGGTGATGCAGGCCTCTCTGTCCTCGGCGTGCACGATCAGCTTGCCGATCATGCTGTCGTAGTTGGGGGGCACGCGGTAGCCTGGCACGACGTGGGTGTCCATCCGCACGCCCGGACCGCCCGGCAGGTGCAGCGTCTCGATCGTGCCCGCGCTGGGCATGAAGTTCTTGTCGGGGTTCTCCGCGTTGATGCGGCACTCCATCGCGTGCCCGTTCACCGCGATGTCCTTCTGCTTGAAGGGCAGGGGCTCGCCCGCCGCGACGAGGATCGAGGTCTTGACGATGTCCACGCCCGTGATCATCTCGGTCACCGGGTGCTCGACCTGCACGCGGGTGTTGACCTCGAGCATGTAGAAGTTCTGGTCGTCGTCCATCAGGAACTCGACCGTCGCGGCGCCCGAGTACTCGGCGCTCTTGACCAGCTTGGCGGCGCCCTCGGCGACCGACTGGATCTTCTTCCGCTCGATGCCCGGGCCCGGGGCTTCCTCGATGATTTTCTGGTGGCGGCGCTGCATCGAGCAGTCGCGCTCCCAGAGGTGCACCGCGTGCCCGTGCTTGTCGCCCAGGACCTGGACCTCGACGTGTCGGGCCCGCTCGAGGAACTTCTCGATGAACACGGCGCCGTTCCCGAACGCGGCCTGGGCCTCCTGCTGGGCCTTCTTGATGTTGGTGCGCAGGGTGGCCTCGTTGTGGCAGACGCGCATGCCCCGCCCGCCCCCGCCCGCCGCTGCCTTGATGATCACGGGGTACCCGATCTCGTCCGCGATCTCGACGGCCTCTTCTTCGTTGTCGATCGCGCCCTCGGAACCCGGGAAGACCGGGACCTTGGCGGCCTTGGCGTAGCGCTTCGCCTCGACCTTGTCGCCCAGCTTGCTCATCGCCTCGGGGCTCGGGCCGATGAACTCGATCTTGCAGTCGCGGCAGATCTCGGCGAAGTCGGCGCGCTCGGCGAGAAAGCCGTAGCCCGGGTGGATCGCATCGACGTCGGCGATCTCGGCCGCCGCGATCAGGCGAGGGATGTTGAGGTAGCTGTCCTTGGCGGGCCCCGCGCCGATGCAGATCGCGCGGTCGGCGAGCTTGAGGTACGGCGCGTTCTTGTCGGCCTCGGAGTAGACGCAGACCGTCTCGACGCCCATCTCCTGACAGGCCCGCATGATGCGGAGGGCGATCTCGCCGCGGTTGGCTATGAGGACTCGTCGGAACATAGACACGGCATCCGTGATCCGGCATCCGGCATCCGGCGGGACGCGGCACCCCGGGTGCCGGCGGCCGGGTGCTGAGTGCCGCGGGTTAGTTCGGCTTGACCATGAACAGCGGCTGGCCGAATTCGACGGCCTGGCCGTTCTCGACGAGACACTTGGTGATGGTGCCCGATGTCTCGGCCTTGATCTCGTTGAAGACCTTCATCGCCTCGACGAGGCAGACGACCGTGTCGGCTGAGACGGTGTCGCCCACGCTCGCGAAGGGCGGCGAGTCGGGGTTGGCCGCGGCGTAGAACGTGCCGACCATGGGCGACTCGATCGCGACGAGCCCGTCGTCGGCACCGGAGGCGGCGGGCGCATCGGCCTGGGTCGGGGCAGCGGCCGGGGCTGGAGCCGGCGCGGCCGCGGCCGCGGGTGCCGGGGCGTACGCGGGCATCACCGCGCCGCCGACGCCCCGCTTGAGGCTCACGGTTTCCTCTTGGTCCTGGAGGTCGAGCTCGGTCAGGTCGTTCTCGACCATGAGCTTGACGAGCTCTTTGAGCTTTCTGATGTCGATCATGCTCGGATCCCGTAGATGCGGGTGCGCAGCAACGCTTGCGCGAGACACGCCCTAGACGATTTTCCGAGTGTAGTCCAAAGGGCCGCGGCGTGTCCGTTACAGCTTGAGATCGCCCAGTCCCATGCCGCCGCCGAACTTCTCGAGATCGAGCCCGCCCTTGCCCTTGTCGGTGTTCGCCTTCTCGCGCATGCGCCGGAGAGCGGGGGTTTCCTTGAGGATCTCGTCGGGCGATCGGTCGTCGCGCTCGCCCCGTCCGCGTCCGCGCCCCCGGCCGCCGCCCGAACCCCGCTGCGGGCCTTCCCGCTTCGGGGCTTCCTTGGTCTGCTTGATCGAGAGGGAGATCCGACGGCTGTCGGCGTCGACCTTCAGGACCTTGACCGACACGACCTCGTCGGGCTTGAGCACGTCGGCGACGTTCGTCACCCGCTTGTAGTCGATCTCGGAGATGTGCACGAGGCCCTCGAGCCCGCCCGGCAGCTCGATGAACGCGCCGAACTCGGCCAGGTTCTTGACCTTGCCCGTGACGATCGCCCCCTCGACGATCTCTTCCATCGCCGCGGCGAAGGGGTCGTCCTGGAGCTGCTTCATGCCCAGGCTGATGCGGTTGGCCTCCCAGTCGAGCTTGAGGACCTGGACCGAGACCTCCTGGCCTTCCTGGATGTAGCGAGCGACGTTCTTCTCGCCCATGTTCACGCGCTCGTGCGACAGGTCGCCCACGTGCACGAGCCCGTCGATGCCCCCGATGTCGACGAACGCGCCGAAGGGCATGATCTTCTTGACCTTGCCCTTGACGGTCTGGCCCTCCTGGAGCGAGTCGCGCAGCTCCTTGGCGAGCTTCTCGCGCTCGGCCTGGAGGATGTCGCGTCGGCTGAGGACGATGTTGCCCGCGCCGCGCCGGTCGATGCGCTGGACCTTGCAGGTCAGCTTCTCGCCGTGGAAGACCGAGAGGTCTGGGATGCGATCGAGCGAGACCTGGCTGGCGGGCATGAAGGCTCGATGCCCGGCGACCTCCATCTCGAGGCCGCCCTTGTTCGAGCCCGTGACCTTGGCCTCGACGACCTGGCCTGCCTCGAGCATCTCCCAGTCCGCCTTCTTGACCGCGCCGGGGCGCGAGCAGACGTAGAGGCTCTCGGTGGCTTCGTAGCGGTCGATGACGACCTCGATCGGCTCGCCCGGCTTGGGCAGTTCGGCGTCGGGCCACTGGGACCGCTCGCAGACGCCCAGTTCTTTCGGGCCGAATTCGACGAACAGGTCACTCGGGCCCACGCTGACGACCGTGCCCGTGCGGTGCTCGCGTCCGGCCTGGACGACGCGCGGTCCTCGCAGGCCCTTGCGCGGCGCTGCCTCGGCGGCCTTCTTGGCGGCCTCGACCTCGGCCGCATCGTGCGGGTGCGCGGTCGACGCGTCGCCTGATTTGAGCGCATCGAGCTCGGCCATCGCCTGATCGAGCTCCTGCTGGATCTCGGCCTCGGCATCCGCGGGCGTCGCGTGCGGCTGGGGGGCGTCCGCCTTGGGCGTCTCCCCCTGCGGGTTGTCGGTGGGCTCGGCCCCGGTCGGCTGCGTGTCAGACATGATGCTTCGATCCGAGTGTGTATCCGCCGGTCGCTCGGACGCCACCACCGCGCCCCATCACCGTGTCCCGGCAGGAGGCGAGTCTAACCCCGCCGCTCGCGGGATGCACGACCGGTGAGAGGACTTTCTCATTCTGATGGTCGTGCGCGGGTCCGCGGAATCAGACGTCGGCGGTCTGAGGCATGCTCTCGCGGATCGCCTCGACGATCCGCTGGGCGGTGCGCACGTTGGCCAGGCCCGCGCGGGCGTCGATATCGGGCTTATTGCCTGAGCGGACGGAGTTCAGGAAGGCCTCGAGCTCCATGACGATCGGCTCGCCGTTGTCGACCTCGAGTGGTTCGACGTTGACCAGTTCGTCCCAGGTGAGGTTGGTCAGGTCGGCGCCGTCGCGGAGCTGGGCCCGGACCTCGCGCATCTGGGCTTCGTTGGCGAGGCGTCGGATCAGTGTGCCAGACTTCTTGGCGTAGTCGATCTTGATGTACGCGTCCTCGGCCGTGATCCGCGTGACCCGCTCGGTCTTGAGCGCGAGGCGGCTGAAGGTCATGTTGGCGACGCAGACGCCCCCGCCCTGCTCGGCGGGCATGTCCCACGTCAGGCGGGCGTTGCACAGGTCCTCGTGCTCGGTGACCACGGGCACGCCCGAGGCCTCGACGCGGTCGGGCTCGCGTCCGCCCATGAGCATGATGACCACGTCGAGATCGTGGATGCCCATGTCCATCACGACGCCGATGTCGACCGATCGGAACGTCATCGGGCTGACGCGGTGAACCTCGATGAAGCGGGGCGTGAGGTCGAGGCCCTCGGCGGTCGCTCGCGTCAGCGCCCGCATGATCGGGTTGAACCGCTCGATGTGCCCGACCATCAGCAGCGAGCCCGACTCGTCGGCGACACGCTTGATCGCTTCGGCCTCTTCGGGGTCTTGGGCGAGCGGCTTCTCGATCAGGCACGCGATCCCGGCGCGGAGCAGGGGCTCGGCGGTCTCGCGGTGGTAGATCGTGGGCACCGCGATGCTGACCGCGTCTGGCTTGGCACGGACCACATCCTCGATGGTCTCGAGAACGGGGCAGCCGTGACGCTCGGCGATCTCGCGGGCTCGCTCGGTGTTCGCGTCGTACACGCCCACGAGCTCGACATCGGGCATCTCGGCGTACACCCGCGCGTGGTGCTGGCCCATGCGTCCGACGCCGATCGCGGCGCAGCGGAGTTTCTCGGTAGCGTTCGGTTTCATCTCGACCATCTGTGCGTTGCTCGTCATGGTTGCTCCGCGACGCTTTCGGCAAGCGGCGCCGTTGTCGTCATTCGTGCTCGTCTGCGGTTGTCGGCCTCTCAGCCCGCGGCGGCACCGCTCGCGGACAGCCCCTCGATCGCCTCTTCGATCGCAGAGGCCAGCTTGTCGAAGCCCGTGAGCCCGACGAACCGGCCCACCGGGTCGCCGTCCTTGAACAGCACGATCGTCGGAACCGCGTTCACGTCGAACCGGTGCGCGAGGTCGCGGTTCTGATCCGTGTCCACCTGCCCCACCACGACACGGCCTTCGAATTCGCTGGCAAGCTGTCGGACGACGGGCTCGAGCATCCGGCAGGGCATGCACCACGATGCCCAGAACTCGACCATCGCGATGACACCCTCGGACTCGACGGCCGACGCGAACGTCTCGTCGGTCAGCTGTTGCAGCGATCCCTGCGCCATCGGTGTGGTCCTCCTCAGGCCCGCGGGGCTCCGCCCCTTACAGGAAGTCTACTCGCACCGGGGCCGCGGCGCACATCCGGCCTGAGAAGCTGGGTTTATCGGGTCCGGGGGGCTGCCCACGCCGTTGCATCGACCGTCCGGATGGCCTCGACAACGGGGCGGACATCGTGGACGCGAAAGACCGAGGCACCGGCCGCTCGGTGCAGCGAGGTCAACGCGATCGTGCCCGCCAGGCGCTCGTCTGGCTCGCTGTCGCGGTCCAACGCGACCCGCCCCACAAAGCTCTTGCGGCTCAGCCCGCTCAGGATCGGTCGGCTGCACAGTTCGATTAACTCAGGAGTCCGCCGAACGAGTTCGAGATTCTGCTCGACCGTTTTGCCGAACCCGAGTCCCGGGTCAAACACGATCTGTTCCCGATCGATCCCAACGCTCTCCATGACTTTGCAGGTCGCAACCAGATCAATCGAAACCTCGTCGAGGATATCGGCTGACACCATGGGCGCTTCATACTGATCGGAGTACCGGTCTTGCTCCGGAGGCACGACGCGATGCATCAGCACGTATCCGGGCTCGTGCTGTGCGACGACATCGAGCAGCGACAGATCGTCTTGCGCCATCGAGACGTCGTTGACGATCGCGGCGCCCGCCTCGATCGCGGCCCGAGCGACGGCACCGCGGGTCGTGTCCACGCTGATGACCGCGTCTGAATGCTCGCGGAGGATCGCCTTGATCGCAGGCACGACACGCCGGGTCTGCTCGTCGGCATCAACGCGTTCGGCGCCGGGCCGAGTCGATTCGCCTCCGATATCCAGGATGTCCGCGCCTTCCTCCAGGGCCGTCGTGGCCCGTCGGACGACGTCGTCGATCGTTGCGAGTTCCCCACCGTCGCTGAAGCTGTCGGGCGTGACGTTCAGGATGGCCATGACCGCGGGCGTGCGCAGGTCGAAGGCGCGGCCTCCGGCGATGCGCCAGGTTGTGCTTGAGGTTGACAAGAGCCGCTCCGGAACGACAGCGGGCCGACCCGGATGGATCGGCCCGCTGCGAACTGTATCGAATTCGGGGTGGTTTAGAACTCGGGCTGGCCGCCGCCGCCTCCGCCGCCCCCGCCGCCGTTGTCGAAGGACTCGACGATGTCCTTGACCGTGCTGATGAGGTCCATCGGGACGACGGTGCGGAAGGACATGCTGCCGCCCTCGGCGGACGCGGCGAACGCGACCGGGGTGAGGGCGTCGGGCACCTGGATGGCGGCTGCCTCTGGGGCGAACATGCCGACCATGGGCAGCGCGGAACGGGCGATGGTGCCGAAGTCGACGTACCCGAGCATGAACGATCCGGCGGGGAGCCGCTCGGCCTGTGCGGCGAGCAGTTCGTTGCTGACCAGGTCGCCGCCCTCGCGGGCCGAGGATACGGCGCGGCTGAGCATGTCCCCCGTGCGGGTGTAGGTCATGACGACGGTGCTGTCGTCGGCCGCGGCGACGTAGCCGGAGGGCCCGTTGGCACCGCCTCCGAAGAGCATGGGCAGCATCATCTGCATCTGCATGGCGTTGGGGTCGTTCATGTCGGGCATCATGCCGATCGACCAGCCGTAGGCCTGGATGCCGCCGACATCGCTCGGGGCGTCATCGAAGCTGGAGGTGAGGAGCATGCCGTTGGCTTCCTGGTCGTTCATCGCGGCGACGCTCTCGCCGTAGCCCTGGATGAGTGCGTCGGCGTTGGCGGTCTCGATGAGCATGGTCGTGTAGGGGAAGATGCCGCCCATGAGGCCGGCGGGGTTGTAGCCGATGACCTGGGCCATCGAGTCGGCGTTGTCCATGAACTGGGTGAAGTCCATGCCCGGCATGCCCTGGTTCATGGCCTCGCCGGCCTCGCTCATGTTGTTCATGAGCTCGCGGATGCCGGCGCCGGTCATGTCGACCGCGAACGCCGCGATGAACTCGCCGCCGGGGAGCTTGGCGAAGGTGTCGGCGGCGCCGTTGGACTCGGCGAAGAACGCCGCGAGCTCGGAGCCGGCCTTGAAGTTAGCACCGAGGTCGAGGCTGACACCCCGCCCGTCGAGTGTGATGGCGACGATCCCTCGCTCGCCGTCGCGTGCGAAGTTCTTCACGACCTGATCGAACAACTCGATCTGTCCGCCGATCTGGTCGCCCTGGCCGCCCATCTGGGCGAACTGCTGCATCTGCTGGGCGCCCTCGGCCCATGCCTCGAGCATTGTCTCGGCGAACGCCTCGACGGCGACGCTGACGACGATGCTGTGATCGCCCGCGAGGGCGTTGCCCCTGGCACCCATGGCGGCCTGGTGCTGGGCCCACGCGCCCTCGGCGGCGGTGAACGCGCCGACCGTGCCCTCCATCGGGCCGACAACCGCGTACCCGCCCCCGGCGTCCTTCATCGAGACGTTCTCACCCTGGAACTCGACGGACTCGAGCCCGTCGCCCGTGCCGCCGAAGCCCTGGGCGAAGGCGCCGTAGTCGGTGACGGGCACGAGCAGGACGACGTTGTCCTCGCCGCCCCGGTCGAGGCCCTCAAGCGAGGAGAAGACGACCGCGGCCGAGCCGGTGGCGTTAATGCCCGGCATCCCGAGCATCCCGCGGGCCATGCCTACGCCCATGTTCATCTCGGGCAGCTTTGCTGCCTGAGCGAAGGCCTGGGCACCGTCGAGCACGTCGGAGAGGTTCGAGATCGAGACCACCATCGCGGTGTCACCCGGGACGCGGTCGAGCACTGCGTCGTGCTGGGCGGCCGCGACGAAGCAGGGCAGGCCAGCGGCCGCGGCAAGGGCGAGCGAGCGTGTGGTTGTCAGCATCGTGAGCTTCCTTTCGTCGTCGGATCAGTTCGGCCCGTCGCCGCAGCGATCGCGCCGCGGTCCCCTCTCCTCGGTGTTTGGGGTTGCGGACGCCGGGTTGCACGCAGGGTAGGGCCAGCCGGGGGCGTTTTGCCCCTGTTCAGGGCATGGGCTCCCCATTCTTTTCGGACGCCCCGGTCAGCTCGCGGCGGCTCTGGGCTCGGGCTCGTCGTCGAGTTCTTCCTCGTCCTCGTACTCGGCGTCTTCCTCGACTTCCTCGTAGTCCTCGGCGTCCTCGGGGTCGATCTCGTTGCCGTCCTCGTCGACGAGCACGTACTCGTACTCCTCGTCGTCCTCGGCGACTTCTTCCTCGACCTCCTCATCCTCGTACTCGGCTTCGGGATCGTCTTCCTCTTCGACGACTTCCTCTTCGTCCTCGTCCGACGCCTCGGGCTCGGCCTCCTCCTCATCTTCGATCTCGGCCTCGTGATCGTCGACGGCCTCGTCGGTCTCGAAGGGCGGCTCCTCGGCCTCGACCTCGTCTTCGAGTTCGTCGTCGGCCGGGGCCGGCTTGGCGATCGTGCCCTGCGCCGCGTGGTAGTTGGCCTTGGCGCGTTCCTGGTCGGCTGCGTATTCGTCGTCGCTGCGGGTGTCGCCGTCGGCCTCGCGCATGGCGCGCTCGTTGTACGCCTTCATGGCTTCCCACTCTTCGAGCGTGATAGCCACCTCCCGCGCAACCGAGCCCTTGTGCTCGCCGATGATGCCCGCGATGCCCATCAGGTCGATCAGGCGGCTCGCGCGGGTGTACCCGATCGCGAGCCTGCGCTGGAGCAGGCTGACCGAGCCCCGCTTGGTCTCGAGCACGATCTCGACGGCGCGGTCGAACATCGGGTCTTCCTGAGCGGCGGCGAGGCTGGCCGACGAGTTGTTCTCGCTCTCGACGATGCGCTCTTCGTCCGAGTCGCCCGAGCGGAGCTGGACGAGCTGGCGCTCGTAGGTCGGCCCTGCGACGTCGCGCATGAACTTGACGACCTTGCGGATCTCGTGGTCATCGACCAGCGTGCCCTGGGCCCGGTGCAGCTTGTGGCTGCGCGGGCTGAGGTAGAGCATGTCGCCCTGGCCCAGCAGCACCTCGCCGCCCTTCTGGTCGAGCACGATGCGGCTGTCCATGCCCGATGCGACCTTGAACGCGACGCGGCAGGGCATGTTGGATTTGATCAGGCCCGTCACGACGTTCGCCTGCGGGCGCTGCGTCGCCAGGATCAGGTGGATGCCCACCGCACGCGCCTTCTGCGCGATGCGGATGATCGAGCCCTCCACCTCCTTGTTGGTCATCATCAGGTCGGCGAGCTCGTCGATGATGAAGACCATGTAGGGCATCCGCTGCGGGATGCGGGCCTTCTCCTCGTCGCTCTCGACGCCCATCCGCTCGCACAGCTCGTCGAAGTCGGTGTCGTTGTAGCTCGCGATATCGCGGCAGCCCGCGTCGGTGAGCAGGTGGTATCGCTCGTCCATCTTCTTGACGGCCCACTCGAGGATCGCCGCCGCCTTGCCCATCTCGGTCACCACCGGGCACATCAGGTGCGGGATGTCCTTGAACTGGCTCATCTCGACCATCTTGGGGTCGACCAGGACCATCTTGAGCTCGTTGGGCTTCTTGGTGTAGAGGAAGCTCATGATGATCGTGTTCATGCAGACCGACTTGCCCGAGCCGGTCGTGCCCGCGATCAGCATGTGCGGCATTTTGGTCAGGTCTTCGATCAGGGGCTCGCCGCTGGCGTCCTTGCCCAGGAACATGGGCAGCTTCATCTTCTGGAAACGCTCGCGGCTGGACATCAGCTCCTTCAGGCGCACCTTCTCCTTGGTCGGGTTGGGCACCTCGACGCCCACGGTGTCGCGCCCCGCCTGGTTGCTCACGATCCGGATGTTCACCGCCTTGAGCGATCGCGCGAGGTCGCTCTGGATGCTCGTCAGCTTGCTGACCTTGGTGCCCGGGGCAAGCTTGACGTCGTAGAGCGTGATGACGGGGCCCGACTCGATGCCCACGACCTCGCCGTCGATCTTGTACTGCTGGAGCGCCGCCTCGAGGTTCTCGGCCTGCTCGCGGACGAGCTCTTCCAGTGTTTCGCTGAAGCCCTCGTCGGGCTCCTCGAGCAGGTCGACGCCCGGGAAGCGGTAGCCCTCAAGCTCGGCGACGCTCTGCAGGTCGCGCAGGTCGTCCTCGGTCGCGGTTGACTTGTTCGCGCCCGCGAAGCGCAGGGGCAGCTTGGCGACCTTGTCGCGGATGGCATCCTCACTGAAGACCTGCGGGGCGCCGGGTGTGTCGTCGTCTTCTTCCTCGTCGTCGGCATCCTCGGCGACGACCTCGGCGTCCTCGTCTTCGTACTCCTCTTCCTCGTCGTACTCGCCTTCCTCGTACTCCTCGTCTTCGTACTCCGCCGCGGCGGCTTCGTCGGCGTCGTAGACGTCGTCGTCTTCGAGATCCTCGGTGGCGCCGAGCCCGCCCGCGGTTTCCTTGATGCGCTTGGACTTCTCGCGCCGCTTCCGCTCGGCGGCCCGCTTCTTCCGCTTGGCCTCGGTGAACTCCTCGTCGGGATCCTCGTCGAGGTCGTCGAGGCGGACACGGGGCTGGCGGAGCCGGTCGGCCTTGTCACGGACGGTCCCGAGCAGCCATGCAGCCGACTTGCCGACCAGGCCCGAGTGCTCGCGGATCACGCCCAGCCTGGCGGCGACCCAGGTCGGGGCAATCAGCAGCCATCGGTCGAAGCTCACCACGAGCCCGAGTGCTCCGGCGAGCACGAAGGCGAGCGAGGTGCCGAGCCCGCCGAACCGGGCACCGACCTCGGTCGCCAGGGTCAAGCCGACGGTCCCGCCTGGCAGGCCTGCCATGGGCCCGGACTCGGGCAGCAGGTGTCCCTGCAGCCCGGCGAGGCCCGCGATGCCGAAGACCAGGCCCACGATCCGAACGATCGGGTGTTCGAGGTGATGCCCGGCGAGCCTGATGACGAGCAGCGCGAGCCCGCCCAGCATAAGCGCCCAGGTGGCCCATCCGAAGAGGCGGTAGCCCCAGTGTGCGACTGCGGCACCGGCCGGGCCGCACCAGTTCATCGGGGGTTCATTGGTTGGCCACGCGGTGTGCGAGGGGGCATCGGCCGGGTGGTAACTCGCGAGACTCGCGGCCGCGAAGACCCAGACTGCGGAGAGAGCCACCAGGATGAGCCATGTCGTCACGGCTGTCGTTTGTTCGCGGTCGGCCCTGTCGGTTCCGCGCACGCGGCCACGCTGTGCTTTTTTGCTCATAACCAGCTATTCATCGGGCATACTGTTGGAGGCGGGCGATATTCTGTCGCCACTCGTCAGATCTCGATCAAGCTCGGCCGATGATCACCGGAGGATGATGGCCCAGCCTCTCAGCCAATCTGAATCCTTTCCCGCCTTCGAACTCGCGCCCGACCGGGTCTCGTCGAGCGATGCGTACAGCGAGCGGTTCTCCGGGCCGGCCGGTGCGTACCTGCTCGGGGTCCAGACCCAGGGGCTTCTGAAGCTGATCGAGCCCCTGGGGCGCGAGCTCCGGATCCTGGATGTAGGCGGGGGGCACGCCCAGTCCGCGATCCCGCTCTCGGACGCGGGGCATCATGTGACGATCCTCAACAGCGCCGCTGAGTACGAGTTGAGGGCCCGCCGCGAGTGCGAGGGGCGGAACATCGACTTTCTGAGCGGCCCGCTGGACGCGCCGCCCGTGGATCCCGGGTCGTACGACCTGGTTCTGGCGCTCCGCATGGTGATGCATATGCCCGACTGGCGAGCGTTCGTGCGTTCGATGTGCTCGAGTGCCGCCCGGGCCGTGCTGCTGGACTACCCGAGTTGGCGGAGCTGCAACGTGGTGACGCCCTTGTTCTTCGACGCGAAGCGCCGCGTCGAGGGAGGGACGACGCGGGGTTACGAACTGTTCTGGCCCCGCGAGGTCCGCGAGGCGTTCCTGTCTTGCGGGTTCGAGCAGCGGGCGGTGCACGCGCAGTGCCTGCTGCCGCTCGTCGTGCACCGGACGATCGGGCACCCCGGGCTCACCGGCGCGCTGGAATCGGCGGCCCGCGGGCTCGGGCTGACACGCTGGTTCGGTTCGCCCGTACTCACTCTGGCGGTCCGACGCTCTGAGCTCTCGTGACGGACCGACCGCTCCGAGTGCTGATGCTGGCGCCGCAGCCGTTCTTCATCGAGCGGGGCACCCCGATCGCTGTGCGTGCCGCAGCGGAGACGCTCGCGAACGCGGGGCACCGGGTCGACCTGCTCGTGTACCACCTGGGCGAGGACATCGATCTTCCCGAGAACGTGCGCCTGATCCGCATCCCGCCCGTGCTGGGCGTGAAGCAGATGCGTCCGGGGCCCACGGTCTCGAAGCTCCGGTGCCTTGTCGGCTTCCACCGGACCGCGTCGCGGCTCGCGAAGCGGAACGAGTACGACCTCGTGCACGCGGTCGAGGACGGGGTCTTCGTCGCCCTGCGTCTGCAGAAGAAGCTGGGCCTGCCGTTCGTCTACGACATGGACTCACTGATGAGCGAGCAGGTCGCTGAGAAGCCTGGCGTTGGCAGGGCGGCGGCCGCGGTGTTCGCGGTGCTCGAGACGGCGGCGGTGCGCAACGCGATCCACTGCCTGTGCGTCTGCCCGCATCTGAAGGACGTTGCCAAGCGCGACGCGCCCGACGAGCACCTGACGGTCCTCACCGATTTCCCGCTGGTCGATCCGACACCCGCGACGGGCGACGTTGCCGAGCGCGTCGGGCGCGCGCACGACGACGGACGATTGGTCGCGGCCTATGTCGGCAACCTTGAGCCCTACCAGGGCGTGGGCGACATGCTCGACGCGGCTCGGCGTCTGGGTGATGCCGGCGACCGAGTGCGCCTGCACATCTACGGCGGGCCCTCCGAGACGATGGACGCGATGCGCGCCGAGTACACGGACCTGGTCGACGCGGGTGTCGTCGAGTTCTGCGGGTCGATCCCGGTCAGCCGACTCGGTGAGGTCTTGCACTCGTCCGACATCCTGCTCTCGCCGCGCAAGGTGGGCACGAACACGCCCATGAAGCTCTACGGGTACCTCGCTTCGGGCAAGCCTGTGCTTGCGACGAGCATCCTCTCGCACACGCAGGTGCTCGAAGACACGCACGCCGAGTTGGTCGATCCGAACCCGCGAGCCCTCGCCGAAGGGCTGGCGAGGCTGGTCGGGGACGAGCCCCGTCGGCGCCGTCTCGGGCAGGCGGGTGCGAGGCTGGTCGAGCAGAAGCACAGCCGGGCGGCCTTCGAGCGGACGCTGACCGGTGTCTACCGGGCGATCGCCCACGCCCTTTCCAAGCCCGGTTGACCCCGCCACTGGCCTCTCCCGCAATATGTTTGTATAATGTGCGGATGCTTGCTCGGGTTCAGTCAGCGCTTCTTCAGGGTATCGATGCCCTCTCGTGCGAGGTCGAGGTCGATGTGGACGACATCGGGCTCGACTCGGCCGCGATCGTGGGGCTGCCTGACGCGGCCGTCCGCGAGTCGATCGACCGCGTGCGATCAGCCCTGGGCAACAGCGGGTATGGGTTCCCGAATGGCAAGACGCTGATCAACCTTGCCCCGGCGGTGATGCGGAAGGAGGGCCCGGTCTACGACCTCCCGATCGCGGTGGGGCTGATGCTGTGCCAGGGCATGGTGCCTCCGGCATCGACGGGGTTGGATCACCGCAGGTACCTGTTCGCGGGCGAGCTGGCGCTCGACGGTCGGCTCCGCCCGACCCGCGGGGCGATCGCGTTGGCGTCTCTCGCGCACCAGAAGGGTTTCGAGGGCCTCGTCCTGCCGGCCGACAACGCGAGGGAGGCCGCGGTCGTCGCAGGCGGGGGCCAGCCCCTCCAGATCATCGGCGCCCACACGCTGAGCGAGGTCGCGTGCCTGCTGACGGGCGCGATGGAGCCCGACCCGGTGCCGCCCGTGGATGTCGAGGGCATGCTGGCGTCTGCCGAAGCGCCGATCGATTTCGCGGAGATCAAGGGGCAGGAGTCGGTCAAGCGTGCGGCGGTGATCGCGGCGGCAGGGGGGCACAACCTGCTCATGCTGGGCCCCGCGGGCACGGGCAAGACGATGGTCGCCCGGGCGCTGCCGGGGATTCTGCCTCCGATGTCGCCTGGCGAGGCGATCGAGGTGACGCGGGTGTACTCGGCCGCGGGCGAGCTGGCGCACGACGAGGGGCTGGTGCGCGTGCGCCCCGTCCGCACGCCGCACCACACCGCGTCGGCACCGGCGATCGTTGGTGGTGGGGTGATCCCCAGGCCAGGCGAGATCTCGCTGGCGCACCGGGGGGTGCTCTTCCTCGACGAGTTGCCCGAGTTTGGTCGCTCCGTGCTCGAGACACTCCGTCAGCCCTTGGAGGACCATGTCGTCACGATCAGCCGGGCGCACGGGTCGCTTCGGTTCCCGGCGGACTTCATGCTGGTCGCGGCGATGAACCCGACGCCCCGGGGCGATGTCGCAGCCGGCGAGGTCGGGCAGCGCGAGATGGACCGGTACCTGTCGAGGCTCTCGGGCCCGCTGCTCGACCGGATCGACCTGCACGTCGAGGCCCCCCGCGTCCCGTTCGACGAGTTGGCGTCGGCCCCGACGGGGACGGGAACGTCCCACATGCGCGAGGCCGTCGCAGGGGCCCGGGCCTATCAGAGCCAGCGGCAGACCGTGGCGAACGCACGGCTGAGCGGAAAGGCTCTCGACGAGCACGCGCCCATGAGCGAGGAGGCCTCGACCCTGCTGCGCCGGGCGCTCACGGAACTGGGCTTGTCTGCGAGGTCCTATGACAAGATCCGGCGGATCGCGCGGACGATCGCGGACCTGGATCGCGACCCCGAGATCGCGGTGCCGCACATCGCCGAGGCGATCGGGTATCGGCTGCTTGGGCGGGCGGCGGTCTGACGAATCGCCATCTTTGGGCCCTGGAGACCACCCCTCTCAGCAACGTCGGAAGAGCCCTTTGGTGAGTCAGTGCTCACCGCGGCCGTCGGTTCACTCCAGGGGTTAGTGTGCAACGCCGCCGTCGTCATCGCTGCGATTCCGCCGCATTGAGATGCAGGCGATCGCCACGTGCATGCCGGCGATGAGCACGACCGGAAACTTATAACCAACCATGTCGCAGTACACGATGTAGGCACCGGCGAGACCAAAATTCAGAGTCAACCCAAGCATGTCGCCTCCAATCTGAATTCGCCACGATGCGGTAATTGTACCGATTTTTCGTGCTTACTCTGGCGGTGACACCTGTTTTGCTGGTGGATACTGCAGGTAGGACGCGAAAGATACTAATGATAGTCATTATAATTTAGTTATATTTCAAGCATGGGAGTGTCGCGTGCGTGATGGGGCGGACTTGCGGTTCAGACGCGAGCGTTGTACGTGGTAACTGTGTGCCAGACCTGTCCTGAATGTTTCAGACGGACGTGAGACCTATTTGAAACGCATCGCAGATCTGTCGTGCCCGCGTTTGACATCTTTGTCATCCTCCGTTAGCTTGTGCCGGTTTGATGGCGGAATTGTAGTTTCAGACGCTTTAATTAAAGATTCTTCTATCTATTGAGACGGTTCGGATGGTAAAGGACAACTTCTATTTGCCACAGGACCTGCATGACCTCGTGCAGGCGTTGCGCGACCGAGTTTCCTCAGACAAGGAGGGTGAACGGAAGCTCTCGCTTAGCGAAGCCGTCAAGGCAGCCGTTTTGCTGTACACCCCCGGCGCTGCCGAGGAGTTTCCGGTTCGACACAGGGAGGGTGATCCGCTCCCTCTGCAGCCGTCGGTGAGCCAGCGGGTCCGGGCGATCGTGCGGCTCATCCGGAAGACACGGAAGCAGAACAGTATGGAGTTTTCGAAGATCAGCTCCGTTTACGAAGAGGCTCTGTGTCGGTACCTCTCGGCGAACGCTGCGGCTTACGGGCTAACCGCTGACCAGCAGGCGCTGCTGGGCTACTCAAAGCCGTTCAGGGGCACCATCCCGCAGGACGAAATCAAAGAGCTGCACGCGGCCCTAAATCAGCCGCAGATCTTGCGGAAGCGGATCGCGTCGGTGAGGGGTATCGATCTGGACAACGCCCCTCTGGCGGACGAGGTTGAGCAGGCGCTCTCAGCCGCGGTCGATGAGGTGCGAGCTACCGCGAAACGCACCACGCCCACGTTGATCTTGATGACGGCGGAGAATTTCCTCGGCGCGAAGGATTCGACAAGGCCGCCCGTGGAGCGGGGCATCATGGTTTGTGAGCGATGGAAAGCGGCCCATCTGCTTGTTGCCGACATTTAGGACTAGTCCCTGCGATCAAGTCGCTGCCGCCTCTTCCCGCTTTTGTTCCGTGATCTGGACGCTACCTGTTGGCGACAGCATGCCTGAGGTTTGGCGGACAGTCGTCGAGCTTCCCCGCCGTTGCAAGTACCGAGTAGGCCCACTCGATCTCATTGCGCAGCTCTGCGGGCAGCGCATCGAGGTACCGGTCTGGATCGCATCGCAGCAGTACGCTGTGATCGACGCTCGACAGCCGCCACCCTCCCCAGTTCTTCGGTGACCCCAAAGAACGCCAGGTGTCCCAGTCTTCCCTGATGCTCTCGTACTTCCCTTGAAGCACTTGCTCGGTCGCTTCCATGCGACGCCTCCTCGATGTTGTAGGGTCGGGTACCTTGTACCACCACTGATGGTGGACGTCAAGAACACGCATCGCGGCTCTATTGCATAGCCAGCATGCATGTTTGAATTGCGTTTGGATTGGTGCCCTTCCGTGAGAGCCACGGAACGTCTGGCAGGTGGCATGCTTGCAGCAAGGCTCTTGCTCGTACGGGCGACTACAGCATGGCGGATTGACCTCTCGGCTACCCTCGCGCCTAGGCCTTGACGCTGATCGGATGCGAGAGGAACAATAATGCGCGTGATCGTGATACTAGTTTCTGGGCTCCTAGCGGCGTCACCGGCCGCACAACCCGAGAGCATCTTCGAGCCGTTCGGCTGGCCGCACCGCGACCCGGTCCGGCTGGCGTCGGGGGCGCCCGGTCCTGGCTACTGGCAGAACCGGGCGAGCTACGACATCAACGTCACGCTCGGTCCCGAGTCGCGCGAGGTCGCGGGGAGCCTGACGTGCACGTACGAGAACCACTCGCCGCACAAGCTGGCGTTCCTCTGGCTGAATCTCGAGCAGAACGCGTTCACGCCCGGCTCGATCGGGAACCGTGCGCTCGCGCCCGGGATGTGGTGGCGGGTGCCGCCTGACTTCGAGGGCGGGTTCCGTCTGGGCGACGCGGCGGTCGACGGCATGCTCGTCGAGGTCGACGTGTACGACACGCTCGGGCGGATCACGCTGCCGACGCCGCTGCTGCCGGGCGAGTCGCTGACGCTCGAGCTCGAGTTCGCGATGACGATCCCCCCGCGCGGGCGGCTGGGGGTGTACGAGGCCGAGGCGGGCGAGGTCTTCCAGCTCGCGCACTGGTTCCCAAACATCGCCAAGTACGACGACATCCACGGGTGGAACATCCTGCCCCACGAGGGCGACGGCGAGTTCTACACCGACTTCGGTGACTACACGATCGAGATCACCGTGCCCGCGGATCACATCGTGGCGTGCTCGGGCGAGTTGGTGAACCAGGAGGAGGTGCTGACCGCCGAGCAGCGCGAGCGGCTGGCGAAGGCGTACACGACGACCGAGGCCGTCGTCATCCGCGACTTCGACGAGATCCCCGCCGAGCCGTCGACCGAGACGCGCACGTGGCGCTTCCGGGCGGAGAACGTGCGGACGGTGGCCTGGGCATCGAGCCGCGCGTTCCGATGGGACGCGGCGATCGCCGCAGAGGGCCGGCCCGTGCTGTGCCAGGCGTTCTACCCCGAGGAGGGCAACGGGACCGAGGGCGACCCGGGCTGGAACGCGGCCGTCGAGTACGGCCAGCACTCCATCAACTACTACAGCGAGTGGCTGAGCGAGTACCCCTATCCGACCGCGACCAACGTGGGAGGCGTAGTCGGGGGCATGGAGTACCCGCAGATCGTGTTCTGCTCGATCGACCGCGACCCGCGGAGCCTCTTCGGCGTGACCGACCACGAGTTCGGCCACATGTGGTTCCCGATGATCGTCAACACCGACGAGCGGCGTCACGCGTGGATGGACGAGGGGATCGACTCGTTCATCAACCACTACAGCTTCAGCGACTACTGGGACGAGCCCCGGCGTCTCGGCGACCCCGACTTCATCGTGAAGGAGGAGCAGGTCAACACGCCCCAGCCGATCATGACCTTTCCGGATCGCGTGCGTCAGGGCGACCTGGGGTACCTGGCGTATTCGAAGCCCGGCTACGCGATGCGCGTGCTGCGTGAGTACGTGCTGGGCGAGGAGCGGTTCGACGAGGCGTTCCGAGAGTACGTGCGTCGGTGGTCGTTCAAGAGCCCGCAGCCGGAGGACTTCTTCCGCACGATGGAGGACGCGGCGGGCGCCGATCTCGGTTGGTTCTGGCGAGGCTGGTTCTACGAGGCAGCGGCGTTCGACCAGGGGGTGTACGACATCGACGCCGAGCCCCGCCGCGGGCGGCTCAGCGTGACCATCGCAAACTACGAGCGGATGGTCATGCCGATCGAGCTTGCGATCGCGTACACGGATGGCTCAAGCGAGCGGAAACGTGTCCCGGTGCAGGCGTGGACCAATGGGCCGACGTTCACCGTGTCGTGGCCCGCTGAGGGGCGATCGATCGCGCGGGTCGAGATCGATCCGGACGTGATGCTGCCCGACATCGACCGTGAGGACAACGTGTGGGAGGCCGAAGGCGATGCGCCGGGCGAGACGCTCGAGGAAGCGGCCTTGGAGATCCCCGCGGAGGACTAAGCCTCAGCCGAGCCCGATGTGCGAGGCCCCGAGCACGATCAGGAAGGCGTAGAACCCCGCGAACAAATCGTCGATCAGCACGCCCCAGCCCGCGGCGAGCTTCTGCGTGCGGTCGGCGGGCCAGGGCTTGACGATGTCCATCGCGCGGAAGGCGAGGAACGACAGCAGCAGGGTGTTGGCGGTCGCGAGCGGCGTGGCGAGCGCGGCCTCGGGCAGCAACGACAGAAACAGCAGCGTGACGCACTGGCCCGCGGTCTCGTCGGCGACGATGCTGCCGTGGTCCTTCTTGCCGAAGACCGCCTCGGCGAGGTCGCCCTGGGCTATGCACGCGCCCGAGAAGACCAGCATGACCGCGAGCAGCGCCGCCTCGAACCAGCCCGAACCCGGTGCGATGCCAGCGGCGATCAGCACCGCGGCGAGCACGACCGGGGGCATCGAGCCCCAGGTGCCCGGCGCGGGGCGGAGCCGGCCCAGGCCGAAGACGGTGAGCAGCGGGAGGCGGGGTGTTTCCATCTAGGCGTCCTCGCCTTGGGCGATCGCCCGGGTGATGTAGGGCCAGGCACTGGCGGCGGTGACGATCGTTGTCGCCCACGCGATGCCCGCGTTGATCCGCATGGCGGCACGGGTCTCGACGAGGGCCAGCACCAGCAGGATGGCTGGGACGGCGACGGACTGGAGGATCATCTTTGCCTTGCCCGACCAGTTGGCCGAGGCGTCGATGCCCGAGCCCTCGGCCAGGCCCCGCAGGCTGGTGACCAGCAGTTCGCGGGCGATGATGACCACGACCATCCATCCTGTAAAGCCCGCGAGGGGTCCTCCGGGACCGGCAACGTGGCCTTCGAGAAATTCCGCATGGAACCCGGGTCCTGCGAGCAGGACGAGTGCCCCAAGAACGAGGATCTTGTCGGCAAAGGGATCCATGACGCGGCCGAAACGTGTGATGGCGTTCCACTTGCGCGCGAGGAGCCCGTCTGCGGCGTCGGTCAGGGCGGCGACCACGAAGAGCGCGGCGGCGGCGAGCAGCGCGGCGTCCGGAGATGCCTCGTCGCTGGGCGACCAGCGGCTGAGCAGCGCGAAGAAGACGGCGGCGAGAACGAGTCGCAACCAGACCAGCGCATTGGGGGTGTGCAGCCGCCACCCGGTGGCGCGTGGGGTGTCGGGGTCGGTAGGCACGCGGCGATGGTACCGGCGTGCTGCCCGGCGCGGGGCTGTGTGCGGGGCTCGGAATCGGTTGAAGGCGCCCGGGGGTGTACCTATCCTGACCCGCGCTCGAGGGGGGCCGGCCGGGATGGGCCGATCGACCTCCTGTCGGGATTCCACATCGGTTCGCGCGGCATAGCGCCGTGGGCCGCGAGCAGCGGGGCAGGGTTGCAGTTGGACTCGGTCATCAGCCCGTTCATCCTCTACGCGATGGTCGCCCTCGGGGGCATCGGCGTGCTGCTCGCGCTGCCGCGGGACCGTGTCAGCCTGGCGCTGCCCGGGTACGTCCTCGCGACGATCGCGGGTGTGGTGGTGCTGCTCGTGTTGTTCCTGACGGCGCAGGATCCGGATGCGGGGGCATTCGCGGGCCCCGCGACCGCCGAGGCCCCGCTCGGTGCGGCCCCGAACCCCTACTTCTATGCCTTCGCCCTGCTCGGGCTCGCCGCGGCGATGCGGGTCATCACCCACCCGAAGCCCGTCTACTCGGCGCTGTACTTCATCCTGACCATCCTGGCGACGAGCGGGCTGTTCCTGCTGCTCTCGGCCGAGTTCATGGCGTTCGCGCTGATCATCATCTATGCGGGCGCGATCCTCATCACCTACCTGTTCGTCATCATGCTCGCGACGCAGTCGCAGAGCGAGGAGCTTGTCGAGCAGCAACCCGAGTACGACCGGACGGCGCGTGAGCCTCTGTTCGCGACGGCCGCGGGCTTCGCGCTGCTCGCGGCGCTCTCGACCATGCTCGGGCGGGGCGTGCCTGTGCTGACGGTCGACCCGTCGGCGCACCAGAGCGACGCGCTGCTCGCCCAGTTGCCCAAGCGGATCGAGAACGCGCTCCGCGAGGAGCACCGCCTCGACGAGGGCGTCGGCATCCGCCCCAACGAGGTGCTCGCCCGCGAGATCACGGCGACCGGTCCCGATGGGCCCTTCCTGATCGATGACGTCGCTCGCACGGTGATCGTCGAGGTGTCGACCGATGCCGGCGACGGCGCGCGGCGCAGCGTCGCGTGGCCGGCCGACCTGGCGATCTCGAATCCCGAGGGCGTCGGCTGGGAGCTGATCAAGGCGCACCCCGGGGCGATCGAGATCGCGGGCGTGATCCTGCTCATGGCGATGCTCGGCGCGACCGTGCTCGCCCGCAAGCAGATCCAGATCGACGAGGACGCGAAGCGCGACATGGCGATGGCGCGGTCGCGGAACGAGTCGGGCACGAGCTGGGCTGGCGGTGCCGAGGAGGAGACCGACGATGCCTGATCTGGTCGTCTCCACGCTTGCGCAGGCCGACTTCCCCGAGGTGATGCACGCCATCACCCTCTACCACTACCTGCTGGTCTCGGCGGTGATGTTCTGCTTGGGCCTGATCGGGTTCGTGACGCGTCGGAACCTGATCATCATGTTCCTGTGCACGGAGCTGATGTTCCAGGCGGCGGGCATCGCGTTGATCGCCTTCGGGCGGTTCTATCTCGACTACACGGGTCAGGTGTTCGTGATCTTCGTGCTGACGGTGGCGGCGGCCGAGGCGGCGCTGGCGTTGGCGCTCGTCGTGCTGCTGTTCAGGCGCAAGGAATCGCTGGACGGGACGGCCTGGGCCGTCCTGAAGGGCTAAGGAGCGGCTCGGGGTGCTGACAGACGTGATGAACAGCCTGCCGATGCTGACGCTCGCTGCCGCGGACGGCGCGAAGGGGAGCGGTCCGCTCATCGAGTCCTGGGCCGCGGCTCCGGGCTGGGTGCTGCTCATCCCGCTGCTGCCTCTGCTGGCGGCGGTGCTGAACGTGGGCTGCGCGATCGCGGGGGTGAAGACCAAGCTGCCCGCGGTGATCACGATCGTGTCGCTCGCGGCGGCCTTCGTGCTCACCGCGCTGGCGTACCTGAGCTTCAGCGGGGAGACGCGGATCGTGACCGGCTGGTCGTGGTTCGATCTCTCGTGGGGCGATGGGCCCGGGCAGTCGATGAAGGCCGACTTCGGGTTCTACATCGACAACCTCTCGCTGCTCTGGATGCTCTTCGTGACCGGGCTCGCGACGCTGATCGCGACGTACGCCAGCGAGTACATGGAGCACGACGTCGGGCAGGGGTACAACCGGTTCTTCTTCGCGTTCGCGCTGTTCGTCTTCAGCATGTCGTGCCTGGTGCTGGGCGACAACCTGCTCATGCTCTACCTGGGCTGGGAGGGCGTGGGCCTCTGCTCGTACCTGCTCATCGGCTACTTCTACAAGAAGCCAGAGGCGGTCGCGGCGGCCAAGAAGGCCTTCATCGTCAACCGCATCGGCGACTTGGGCCTGGCGATCGGCGTGTTCCTGACGTTCGTCCACTTCGGCACGCTCGAGTACGCTGAGCTGTTCTCCAGCGAACAGCTCGCGGGCTACATCGATGCGGTGAAAGCGGGCAACGCGGGCGACGTGCCCCTCATGGCCCAGCTCATCCCGGTGTTCCTGATGATCGGGGCGTTCGGCAAGAGCGCGCAGTTCCCGCTCTACGTCTGGCTGCCCGACGCGATGGAGGGCCCGACGCCCGTGTCGGCGCTGATCCATGCCGCGACGATGGTGACCGCGGGCGTCTACCTGATCGCCCGGTTCTACCCGGTCTTCCTCGTGAGCGAGTGGGCGTTGCCCGTGGTCGCCTGGATCGGCGCGTTCACGGCGTTCCTCGCCGCCACGATCGGCATGGCGCAGTTCGACATCAAGCGCATCATGGCGTACTCGACGGTGTCGCAGTTGGGCTACATGTTCGCGGGGCTCGCGCTGCTGAGCTCGACGGGCGGCGTGTTCCACGTGCTGACGCACGCGTTCTTCAAGGCTCTGCTTTTCCTCTGCTGTGGTGCCGTCATGCATGGCTTCGCGGGCCAGCTCGACCTCCGCAAGCTCAGCGGGCTGTGGAGCCAGCCTGGCTGGCGCGTGGTCTCGGTCGGCATGCTGATCGGGTGCATCAACCTCGCGGGCGTTCCCTTCACCGCGGGCTATTTCAGCAAGGACATGATCCTGGCCGAGGCGTTCGTGACGCAGGGTCCGGGCTACGGGCTCATCGGCTGGCTGCTGCTGCTGACCGCGGGGATGACGGCGTATTACACGTTCCGCGTGTTCTTCCGTGTGTTCGTCGGGCCCGTCCGCTACGAGCCGGGCGACGACGATCATGGATCGAGCGATCACGACCACGAGCACGATCAGAGCGATGCCCACGGGCACGACGGGCATGCGCACACCGATCACGCCCAGCACCCGTTCCACCCGCATCCGCCGCGGCTGGCGATCAACGGCGTGCTCGCGACGCTCAGCGTGCTCGCGGTTCTCGCGGCCGGGCTCTACTTCGTGACCCCGGAGAACAAGGGTTGGGTCGGCTCGATGCTCAAGGACTCGACCGCGGCACAGGTCTACTTCGACGGTGAGAGCGATCACCCGACCCGCGCGGGCCTGTTCCTGATCGATGGTGACGCGCACCACCGCGACCATGCGCACGCGGATGATCACGCAGACCACGGCGAGCACGCGGCCCACGGCAGCTTCCTCGGCTTCGACCCGCACAAGGTGATGTACTACGTCTCTGCGATCGTCGGCGCAATCGGCATCGGCTTCGCCGCCTGGGCCCATGGCCCGCGGGGCGCGGTCAGTGGCTTCCTGGGCGATCGCACCGAGGCCGCGACCAGCCGGATGGACGCCGTCGCACGCTCGTTCGGCCCGATCCCGAAGTGGGCCGAGCATAAGTGGTACGTCGACGAGTTCTACCACTTCCTGTTCCGGGCACCGCTGTGGGTGCTGAGCCACATCTTCCACGCGATCGACAAGCTGCTGGTCGATGGGCTCGTGAATCTCATTGGCTATGTGCCGCGTGCGTTCGGGCGGCTCGCTCAGCCCGGGCAGTCGGGCGTGCTGCACGGGTACGCCCTGTCGATGGCGGGCGGTGTTGCCGTGATCCTCCTCGTTGTCATGATGGTGGCCGGCTGATGCTCATCGTCCTGCTCATCCTGCTCCCCTTGATCTGTGCCGGGCTGATCGTCTTCAACCCGAAGGGGCAGGCGAAGTACATCGCGACCGGCGCGACGCTCGTCTCGGTCGTGATCGGTGCGATCGCCCTGATCCAGTTCGACTTCTCCCAGGCGGCCCTCGATCAGATGGTCGTCAAGGCCCCCTGGGTGCCCGCGCTCGGTCTCGAGCTCTCGCTCGCGGTTGATTCGGTCTCGCTGCTGCTGATCGCGCTGACGGTGCTGCTCGGGCCGATCTGCGTGATCGGGTCGTTCACAGCCGTGAAGCATGACGTCAAGACGTACTACGCCTGGCTGCTTGTGCTGCAGTCGGCGATGATCGGCGTGTTCGCGGCCCGTGATCTCGTGCTCTTCTACATCTGCTTCGAGTTCACGCTGATCCCGATGTACATCCTGATCAGCCTCTACGGGTCGGCCAACCGCAAGAAGGCCGCGACCAAGTTTTTCCTCTACACCTTCACCGGCTCGGTGATCGCGCTCGCGGGCTTCGTGTATGTCGTCTGGTTCCACGCCTCGCTGGAGGGCAACAGTTGGACGTTCGATCTGGCGGCGCTCGGTGAGTCGGCGCGCATGATGGAGCCGGCCCAACAGGGCTGGATACTGCTCGCGCTGCTGTCGGGCTTCGCCGTGAAAGTCCCGCTCTTCCCCGTGCACACCTGGCTGCCCCTGGCGCACACCGAGGCGCCCACCGCCGGCTCGGTCATCCTCGCGGGCGTGCTGCTCAAGCTGGGCACCTACGGCATCTACAAGTTCGCCCTGCCCTACGCGCCCGAAGCGGTCGTCGAGTACGCGCCGCTCATCGGCGTGCTCTCCGTCGTGGGCATCGTCTACGCGGGCCTGATCTGCTGGGTGCAGACCGACGTCAAGAAGCTCGTCGCGTACTCCTCGGTCAGTCACCTCGGGTTCTGCGTGCTCGGGCTGGTCGCGATCAACTCGGTGGGCGTCGCGGGCAGCGTGATGTACATGATCAGCCACGGCTTCTCGACCGGCGCGCTCTTCCTCATGATCGGCATGATGTACGAGCGCTACCACACGCGGTCGATGCGCGAGGTCGGCGGGCTGGGCTCCACGATGCCCGTGTGGTCGAGCTTCATGGTCTTCTTCGTCATGGCCTCGGTCGGTCTGCCCGGCCTCAACGGCTTCGTGAGCGAGATCATGTGCCTCATGGGCACCTTCCAGAGCTATGGGTGGACGGGCGAGGGCGGCGCGCATCCGGGCGGCACGCTGGGCGTGCTCGGGCCCTGGTTCGCGTTCTTCGCGGGCACGGGCATGATCGTCGCCGCGATGTACCTGCTCATCATGACCGGGAAGATGGTCTGGGGGAAGTACCGCGAGCCCGAGGGGCACCACGAGCACGACGAGTTGCCGACCGACCTGAACGCGCGTGAGATCGGCCTGCTCATCCCGCTCGCCGCGGGTTGCCTGATCTTCGGCCTGTACCCGAAGCCCCTGCTGAACGCGATCGAGGCGCCGGTCAACGAGACCGTCGCGTACTACGAGGGCCTCGTGCCCGTGCCCGAACTCGAGGCGGGCATGACGACTGTCGCCAATGAAGGCGATCACGACACCGAGCACGGGGAGGGCGATCACTGATGGCGGAGAAGCTCGCCTCCCTCTGGCCCGAGATCACGCTCTTCATCGCGACGTGCATCGTGATGGTGGTGGGGCTGTCGCCCAGCGCAGCGGTCCGCCGCACGTGCGGGCTGATCTCGGGCGTCGCACTCGCCGCGGCGGGGATCCTCGCGATCGGCACCGCCGACCAGGCCAAGGGTCTCATGCCCGGGCTGCTGCCCTATGCGAAGGCCGTCATTGCGTTCGTGGGCGTGCTGCTGACGATGCTGCTCACCGGGGTGGTCGACCGCTTCGAAGAAGAGGCGATCGAGAAGGGCTCGGCCGGCTTCGACCCGCTGCGCTCGACGCGCGGCGAGTTCTTCGCCTTCTTCCTGTTCTCGATGACGGGCCTGATGCTCTGCGCCTCGGCGGACAGCCTGATCTGGCTCTTCCTTGCCCTTGAGCTGACCAGCCTGCCCACATACGTCATGGTCGCGATGAGTTCGCCCCGCCAGAAGGCGAAGGAGGCGGCGGTCAAGTACTTCTTCCTCGGTGCGCTCGGGGCCGCGGTGTTCCTCTACGGTTTCGCGCTGCTCTACGGCGGCACGGGCTCGGTGCACCTTGCCGAGATCCAGACCGCGATCGCGGCGCAGGCAGCCGAGGGCTCGATCAACCCGATCGCCCTCACGGGTCTGGTCATCGCTCTGCTTGGCATCGCGTTCAAGATCGCGGCGGTGCCCATGCACTTCTACGCGGCCGACGTCTACCAGGGCGCTGCCTCGCCCGTCGCGGCGATGCTCGCTTTCGTGCCCAAGACCGCGGGCTTCATCACGATCATCCTGCTGTGCGCCGCCGTGGGCTGGAATCACGGGCCGATGGGGGACCAGCTGCCCGAGATCGTCCGCGTCACGCTCTGGGTCATGGCTGCGCTGACGATGATCGTGGGCAACGTGCTTGCTTGGCTCCAGAGCTCGGTGAAGCGGATGCTCGCGTACTCATCGGTCGCGCACTCGGGCTACATGCTCGTCGGCGTGATCGCGGGCCCGGGTGATGCGTTCACGTCGAGCGGCGTCGCGGCAGTCCTGTTCTACCTGCTGGCCTACGGCATCATGAACACGGGCGCGTTCGCGGTGGTGAGTGCGCTCGAGACCCGTCAGGCCGCACGCACGGACACGGGCGAGCTCGTGCACGACGAGGCGGACGACATCAACGCGTTCCGCGGGCTGTGCCGTCACAACCCGGTGCTCGGGTGGTCGATGGTGCTCTGCGCCCTGAGCCTGCTCGGCTTCCCGCTCACGCTCGGCTTCTTTGGCAAGCTGCCGCTGTTCACCGCTGGCATCGACGCTGGTGAGATCCCGCTGGTGGTGGTGCTGGGCATCAATTCGGCGATCGCGGCGTTCTACTACCTGCGTCTGGTGGCGCTCCCGCTGTTCGAGCACCCGGGCGACGAGGCCGAGGCTTACGTCGAATCGCCCAACCACGGACGCCGCGTTGTCGGTGTGGTCGCGGCGGGTGGTGTGCTGGTGCTGACGGTACTCGCGAGCCCACTCATGGACGCTGCGTTCGACGCGTCTGCGGACGCCCCGCTGCCGGTTGCGGAGAGTGAGCCGCCCGGTGAGCAGACGGCATCGCTCGACTGAGGGCGACCCGTCTTGAGCTAGTCCCAGTCGTCGTCCTCGTCATCATCGCGCTGCCTGCGACGCCTTCGGTCTCGGGTCGCCTTGCGTCGCTTGCGCTGATCCTCGTCCCAGTCGTCGTCCTCGTCGTCGTCGCGCTTGTCCTTGCGCTCCTTCAGGCCGACCGTCTGGATGAGCAGCCCCGTGAGGGATACGACGAGCCAGATCGCGGTCCACTGCACCGCAGATCGTTCGAGGATCGCACGGCCCGGGACTTCGAGCGCCTGGAAGATCAGGTAGACCGAGGGCAGCCAGATGCCCGCGCCCGCGAACGCGGTGACCAGGGCGGTCGACTTCTTCGGGAAGAAAACGCTGAAGCCCAGCCCGAGCAGCAGGCCCACGAAGCCGCCGCCCGCGAGGAGCGTGCGCTGCTGCGTGCTGAGCGGGTCCCAGGCTTCGGCCTTGAGCCCGACGAAGAGGTCCTTGGCGAACGTTCCGGGGTCGGCGGCGGCGCTCTGCGCGTCTTCGAGCGTGAGGTCGCCCAGGCCTCCCGGCAGGCGGCTCGCTTCGTCTTCTTCGGGCGTAGTGGGGCGGACCTCGACGAACGGCGAGGCCTCCGAGTCGACGGTCTCGGGCGGCGGCGCGGGGTTCATCTGGATCAGCACCGCGGCGGCCAGGATGCCGAGCCCCGCGAGCACACCCGAGGCGAGCACGCCGATCGCGAGCCGGAAGATCAGCAGCGCGGCGAGCGCGCCGAGCATGCCCCCACCCACGGCCCCAGCGATGTCGCCCCGGAAGCCGAACACCTCATCAAATCCGACCGCCGGCACGGTCGCGTGCCCGAGGAAGCCTCCCAGCAGGGCGCCGATGACGGCGAACGCGGGCTTGAGCACTCGGCGCCCGGTCGCCCAGAGCATCACGCCCGTGACGAGCGCGATGAACAGCCCCGTGTGCGCCCAGTAGGGGTGCTGGCGGAGCGCCCCGATGAATTCGTTCACCTGTTCGATCTGGTCCGGGTTCATTGGGGTCCTCGGTCTTCGGTTTGCGCGTGCGGGTACCACGATACGGCACGCCGCCGGTGTTTCATTGGGTTTTTGTCCGCTTCGCTGTCGCGGGCGTTGGAACGGGCTCTCCCGTGGGCCGATAGTGTGGACCGATGAGCCGACGACCGTCCAAGAAGGCAGCTTCCAAGAAGGCGACCACGAAGAAGGCGTCGGGCGCCGAGCCGGTCGAGCCCGCGGTCGACAGCGGTACGGAGGCGAGCTCCGATCCCAGGCAGCGGGCCAGGCTCGATCGCCTCCGCACCAAGATCGACGAGATCGACCACCAGCTCGTCCGTCTGCTCAACGATCGGGCCAAGACCGTGGTCCAGGTGGGCAAGCTGAAGCGGGGCTCGGGCATCCCGATCTACGCGCCGCATCGCGAGGCCGAGGTGCTGGCCCGCGTGCTCGGTCACAACAAGGGCCCCTTGCCCGACCGGAGCGTCGAGGGCGTGTACAAGGAGCTCATGTCGGGCAGCTTCGCGATCGAGCGTCCCCTCCGGATCGGGTATCTGGGGCCCAAGGGGAGCTTCAGCCATCTCGCGTCGGTGAAGCACTTCGGCACGAGCGTGGACTTCGAAGACCTGCACACGATCGACGGCGTTTACACCGAGATCAGGCGTCGGCATGTCGACTACGGGCTCGTCCCCATCGAGAACTCGATCGGAGGGGGCATCGTCGAGGCGCTCGATGCCTTCGCCGAGCACGCGGGCGAGGTCACGATCTACGCCGAGGCTCAGATCGAGATTCATCACGCGCTGCTGGCCAACTGCGAGCCTTCGGACGTGAAGCGGATCCACTCGAAGCCCGAGATTTTCGCCCAGTGCCGGACGTGGCTGGCAACGCAGTACCCCGAGGCGGAGCTGATCCCGGCGGCCTCGAGCAGCCGTGCCGCGGCGACCGCTTCCGAGGAGGCCAAGACGGCCCAGGCGATCGGGACCGTCCCGGTCGCGGCGGCGATCGGAAACCCCTTGGCAGGTTCGATTTACGGGCTGAGCACGCTCTTCGAGAACATCGAGGATCGCCCTGGGAACGTGACACGGTTCCTGGTGCTGAGCCGCCAGAAGGCGCGTAAGTCGGGTGATGACAAGACTTCCATCATGTTCAACACCCAGGACAAGCCCGGGGCGCTGGTCGAGGTGCTTCAGGTGTTCAACGAGGCGGGTGTCAACCTGACGCACATCGATAAGCGCCCCAGCGGTCGGGAGAACTGGCAGTACACGTTCTTCATCGATGCCGAGGGGCACCGGGACGATCGGATCCTGTCGGGTGCGATCCGCGAGGCATCGGCTCATTGCAAGGATCTGACGGTGCTGGGCAGCTACCCGCGTTCGCGGCGATTGCTCTGAATCCGGCTGGCGAGACGCCTGAAAGCCTCTGAATCAGGCGTGTTCCCGCCCGAGCGGGGATCCGGTGGTGGCACGATCGGCGCACATCGTGGATAATGCCGCGGTCCCGGGTCGGCATCGGCTCGGGGCGGCGGGGTCCGACGCCGGCTGTGCCAGCCGGTCGTCGGCGCGAGGCGAACGGATCGTCGGGCGCGCTTGAGAGTCGCCCGCGAACCCGGTAGCCTCCGCGGCACCCCTGGGTCCGCGGGCGGAACGGAAACGCCCGCGCGGCGCAGGGGAGAGCCGGTCCAGAGGAGGTCCCGTTCGCGCGGCGCGGCTGTGCGACGGGCGGATCGTCGGCCCCAGCGGCCGGCAGGACCGAGGCAGCGGGCTTCGACGGCACGGACGTTCGTCGAGGCCACGCGAGAACACGCGGGACAGGAAGCACCCATGAGTCGTTCGTCAGACGCGCGTCGTCCGTATGTCCGCTCCACCCGTTCGATCGTCCGGCGTGCCGCCGAAGGGCTGGCCTCCGCTGCCGGACGCGCCGAGCCCATCGAGCGCGCCAACATCGAGCCCCTCGAGCCCCGCAAGCTGCTCTTCAGCCTGACCATCGACGCCTCCGACGACCCGGACGGAGACGGCATCGGCACCGTCGTCAATCAATTCGGCTACTTCATCCCCTACCTCGACACCAACATCGAAGAAAACGATGAGCCCAATGCGATCCTCGTCGAGGAGTTCAACGACGAGGACATCGGGCGCTTCAACTCGGGCGAGATCTTCGACGGGTCCGACATCTTCTTCAGGTCCAACGGCGCAGTGACCAACATCACCGCACCGACGGGTGGAATGGACGGCGATGTCATCGAGGAGCTCGCGGTCTTTGATATCGATTCGTTCTTCGGTCAGACCGCGTTCATGTCGTTCGGTGCCCTGATCGACGCTGACGACATCGGTGCGGGATTCCTGGTCAACACGGGCGTGACCTTCACGACCGGTATTAGCCGAGGCAACGCGGATGTTGGTGCAGACCAAGGTCTCTTCAACGGTCAGATCGACGTTCAACTGCGGTTCCGCGGGCAGGTGGTCGACACCTGGACGAACGCCGAGCTGCTGGCCCTTGTGGGCGGGCAGCCCGGCTCGAATGACGTTGACATCACGCTGTTCAGCCGGGGCACGGAGTTCGGGCGCGCGTTCGACGAGATCCGCTTCGTGGGGAATCCGGGCGGTGACCCGCCAGACACCGCTGAGTTCTTCATCGACGATCTGACCTTCTCGCAGCCCGCGGGGAACGCGATCGAGCTGATCGACGAGCGGGCCTACGGCGTCGAGGCGACCTTCACCGCGCCCGTCGGGGCGACGGTCTCGTTCTTCGATCTGTACGGGCGCCCGCTCCGCAACACCTTCGAACTGGGCGACCCGGGCACGGGCAGCAATGTCGCGTTCGGTGACTTCGACGACAACGGCATCCCCGAGTACAACGACGGTATCGGCTCGATCGTCATCACGGGCACCGACGCCAATTCCAACTTCAGCATGGTCGGGCTCGAGCTCGACGGTTTCGGCACGGGCGACGCGCCCGACGACGCGATCGAGACCCAGACGACGTTCGCGGTGACCTACCCCGACGGGCTGAACCTGTTCGACGACTTCGCGGACGTGGGCTTCGGGTTCCTGCGCGCACCCGAACCGGACGGCGAGGATGTTGCCATCCTGGGTTTGCCGCCGGGCACGGGCACGGTGATCATCGGGTCGCCCTTCGTGCGTCCGCAGGGCAACTACAACCCGTTCGACGCGGCGCCGAACTCGAGCTTCACCCAGCTCGACTTCCAGATCTCCGACCAGGGCATCTTCGTCAACCAGGCGGCCGATGGCTCGCCGGTCTCGATCGGGAGCGTCAACACGAGCGCGGCGGTGTTCGGGCTCAGCAACTTCAGCGGCTCGGTGGGGCACTTCTCGAGCGGGTACTTCATGGGCTCGATGGCGGTCGCGGGCGACCTCGGGTCGTTCTACAACGCGACAGACGCGGGCACCTGGATCCCGGTCGGCGACAACATCCCCGACGATGTCGATGTTGATCTGTTCACGGTCGGCTCGCAGCTGCTCGTCGGGCGCACGCTGGGCGAGTTCGCGGTCGCGGGTCGCAACTTCGTCGACATCACCATCGACGGCGACCTGAGCGCCCCGACGGTGGCCCCCGCGGACGACGTGCTGGTCTACAACGAGCGCGAGGTGGTGCTCGGGATCGACCCGGCGAGCGACAATGCGCTGATCAACTCGTTCATTTCGCAGTTCTCGGCCGACCCCGACAACACGCTCAACCAGCTCCCGCCCGTCTTCGTCAGCTCCTCGCTCGCGACGATCGAGTCGACGCGTGTGCTCCCGTCGATCTACGGGGACACGAACTTCCGCAACGACACGATCCTGAACGCGGAGTTCATCGGCGGTGCCGCCTCGACGGCGGTGGTCCGCGGGTCGGTCGGCGCCGCCGACGCGTTCAACATCATCGAAGACGAGGGCGACGTGTACGCCTTCGCGACGGACGGGTCGCGCGAGATCGTCATCGAGCAGTTGAACATCGCGCCGAGCGGCATCCGGATCCTCGATGCCGACGGGCGGGTGGTCGCCTCAACCCAGATCGATGCGGGAACCGACGCGGGACGGCTTCTGCGCTTCACCCCCGATGCGCCGGGTGTGTACTACATCTCGGTGCTCGACTCCAACAACGGGCAGCCCAGCCCGCAGGTTTTCTCCAACTACGCCTTCCTCATCACGGGCATGGCACCGACGACCTTCGGCTCGTACCGAACGGGCCTGGGCAACGGCGGCAACGACGAGAACCCAGTCGCGACGGTCAACACCGCCGACGACGTCGCGACCGTCTCCGTGCTCTCGGGCAGTGTGGGCGTGGTGCGTGTGGGCACGGGCTACGTCAACGCGGCGGGCGTCGAGGCCGCACCGTTCGGCGTGATCAACACCCGGTCGAACGCCGACTCGCTCTTCACTCACTCGGGCTTCACGCTCAGCACGCCCGGCAGCCTGTACTCGTACAACTCGGGCGGCGACATCAACGCCGACTTCGACGACGCGCCCAACGCGGTGACCCTGAGCATCGGTCGCGACCTGGGCCAGTTCTACACGGGCCGCTCGCAGGTCGTGGGCGGCGGTGACGCGAGCTTCGTCTTCATCGAGACCGGCGGTCGTGTCGGGACGATCTTCATCGGCGGCTACCTCGGCGGTGACTCGGACGAGCTCGCGGTCACGGGCGTCGCGGGGAGCGACGGGCTTCCCTTCTCGGTGCGCACGGGCCTGGACGCCGACCAGTCGGGCGACATCGGGTTCATCACGATCGGCGGGCACGTCGCGGGCGATCAGCTCATCATCGATACCAGCGCGACCCCGGGCTCTGTGGTGGGCGGGCTGGCAGTCAGCCAACTCATCGGCAACACCGGCGAGTTCCCGACCGCCGCGAACGAGCAGGGCTTCTACTTCGGCGACGACGGCCCCATCCTGCTGCTTGGCGACGGCAGCGACATCCGCTTTGTCGACACGCCGCGGATCGACCTGCTTGAGGGTATCGATGTCACGATCCCGATCCGGACCAACGAGCCCATCGAGCTCATCGACGACGCGGGCGGGCGCGTGCAGATCAGTGTCTCGCTCGAGACGGCGGTCCCGCAGAACGTGGGCAGGATCATCATCGTTCCGGTCGAGGGCGCCGAGGGTGTCGCGATCGCGCGGATCGAGGTCAATCTCACCGGCACAGGCAACGTCGCCGGCGGCACCACCCTGAACATCAACTCGTTCCCCTCGGGCAGCGACGACGACGTGATCTCGATTGGGCGCATCGTGGTCACCGAATCCGATGCCGGCAGCCAGATCCTCATCAACGGCGAGACCGAGGTCGACGTGTGGCGGATCGACGCCCCGCAGGGCCTGCTCCGCGTCGAGAACAACACGGAAGGGGGCGACATCGTCGCCCTCGACACCCAGTCGCTCGACACGATCCGCATCCTCGAGGGCGATCTCGGGCGGACCCAGGTGCCCGAGTACGGGCCTCGCCTCATCGGCCCGATTCTCGGGCTCCAGATCGGCGTCAACACCGGTGTGTTCGGCGCGATGGGCGTGGACATCAGCGGCAACGTCGGCGTAACGGCCGACATCCTCGATCCCGACCTGTTTGGCGGCATCTTCAGGCCCACCAACGACGGCACCGTGCTGGCGGGTGCCGCGTTTGCCGAGGACGTCGGGTTCCCGATCAACGACACGCTCAACGGCGTGGTGGTCCGCCAGGGCGGGCTGACGCTCGCCGAGGCGTCCGGCGCCGTGGGCGATGTCATCCTTCAGGGCGGCGATCTGCTGACCGTGCGTGCGAACTCGGACAACTTGACCGAGCCCGGACGTTTCGACGGCATCATCGGCTCGATCTTCTCGCCCGTGCATATCGACCTGGTCGACGTTGGCCAGGGCCTGGTCAGCAGCGAGACGGGCACAGGCACGCCCTTCGCCGAGGGCGGCATCTTCGCTCAGGGCTTCATCCGCCGGATCGAGGCGACGGACCCGGGCGCGTTCATCAACGGCATCATCGCCGCCTCGACCGCGATCGACGCACCCGCCTCCACGATCCAGCCCAACACCGCGGGCATCGACTCGCTGATCGTGAACTCCAACGGAGGCGGCATCTTCGACTCCGACATCCGGCTCTCCCAGCTCGATGCGTTCTGGGCCGGCTTCCGCCTCGACGGCGACACCACCCTCCGCGGTGCCGTCCGTGAGCTCACCGTGACCAACGGCGATATCTTCCGGTCCCAGATCAGCACCAATGAACTCTCCATCATGCGTGTCTCGGGAGGCGCCTTCGACGCCTCGACGCTCGACGTGCGAGGCCGGGTGACCGGGGAGATCTCGGCCGACGAGTTCCGCAACACCACGCTCGACGGCGGGCGGCTGGAGTTCCGTCCCAGCCTGATCACGGTTGCCGAGGACCTCGAGCGCCTGAGCACCATCAACAACGGCTCCATCAGCGACACGCAGGTGAGCGTCGTGGGTGAGGTGCGAGGGAGCATCACCGCTGGCGACATCGTCCGCTCGGCGATCGAGGTCGCCAACACCCTGCGCACGCTCACGATCCGGGGCGACATGCTCGCCAGCGAACTCGTGGTCGGCCAGCTCATTACCCTAAGCGTTGAAAACAGCATCCGCGTGAGTTCGATCACCGTCTCGGGCCCTCTGGAAACCCTGCGGGTGCAGAACGAGATCGACCGGTCGGACATCTCGGTCACGGGCCCCAACGGGCGGATCGATCTCATCGAAGTCGTCAACGACCTCGACGCCAACATCAGCAGCTCGGGGCGCATCGGCACCATCCGTTCGTCCGCGGGCTCGATCGACGGCTCGATCGTGACGACCAACAGCAGCGCCGACATCATGAGCATCGACGCGGCGGTCGACATCCTCGCGACGACCGACATCGGGGGGAACCTCGCCGGGATCGAGGCCGGGCGCAACATCGGCGATGCCTCCGACCCGGGCGTGATCCTCGTCCGCGGTAACCTCACCGAGCTCGATGTCGAGGACGGGCGTCTGCTCAGCGATCTCCGCGTTGGCGGTAGCGTCACCAGCGAGATCGTCATCGGCGGCGTCACCAACCTGCCCACCGATCCCAAGGATGCCGACGGCGACATCCTCGTCTTCGGACGCATCGAAGAGATCGACATCACGGGCGACTTCGACGGACGCATCACGAGCGAATCGTCCGGCATCGGCACGATCACCATCACCGATGGGTCTCTGCTGACCACGGGTGCCGTGATCGCCAACGACGGCGGTCTGGGCGCCCTGTCGATCATCCGTGGGCACCTGCTCGGCACCGTCTACGCCGAGCTGACCATCAACCGCATCCTCGTCGACGGTCAGGGCACCGCGTTCGGCGACATCGGCATCAACCCCAACCTGTCTTCGGGTGTGGGCACGAACACCAACGACCCCAACCGCAACCAGTTGCCGCCCGGCGTCGTCGCGACCCTGGGTGTCGACGGGCCGACCATCGCCTCCGGGCGAGGCATCAACACGATCACCGTGACCTCGGGCGACATCTACGAGGCGTTCATCTACGCCCGGACCTCCATCGGGCTGATCGACGTGCGGGCGGGCAACATCACGCTCAACGACAACGTGAACACCCGCGACGCCAACGTGATCGCGGCGGGCGACCTGATCCAGAACGTCACGGTCTCGGGCAACGCCCGGAGCGTGCTCCTGCTGGCCGGCGCGACCAGCTTCGGCGACGACTCGATCTTCTCGATCGGCGACCCGCAGTACGACGACACGGCCGGCGGCACCGACGACACGCTCAAGTCGGGCGTCATCCGCTCGGTCTCGATCGGCGGCGACGCCAGCAACGTCGCCTTCTCAGCCGGCATCACCGCGGGCAACGACGGGCTCTACAACACCTCCGATGCTGGGGAGCGCAACGTCCTCGGCTTCAGCGTGATCGATCAGGTCACTATCGGCGGCACCCAGACCAACGTGACCTTCAACGCCGACCGCGGGGCTGTGTTCCTGAACGGCACGAACGTCCGGGGCTCGAACTTCGGCGCCAGCACGCCCAACGAGGGCGGCCAGCTCGCGAGCCTGGTCGATGCCTTCGCGGGCGGCTCGGTCGACCTGGGTGCGCTCGGGACCGAGGTACCGCGCAACGGCTCGGCGACCTTCTCGTGGAACGGCACGAGCTTCCGTGTCGAGTGGACTGACCCGACTCCGCCCACCCCCGCCGAGGAGGCCGGGCAGGGTGTCATCTGGGACGGCAACGGCACGCTCATCCTCGCCAACACACGCATCGATCAGAGCGTGGTCATCACCGTGCTCGACGACGACGCCAACGGCGCGACGGCGCTGCCCGAGTTGGTGGACTTCAACATCCGCTCGAACGATGAGGCCTCGATCGGCACGCTCCGGATCCAGGGCGAGAACGGGCGATCCAAGCTCAGCGGCAACAGCAACATCGTCGTCGACAACTACGTGCAGACGCTCGAGATCGACGACTACGAGGGCACGGGCGGCATCGCCGTCGGCGAGGACATCGACACGCTCACGGTCGACCGCTTCGCGGGCGGCTCGGTCAGCGCGAACTTCGTCCGGACCACCAACGTCAACCTCAGCCTGGTCTCGCTCAGCGGGAACGCGCCTCGGTTCGACTACTCCGGCGCGGGCAGCTTCAACGTTGCGCAGAACGCCACCGCGACGGTCAACATCGAGCGCTCGATCAACTCCGTCGATATCGACGGGACCGCGAGCCGCTTCCTGTTCCGGGCCGGCGGCAGCCTGACCAGCTTCTCCGCGGGCGAGGTCGAGCGGTCGCGCCTCAGCGTGTCGAACGTGATCGACTCGATCGACGTCGACGGTGACGTGTTCGACTCGGCCTTCATCGCGGGCGGCGACTTGGGCAGCGACGCGACCGATGGCGACGGCACGGCTTCGTCAGAGATCGACCGCGCCACCTCGGGCACGATCAACACCGTCGACATCGGGGGCAACTTCGCGGAGTCTGACCTCGTGGCGGGCTTCCTGCGCGGGGGTGACGGCTTCTTCGCGACCGCCGACGACGATGGGGCCGCCGGCAACTCGTCCATCGGCACCGTCGAGATCGGCGGCTCGACCGTCGGCTCCAACGTCAACTCCGAGTCCTACGGGCTCCTGTCGGCCGGCGGCATCGCCCGAGCCACCATCGGCGGCGACGACGCCGAGAGCCGGGGCAACTTCACCGTCGGCGAGATCGTCGGCGAGCCGATCCCGATCGAGGTCACCAACTTCCGCGTCGTCCAGGACTCCCGCTTCTACACCGCCTTCTTCACCTTCAACCAGAACATCAATGAAGTCTCGTTCATCCAGGCCCTGCGCATCCGCGAGATCCGGGACGAAGCCTCCGCGGCGCAGCCTTTCGATCCGAGCGACCCGCTCAGCCTCGTCGCCCCGACCCCGGGCGTGCCCGGCAGCGGCGACTACTCCGTGACCTACGACGAGGACGAGTTCATCTTCGCGGTGACCTTCAACCGCACCATCACCGACCGCGATCTGCTCCCGGTCGTCGACCCCGCCGACCCGGACGGCGTCGTGACCGGCACCCGACAGGACCTGCCGTCACCGGGCGTCTACCGCTTCGAGATCCTGTCCGACCTCCTGCGCGGGAGCAACGCGCAGGCCAGGCTCGATGGCAACGGCGACGGCTTCGCCGAGCCGGGCGAGAACTTCAGCTTCGATGACATCGTGGGCGATGCCGGCGATGTTGCGGGCCCGCGTGGGCTCGAGCGTGTCACGCAGACCGGCGCCAACAACAACCGCGTCACGGTCGACTTCTACGACGCGGTCGATCTTGACCTGGTCCTCGATTCCAACGACACCCCGGACGGCCTGCCCGAGATCAACACGGTCTTCACCCTCGCGGGCGCCCTCGCGGACCACCCGGACCGCGATCTGGACATCTTCGGCTTCGGCGGCGACAAGGACGTGTACTCGATCACGCTGCAGGCGGGCCAGATCCTCCGCCTGGGCGAGGCCCAGGGCCCGGCCAACCAGCTCGTCCGCACCCTCTACTTCCAGCCCACCGACGGCAGCGATCCGCTGATCCAGTACAGCGCCTCGGGCATCGAAGAGAGCTACGCCGAGACCGACCAGACCATCGTGCTCCTCAGCGATGCTGCGGACGCCATCGAGGGTGAGCTGGTCACGGACTCCGACATCCTGATCAAGGAGACCGGCACCTACTACCTGGTCATCGAGGCCGGAGCGGTTCTCGGCACGCCCTTCATCCCGGGGGCGGTGCCCAACACCGATCCGCAGGCGGGCCAGACCGGCAACTACGCCTTCACGGTCGAGATCTTCGACGACGGCGACTCGGGCTTCAACGCCGGCAGCGACGCGGGCAACGGCACCAACGTCGTCAACGCGCCGGACCTCTCGCTCTTCTCCACCACCGACCCGACCGACCGAGTTGTCATCGATGACTTCACGTTCCAGCGTCTCGCGGGAGCCGACGGCGTCTTCGGCAACGCCGACGACACGGTCTCCGGGCAGTCGAGTGACGGCGCCTTGGTCTCGACCCGATCGGGCAACCGCCTGGTGAGCACGATCGAGTCGTCGATCGGGCCCGCGGGCTCGACCGGCCAGCCGGGCGAGATCTTCGCTGATCTCGACGTCTTCCACCTCAACAACTTCCAGCCGATCACCGCCGGCACGTTCATGACCATCACCGTCAAGCTCGCCGAGTCTGGCTCGGATCTCGGCTCGGTCAACGAGGCCGACGTTGCCGAGGAGCGTGAGGACCTGTCGCTCGACAACATCATCGGCCGCGACCCGAGCCAGGCCGTGCAGTTCGCGTTGTTCGAGACGACCCAGTCCGACTCGCAGCAGCGGGGCGACCTGGTGTTCAGCCCGACGGACTTCACGTCCCGCGCGGGCACACCCGACACGATCATCGCGCAGAACGGCGCGAACCGGTACGGCTTCGACGCCAACGGCGACTTCTTCATCAGCTTCGTCATCCCGCCTTCGGTCGCCGGGGGCAACGGCTCGTACGCCGTCTACCTCCAGGGTGTCTTCCGGGCCGACTACCAGATCGAGGTCGTCACCCAGGGCACAGGCCAGCTCCCCACCGGGTCGCAGAACGTGCTCATCGAGACCAACGGCGGCTCGGTCGACTGGCTCACCGTCAACGGCACCTCCGTCAGCTTCGGTGCCTTCGACGCCGAGGCCCTCGGGTTCTCGGGGCTCGTCTCCAACGTCACCGTCGAGGAGTTCATCCTCGCCAACCTCACCGACCGGCTCAACCAGATCTACGCCAACGCTGGCCTCGATATCACGTTCTCGATCGATCCCTCGGACTTCGAGTTCGAGGAATTCTCGACCGTCTTCCTCACCAGCGACAACAACCCGATCGACCTGCTCCAGGCGTCGGATTACGGCGTCAGCGAGCGGTCCGACCCGTTCAACTCCGACCCCGAGGACGAGGCCGTCGTGTTCACCCCGGTCTACACGACGCTCGGGTACAACCCGAGCCCGGAGGATCTCGACAGCTTCATCGACTCGCTGGTCAACGGCGTCGGGCGTCGCGTCGGCGAGCTCGTCGGGCTCCGCCTCACCGAGGCCAACCTGGCATCCGAGGCCGGCGGGAACATCGACATCTTCAACGAAGAGTCCATCGCCTTCCCGTTCGTGGATCCCGAAGATCTCACGACCGAGAGCAACTACATCATCCCGGGCACGAGCCGCGAGCTCGTGAGCCACGTCGACGGCCCGCTGGGCGTCGACGACACCGGTTTCTTCATCGGAGACCAGAACGCCGCGGGCCTGCTCTCGATCTACCTCGACTGATCGGGCCCAGCAACGCAGATTGACCCCCGGCACCGCCCTTCATGGGCGGTGCTGTTTTTCGGGTGCTGCGTCTGTCAGGAGGCCTTCTTGCGCGCGGGTGCCGGAGGCTCGGGCTTGGGTTCCAGCGAGGCGGCTCCGGTCTCGGAATGCGCACGCTTGGGCGAGGCCCCCTTCGCCCCCGCCTTCTTCGTGGCGGCCTTCTTCGATGCGGTCTTCTTGCTGGTCCGCTTCTTCGACGCGGGCTTGGGCTCCGCCCCGCCCGCGCTCCGCTCCAGACGAGCCACGCGTTCGCACACCGAAGCGAGCGAGGCCGACGCCATCTCCAGCGCCACCCCGAACTCGGCTTCGACCTCTGCCCGTGTCTCCTCGCGCACACGCTCGATGAGACCCTCGAGCAGCGCGTGCGGTGTGTCGGTCTCGATCGAGCGGAGAGCTTCGACCCATTCCCTCGCACCGTCCGAGGGCTCGCGCACGGCATCGAGCAGGCTCGCCAACCGGTCGGCCTCGGCGGACCCGGCCGACCGCAGCGCTGAGGCACGCTCGTCCAACGCATCGATGCGGTTGGCACCTTCAACGATCGCCACGGCGAGCTCGCGCCGCGCTGTCTCGGCCTGCGATGTCAGGCTCTCGATCTGCTTCGCGGCGGCTTTCACGGCGGAGTCTGCATCCCGGCATTCATCCAGCACCGCCCGCAGCTCGTCCGATGTCAGCGTTCTCTCGGCGGTCGTCCTCGCGTCCGTGAGCCTCTGCTCCACGGCCCGGATCCCGGTCCTCGCGGCATCCACCTCCTCGCGTATGGACCGGGCGCTCTCCTCGGCTTTGGCCTCGTACGCTCGCGTCTCACTCGCGATCGTTGACCGCAGCTCTTCCAGAGTGCTTTCGCAGGCGGACGCTGCACGCTCGATGACGGATTCTCCGATGGAGCGCAGCGCGTCCTCGCGTTCCGTCGTGCTCTCCAGCGCCGCCGCGAGTGAGGCCAGTCGTTCGTCCAGGCGGGCATCGAGCTTCGCGCCCTTCGCATCGATTTCGGCCAGCAGTTCCTTCGCGGGCCCGCGCAGGGTTTCGAGCCTTGTCTCGGCCCGTGCGAGCATCGCCTCCGCGTCGCCGGCAAGCGCCGAGGTCCGGTCGTCGAGCCTCGAGACGGTCTCCTCGGCGCGCGAACGCATCTGCTCGAGCCGGTCGAGCAGCTCGCGTCTCGCGGATGCGGCCCGTGCCGTGAGCTGGTCCTCGGTCTCCTCGAAGCGGTCCATCGCGGTGTCGACAATCGTGCGGAGGCGGTGCTGGAACGCCTCGGCCCTGGCCTCGATCGCGCGCTCTGCGTCGCGGCTGGCCCGGTCGAGCCCGCCCGCGCGTCGATCGATCTCGTCGAGCAGGGCGCGCGTGGACTCCGCCCGTTCGTCGATGCCCGCGAGCACCTCGGCCGCCCGCTCGATCTCGGTGCTGTTCTCGCCGATGAACCGCTCGAGCTGATCGAGGATCACCGCGCCCGCTTCTGCCCGTCTGGCCAGCAGTTCGCTCTCGCTCGTCGCCCGCTCGATCTCGGCTCGGAGCAGACGCACGTACTCATCGAACGCGAGCCGGTCGATCACCCGGGGCGAGAGCACGACCTCGTCGGCTGTCGACGCGAGGGGGTGCGGCCCGCCCGGCCGCTCGTGCGAGCTGCTGTGCTGTTGCGTCGCCTCCGGCACGCGTCGCTCCTCACCGATCCCGTCCGCCCGGCTCCGCCCGGTTCCCGCGATCGGCGCGTTCTCCCCGGAGGCATCGGCCTCGAACAGGGCTTCGGCCCACATTTCCGAGGATCGTGAGCGGATCGGGCGTCTCGCTACACTCACCTTGTGCCCCGCCGAACCTCTGACAGCGAAGGTGACCCGCGCGAGCTCTGCCGCGACAAGGCGCGAGGCCCGAGGCTCCAGCGCGTTCTTGCGGAGGCGGGTGTCGCCGCCAGGCGCGTCTGTGAGCAGTTGATCGAGGAGGGGCGGGTCGAGGTCAACGGCGCCATCATCGACTTCCTGCCCGCGTTCGCTGATCCCGAGTCCGATCGGATCACGGTCGACGGGCGCCCCATTAAGCGGCGCAGCCGCAAGCTCTATGTGATGCTCAACAAGCCCACGCGGACCATCACCAGCAGCGCCGACGAGCCCGAGTTCGATCGCCGGACTGTGCTCGACCTGGTCGAGCACCCCGCCGCCGACCGGCTCTTCCCCGTCGGGCGGCTCGACTACGACACCACTGGCCTGCTGCTGCTGACCAACGACGGGGAACTGGCCAACCGGCTCACGCACCCACGCTTCGGGGTGACCAAGACCTACCACGCAGTGGTCAAGGGGAAGCTGACCGACGACGACGCGGACTCGATCGCCCAGGGGATCTATCTCGCCGAACGCAAGGCCGGGCAGACCAGCGGCGCATCGCGCACGGCTCGCGTGGCGGTGAGCATCTTCAAACGAGACCGTGACCGGACGGTGCTCGAGTTGAAGCTCACCGAGGGACGCAACCGCCAGGTGCGCCGGATGCTGGCTGCCGTTGGGCATCCGGTAAAGAAGCTCGAGCGCGTGGCGATGGGCCCGGTCCGTCTGACGGGCCTGCCCCGCGGTGCGTGGCGGGAGCTCTCGCGCAAGGAGATCGAGGCGCTCCGTCGGGCCGTACGCAGAGGGAAGGCGGGCGCGGGTGAGGGCCCGAGCCCGAAACGCCGACGTTCGCGAGCCGAATCAGCCCCCGCGGGCCAGGCGTCGATCGACCCCGACCGCGTGCGCCGGGCGGTGGTCCGCACGGGTCACGAGGGCGACCGCGCCGAGCGACGACCGCGGCGCGACCGGGGCGAGCGATGACCGGCACACCCGACACGATTCCACCGCCCGAGCCCAAGACCGGCCTGCGCGACACGATCCGTGTCGTCCGCGTCGCGATCCGCGGGCTGTACCGATCCAGACTGCCGCAGATGGCCGCGGCGCTGGCGTTCCGCACGCTCTTCGCGCTGATCCCGATCCTGTTTCTCTCGGTCGCGGTGATCGGCGCGTTCGCCGACCGCGAGAACGTCGAGGCGTTCCTCGATACGGCGCTCGATGAGCTGAACCTCGACATCGCGCTCACGGAGCCCCAGCCGGTCGAGACGGAGCAGGGCATCGGGCGGTTCAAGAGCTGGGAGGGCCCGACCTGGTCGCTCAAGCCCGACCCCGACGAGCCCCTGCCCGCGGTCGGGAGCGCGGTCGGGTCCGAGGGCGACGCGGGCCAGAGCATCAAGGACATCCTGAACGAGCTGGTCGAGGGTCTGCTGGCGATCCAGTTCAAGGCAATCGGGGCCGTTGGTCTGCTGACGCTGATCTACGCGGCGTTCAGCATGCTGACCGAGATCGAGCGGGCGTTCAACCACGTGTACCGTGCGAAAGCCGGGCGGTCGTGGGTGCGGCGCATCACGCAGTACTGGACGACGCTCACGCTCGGCGCGCTGCTGATCTTCATGACGTTCTACGTTGCCGGGCAGTTCCGGGGCCTGGGCGTGGGCGGCACGGCGCTGGGGTATGCCGTGAGCATCGCGATCACCGCGCTCTTCTTCCTGCTGGCGTACATGACGCTTCCCAACACGCGCGTGCACGTGCGCACGGCCGTGGTGGGGGGGCTCGTCGCCGCGGTGCTCTGGGAACTCGCCAAGTGGGGCTTCCGGGAGTATGTCGGGTTTGTGAGTTACTCGAAGCTCTACGGCTCGCTGGGCATCCTGCCGCTCTTCATGCTGTGGATCTACCTGTCGTGGCTGATCGTGCTCTTCGGTCTCCAGGTCAGCTTCGGGCTCCAGCACATCGGCGTCGCCCGTGAGCTCGCTGAGCAGGACGAGGCGGAGGAGACGCTGACCGACCCGGCCTCGGTCATCCCGCTGCTGGTGGTGATGGGCGAGAACTTCTCGAAGGGCCGGCCTACCGCGACGCACGACCTCGCCGATGAGATCGGCATCCCGGCCGCGACCGCCGACGCGATCGTGCAGCAGCTGGCCGCTGCTGGGGTGGTCCACAAGCTCGACGGGGGCGACGACCGCTACGCCCTCGCCAGGCCTCCTGAGGACATCGCTCTGGACGCCGTGCTGGCCGAGGCTCACAGGCTCGTCCGCACCCAGCCCGCGGGCGACGACTCGTTCGGCGAGGCCCTGGAGCGGCTCAGAGCGGCGGGCCAGGCGTCGCTGGAGGGCGCCTCGCTGGGCGATCTGCTCTCCGACCGAGCCCAGCGGCGGATCCGGGAGTCCGCGGGCTCGTAAGATCTTGCATGCCCCGCCGACGCCCCCGTGCTCTGTTGCTGGTCCTGGCCATGACCCCGGCTCTGGTGGTCCCAGGGTGTTACAAGCGAGTCGTGGATGCCCGTGGTATCGGCGGCGACAGCGAGAAGCTCCGCGAGCAGAAAGAACGGGAGCCTCTGCTCCGGGGTGCCCTGACCACCTCGAAGGAGCGGGAGTCGAAGCCCTCGAGCGGGGTCTGGTAGCCCCGAATCGACGAGCACGCGCGCCGCGAATACGATCGTCCACGGAGGACCCGACCCATGGGCATCGAAGCCGCCTTGCCGACCGACATGGTGCTGACCACCCAGCTCAAGCGGGTGATTAATTGGGCCCGCCGAAGCTCGATGTGGCCCATGCCCTTTGCGACCGCGTGCTGCGGCATCGAGCTGATGGCGACTGCCTCGAGCCGCTACGACATCGCCCGCTTCGGCATGGAGAAGATGTCCTTTAGCCCCCGTCAGGCCGACCTGATGATCGTCGCGGGGCGTATCGGCATCAAGATGATGCCCGTGCTCCAGCGGATCTACCAGCAGATGAACGAGCCCCGCTGGGTGATCAGCATGGGCGCGTGCGCGAGCACGGGCGGCGTGTTCGATACCTACGCGACCGTGCAGGGCATCGACCAGTTCATCCCGGTGGACGTCTATGTGCCGGGCTGCCCACCCCGCCCCGAGCAGCTGCTCGAGGGCTGCATGGCGATCCAGCGGATCGTCGACGAGGACGGCATCCCGCCCAAGGGCCCGGACGGCGAGCGCGTTGGATTGGGCATCGCGGTCCAGCCGAGCCACCAGCCCAAGGCACAGCCGGTCGGGCTCGGGCTGCCGAGCTGAGCAGGCGCGGCCTGCCTGGCGTGGGTCGGGCCGGCTACTTGCCGTCCGGCACGCCCGTCGTCCCGATGCCGAACGCGGTGCCAACGGCAAGCACGATCCAGATCAGGCTGAAGAAGATTCCGGAGATGCCCTCGCGTGCGACCATCGTGATCGCAACGCCCGCGTCGGACTCGATGAAGTCGGCCAACAGCTCTGAGTCGCCGTAGAACTGCTTGGCCTGTTCCTCTCGGGTCATGCCGTCCCAGCGCGCGGTCGCCTCGGCGACGATGTCGCTCGGATAATCCTCGATGAGCCATGAATCCTCGTAGTTCATGCCGGCTGGCCACGCGAGCGTCTGGCCCGCCGCCTCGCGTTCGTAAGCCATCTCGTCGGCGTATGCCTGGATCATGTTCTCGCGGACGAGACCGTCGACCGTTGCCCGGCGTTGTGCGTCGTCCATCGCATCCCACGCGGACTGGTGTTTCTGCACGATCGACTGCGGGAAGTGCTCCAGCTCGTAGGCCGTCTCCCAGCTCTGACCGACGGGCCAGCGGAGCTGTGCACCGGAACGCTCTTGCCGGAGCGAATCGTCGTTGATCAGTTCGTAGAGCGCTTCCTGCTCGTCCATCCAGAGCCCGTCGATGTTCTCGACCGCGCCCTGCGAGGTTTGTCTGATCTCCTGGGCGAAGTCCTCCGAGACGAACTTGGCGGCCATGAACTTCCCGCCGAAGATCGAGGCGATCGCCACGACCGAGGCGATGAGCCCGGACAGGAGGCCCGTGTGCTGGCGGGCTCCGAGCGCAGCGCCGACCCCGGCGAGGAAACCCACTCCGACCGCGACATACCCGACCTCGGCGTTGAGGTGGTACGAGATCGCGCTCCAGACTCCGGCGCCGATCGCACCGCCCACGCTGGAGCCGATGAGCGCGAAGAGCCAGCCCATGGAGGTGCTCGCCGCGGCGCCCGCTGCCGCCTTGGCCCCGCTGGGCAGCTTCTCGACCTGGGTCCGGGTGCCCTTGCCC
>JANQQZ010000176.1 GCA_028284805.1 Phycisphaerales bacterium
CACGCGCCCTCGGCGATGAGGAAGTCGGCGAGCGCGGGCAGGGTGATCCCCTGCGAGTACCCGGGCTGGCGTCCGTCGACGACGGCGATGAGCAAGCGCGAGCCGTCTTGGGTCACGCCGATCGCGGTCCGGGGCTCGCGGGAGTTGGGGCTGACGCGGGCCGACGCGCCGAGGTTCACGCCGTCATCGATGAGCAGCGTGCCCGCGAGCGAATCGCCCGTGCCCGGGCCGATGCCCGCGATACCTGTCTGCAGCGCGGCTGCTTGAACAGGGTCGATGTAGCCCGCGAAGGCGGTGCCGTCGGGCCTGATGCCTAGAGCCGGGTCGTACGCGCCGCTGACCTGTCGGGGGTTCGAGATCAGCACGCCGTCGGTCACACTGAGCCCGAGCAACTGGCCCTGCCCGCCCCCGATCGCGCCGAAGAAGTTGGCGTTGATCGCCAGGTCCACGTCGTTCTGGGCGGCCCAGGTGTTCACGGGGATCAGGGGAACGAAGCAGGCGTTGCCGCAGAAGGTGCCGGGGGTGGACACCACTTCGACGCGCGCGTCGGTGATGTCAACGTCGGCGAAGAACCCGCGCGCCGGCCCGCCCGGGAAGCTGAGGTCGATCGGCTCGACGACGACCGGCTGAGCCGACGCGGCGGTCGCCGCGAAAGCCGCGAACGCGGAAAGACATGCGTTCTTCATCGACGATCCTTGATAGCTCATCTCTGCTCACTCATCTCGGGGCGCCGGTCGATCAGCAACTCGACCGCCTCGATCTCCGGATCATCGACGCTCACCGCGAGCCTGCCCGTCCCGGGCGAGGCTGTCGTCGATGCGATCACGCTCCAGACGCCCGCGCTGTCCCGTCCGATCACGCGGTACGTGCCGGGCGGCACATCCGTTGCGGTCCATTCGCTCCCCGACTCCTGTTCGAGCACGATCGGGGCGGGCCGCCAGTCCTCAGGGCGACGGGGGTGCGGGGCGTGCCCCTGAGAGGCGACGTCGTACAAAGCCGTGATCTCATCGGGGTACTCGTCGAGCACGCCCCGGCTGAACCACCAGACGTGCCCGCCGCCCCCAGTGGCGCGCACGTGGTCGATGCTCTTGGCGAGGTCGGCCCAGGGCACCGGATCGGGCTTGCTTCCCGTGGTCAGCACGCCCGCGAGCATCAACTCGACCGCGTCCGACGCCCCGCGCTCTTCCAGCATGTCGATCTGCTGGTCCCACGTCGCCTCGAACGCCGGGTAGTCGTAGCGGTAGCACTGCGGGATGTACTCGTCCCACAGCCCATCGGCGGCCCACTGGATCCAGTCCAGGCAGTAGTTGTCGTACACCCACGGGTACGGCGCCGGGCTCACCGAGACGATCAGTCCGGGGCGTGCCGCCCGGATCTCGGCCACGAACTGCTCGGCGTACTCATCGATCTTCTTCGAGCGCCAGGCGATCCAATCCGGATCGGTGTGGTCTTCGGGGGGCTGGGCCCCGCCGTGCTCGTTGGCGTAGACCGCCCGGGTGTAGTCGTCGTACCCCATCGTCACATGGGGCCAGACGATACGGTCGTCGAGTTGCACGCCGTCCATGTCGTAGCGGTCGATCGCCTCGAGGACGATGTCGGCCAGGAAACGCCTGGCCTGGGGGTGGAGCGGGTTGAGCCAGACGAAGCCGTTGGGCGCGACGACCTCACCCTCGATGTTCCGGCTGAGCCAGTCGGGCTTGATCTCGCGGAGGTGGTTCATGGTCGACTTGTGGGCGGCCATGAACCCGTACTCGAACCAGCCGATGTAGAGCAACTCGTTGCGATGGGCCTCGATCAGCGTTTCCTGAAGCAGGTCTCGAGCGGGGAGGGCCCGGTCCGGATCGGCGGGGTCCTGCTTCATCAGGTCTGGACGTCGGTCGACGCCGATAAGAAGCTCGAGTGCCTCCGAGGGGTACTGCGTATATCCGTTCTTCCAAGTCTCGACATAGACCGTGTTGAGCCCGATCTCGCGCAGGCGGCGCATGGATTCGGCGGTGTCGCCCGGGCTCGCGATGTGGGTGTTCGCGGTGGTGGTAAGCCAGGTGCCGCGGACCTCGGGCTCGGGTTCCGCGAGGGCACAGCCGAGGCCGAGACACGCGAGCAGAGCCGCCGCGGCATGGACGAGGCTTCGGGGGAACCTACGATCGTCGGTTGCGTTCACACACACCTCCCGCGAGGCAAGCCCCCGCGTGACAGGATTCCGGGATGACCATGGCTGAAGCGACGAAGACCATCAACCTCGGCATTGTTGGTGCAGGCGGCATGGGCCGGACGCACTCCGCCGCCGCCGCGTCCCTGGGCGGCAAGGCCCGGGTCGCAGGCGTCGTCGATGCGAACCGGTCCGCCGCAGACACGCTCGCGGGCGAGACCGGTGCAACGGCGTTCGAGAATGCCGCGGACATGATCGCCTCGCTCGAGGGCGAACTTGATGCCGTCGTGCTGTGCACACCTCCCAGTGTGCGTGAGGACGTGGTCTCGGCGGCGCTCGGCAGCGGCATCGCTGTGCTGGTCGAGAAGCCGCTCGCCGAGACCCGCGAGCATGCGCAGCGGCTGGTCGACCTCGCCGACGCATTTCCCGACGTGGTCACGGCATCGGCGTACTGCCACCGCTTCACCCCGGCTGTCCGCGAGATGATGGAGCGGACGAGCGCAGGCGACATCGGACGCGTCGTCCGCTGGGAGAACGTCTTCGCATGCTCGATCCCGGACATGGGCGGCAAGTGGATGTCGGACCCGGACGTGTCGGGCGGCGGCTCGCTGATCGACACCGGGTGCCACAGCCTCGACCTCTTCCAGTACATGCAGGGCGGGCTGGAGCCAGTCGCAGCGGTGTTCGACCGCAAATGGTCCGGAAGGGGCGAGAGCGGCGCGACGAGCCTCGTCCGCTCTCCCAACACGGGCGTCGCGGGCGTGATCATGAACGGCTGGCTCGAGCCCGCCCGGTTCCTCGTCACGCTTGTCGGTGAAGAGGGCATCCTGATCTACGACTACGAGCAGCCCGAGACCCTCTTCCGCACCTCGGTCGCGGGCGAAAAGACGACGATCGCGGTCGAGACGCACGACGTCCGCTTCGCCCGCCAGATGGAGGCGTTCGTGGATGCCGTCGCGGGCGGGCCGCGGGACGAGAACCTCGCGACGTTCGCCGACGGACTGGCGGTCGCTCGGGCGGTCGAGGCCCTGGCGGGCTCGGCTCGGTAGCTCGGGCTGTGCGGGCACTTGAACCACGGCAGATGATTATATAATCTTTGGGTGTATACCGCCAGAGGCCCCGGGCTGGATGCCCGGAAAGGCCCCTGCGGCAGCATCACGGAGACTCGACCGATGGCACCCCACGCCTCGACGGACCCTCGGTTCGCCCACTCGGCCCCCGAGGTCGAACGCGTGCCCACGTCGGTCTACCCGTCCAGCGGCCAGGCCAGCCGGGCGGTGGCCGCAGAGATATCGGACCTGATCAGAGCCAAAGCGGCAGCAGGCGAGCAGGCCGTGCTGGGGCTCGCGACCGGGTCGACTCCCCAGGCCGTCTACGAGGAACTCGTCCGCCTGCACCGCGATGAGGGGCTGAGCTTCGCGAACGTCGTGACGTTCAACCTGGACGAGTACTTCCCCATGGAGCCGGGCAGCCTGCAGAGCTATGTCCGCTTCATGAACGAGTACCTGTTCGATCACATCGACATCCCGCGCCGGAACATCAACATCCCTGATGGAACGATCGAGCGCGATCAGGTCGCGTCGTACTGCCGAGCGTACGAGGAGAGCATCGAGGCCGCGGGCGGGATCGATCTTCAGATCCTGGGTATCGGGCGGACGGGGCACATCGGGTTCAACGAGCCGGGCTCGAGCGTGGACAGCCCGACGCGGCTCATCACGCTCGACAAGGTGACGCGGATGGACGCCGCGAGCGACTTCTTCGGCGAGTGGAACGTGCCGCGCACCGCGATCACGATGGGCGTGGGCACGATCATGAGTGCCCGCCGCGTGATCCTGATGGCCTACGGCGAGCACAAGGCGCCGATCGTCCGCCGAGCGGTCGAGGGCGAGATCAACACGCACGTCTCGGCGTCGTACCTTCAGAACCACCCCAACGCGAGGTTCGTGCTCGACCCGGCGGCGGCGGCAGAGCTGACACGCTTCAAGACGCCCTGGCTGCTGGGCTCGATCGACCGCTTCGGCATGGCCTGGGACGAGCCCACGATCAAAAGGGCGGTGCTCTGGCTCGCCGAATCGCTCGAGAAGCCCATCCTCAAGCTCACCGACGAGGACTACAACGAGCACGGGCTTCAGGATCTGGTCACGCACGCGGGCAGGGCGTACGAGATCAACATCCGCGTCTTTAAGAGCGTGCAGAAGACCATCACGGGCTGGCCCGGGGGCAAGGCGGGCAGGCCCAAGTTCGTGCCCGGCAAGGGCGTGGACGCCGCCAACGGCGAGGACGTCTTCCCCAAGCGCGCCATCGTGTTCAGCCCGCACCCCGACGACGACGTGATCTCGATGGGCGGCACGCTGATCCGCCTGTGCGACCAGGGGCACGACGTGCACGTGGCGTACCAGACCTCGGGCAACATCGCGGTGTTCGACGACCACGTCGAGATGCTGGCAGACTTCGTGCAGGAGATCAGCCGGGAACTGGAGTTCGGCGACGGCGCGGCCAAAGCACAACAGGTGTTCAAGGACGTCGTGGACTTCATCCACACCAAGCAGCCCGCCGAGGTTGATATTGACGAGATCCAGGCGATCAAGGGCCTGATCCGCAGGACCGAGGCGCGGGCCGGTGCGAAGTACTCGGGCGTGCCCGCGGGCAACTGCCACTTCCTCGACCTGCCCTTCTACGAAACGGGAACGGTGAAAAAGGCCCCGATCGGTGAGCGTGACATCGAGATCACAATGGACCTGCTTCAGAAGGTCAAGCCCCACATGATCTTCGCTGCGGGCGACCTGTCCGATCCGCACGGCACGCACCGCACGTGCCTTGCTGTCGTCACCACGGCGCTGCACAGACTCGCGGCCGAGGCGTGGATGAAGGACTGCGACATCTGGCTCTACCGCGGCGCATGGCAGGAATGGGCGCCCCACGAGATCGACATGGCGGTGCCCCTGAGCCCGAGCGAGGTCGAGCGCAAGCGGATGGCGATCTTCAAGCACCAGAGCCAGAAGGACCGGGCCCTGTTCCCCGGTCCCTACGACACGCGGGAGTTCTGGCAGCGGGCTGAGGCCCGCAACGCGAACACCGCGAAGCTCTACGATGCACTCGGGCTGCCCGAGTACCAGGCGATCGAGGGGTTCGTGCACTGGACACCCAGCGATGCTGACCAGGCGATGGTCGAGGCCAAGCCCGCCGCGGCGGTCAAGCCGGTCGGAGCGTGACGATGATTGGCTCTCTCGGTGTGTGTTCGTGGTCGCTTCGGCCAGCATCCCCTGCGGATCTGGTCGAGCGGGTGTCGGCCTGCGGGCTGAAAGCAGTCCAACTCGGGCTGGAGCCGATCCGATCGGGCGCGTGGGACCTGCACGAGACCAGCGAGGCGCTCGCCGACGCACGCATCGAGATCCTCAGCGGCATGCTCGAGACCGAGGGCGAGGACTACTCGACGCTCGAGACCATCAAAACGACGGGCGGGCTACGCCCTGACGGCGTGTGGGACGCGAACCTCGAGCGTGCGCAGCAGGTCGCGTGGATCGCCGAGGCGCTGGGCATGGAGCTTGTGACGTTCCACGCGGGCTTCATCCCCCACGACGCGGGCGACCCCGAACGTGCGACGATGGTCGAGCGTGTGCGCACTGTCGCGGACATCTTCGCAGATCACGGCGTACGGCTGGGGCTCGAGACCGGGCAAGAATCCGCGGAGACGCTCGTCGAACTGCTCGATGAACTCGACCGGAAAAACGTGGGTGTGAACTTCGACCCGGCGAACATGATCCTCTACGGCATGGGCGACCCGATCGCAGCCCTCCGCACGCTGCTGCCCAGGGTGGTCCAGGTACACCTCAAGGACGCAACCGCGACCGCGACGCCCGGCACGTGGGGCGACGAGGTGCCCGTGGGCACGGGCGATGTGGACTGGCACGCCTTCGGTGATGTGCTGGGCTCGGCGGGGCGACCGATCGACGTTCTCTTCGAGCGTGAAGCGGGCGAACAACGCGAGCACGACATCCGACACGGGTTGGGTGTGATCTCGGGCATCGAGTCCTTCAAGAGCCTTGCCCATGGCTGATCGCGTGCGGGTCGGGATCGTCGGGTTCGGGTTCATGGGGCGGACGCACGCGGGCGCGTACCGCTGGGCGACGGAGCAGGCCGGGCTGCCTGTCGAGATCACGACCATCGCCGACGGCCGGGGCATCGAGGCGCTTGCGTTGGGCGGCGGGAACATCGGTGCCGATGCATCGCCGATCGAGGCGGGTGACGTGCACGTCGTGACGGACGCGGGCGAGCTGTTCGCCTCGGCAGACGTCGATCTCGTCAGTATCTGCACCCCGACGGACACGCACGTGGACCTTGCGATCGCGGCGCTCGACGCGGGCAAGCACGTGCTCGTCGAGAAGCCCGTGGCGGCGCGGGCGTCGGCGATCGAGCGGCTGATCAATGCCGCGGACGAGGCTCGGGCTCGGAGCGGGCTGCTCTGCACACCTGCGATGTGCATGCGGTTCTGGCCCGAATGGGCCTGGCTGAAGAACACGATCGGGTCGGGCGAGTTCGGTAGCGTTCACTCGGCGAGTTTCACCCGGCTGGGTGCGGCCCCGGCGTGGTCGGGCTTCTACGCCGATGAGTCGCGTTCGGGCGGCGCGATCCTGGATCTGCACGTGCACGACGTGGACTTCATCCTGCACTGCTTCGGGGCCCCCACTGCGGTTACGAGCCGCGGGGACTCGTCGCACGTCTCGACGCTGTACGGCTTGGGCGAGAACCCCGGGCACGTGCTCGCGCGGGGTGGGTGGCTGCGGTCGTCCGGGTTCCCGTTCACGATGCGGTACGTCGTCGAGTTCGAGAACGCAGTCGCCGACTTCGATCTGTCGCGTGATCGGGCGCTGATGTTTCACAACGGGGACGGGTCGCGCCCCGTCGAGACGCCCGCGGGCAGCGGCTACGACCACCAGGCGGTCGCGGTGACCCGCGCGGTGCTGGAGGGACGAGAAGCGCCCGTGAGCCTGGGCGATGCGCTGACGAGCCTCCGCGTGATCGAGGCCGAGCGGGCGTCGGCTGCGTCCGGCGAGCCGGTCGCTGTCTAGGCGGGGCCTAACATCTCGACGTTTCGTCCGAGGCGTCCACAGAGGAACCGCAGCATGATCCGTATTGGTGCGATCGGTGTTGACACAAGCCACCTGCCCGAGTTCAGCCGTCGGCTGAAGGAGATGCACGACGCCGGCACGTTCGGCGGGCGCGTCACTGCGATGCTCGATGCGGGCGATCACGGCTGGCCCGATGCGGACCAGGTCTCGCAGTGGGTCTCAGCGGCCGCTGATCTCGGCGTCGAGCGCGTCGGCACGATGGACGACCTGCTGAACAATGTCGATGCGGTCATTGTGCTCGCGATCGACGGCAACCGGCATCTCGAACTCGCGACGCCCTCGCTCGAACGCGGGCTGCCGACGTACATCGACAAGCCGCTGACATGCGACCTTGATCAGGCGCAGGAGATACTGAAGCTCAGCCGGGAACGGGAAGCGCGGTGCTATTCGGCGTCGAGCTTGCGGTTCGCGACGGAACTCGAGTCGATCCCGAGCGACTTGGGCAAGCTGGTCGCGATCGACGCGTTCGGACCCGGCGAGTTGAACGACACGATGCCCGGCCTCTTCCACTACGGCGTGCACACGATCGAGATGGTCGACGCGATCTGGGGCCCGGGGGTCGCGAGGGTCAGCGCCATCGAGATGCCCGACCGCCATCTGGTCGATCTCGAGTATCGCGACGGTCGGTACGCGAGGCTCCGCCTCGACCGCAAGGCCGCGTACGACTTCGGCGCGACGATCCAGGGTGATACGAAGACGCACCAGTTCCGGGTCGACTTCGGGCCCGTCTACACCCGACTGGTCGCGGGCATGGCGGGCTTCTTCGAGGGCAAACCCGCACCGGCTGACCTCCGCGACATCGTCGAGAACGTCGCCGTCATGGCGGCGGGGAACGAGTCGATCCAGCGCAGTGGTGCTTGGGTTGACGTGCCCGAGATCTCGTGATCCAAAAATAATGCAAACAAATCTGGCAAATGCCCCACAATCCGGTGGGTGGCGCTTGCAATCTCTGGCCGGTCTCGTCAAGATTATAGAAGACCTCGCAGGGTCAACGAGAGACCGAGACCGATCGTGAACACACTGCACAGACATCTCATCGCGTGGACTGCGGCGTTGTCGACAACTGTGTGCGCGGCGGCTCAGATCGAGGCAGAGCCGCTGGTCATCGATACTGCAGAGGGCGCTGCACGAGGCTGGGTCTCGACGATCGACCTGACCGACCCGAGAGTTGATCTCGTCACGCTCGTGGAGCCGGGTGAACAGCCCACCACGGCGAAGCTCGTCTCGCCCGAGGCTTGGCTCGCGGACGCGGACCTTCGCATCGTGGTCAACGCGAACTACTTCGGTGCCAAGCCGGGCGGGATCGCGACCATCGTGGGCCTTTGCGTTGCCGACGGCACCGCGGTGAGCCCACCCCGCTCGCACGAAGGAAAAGCCGACCCGGCCTTGATCGTTGATCGGGACGGGCGGGCCACCATCGGGCACTTCGATCACGATGCGTTGTCTGATGCTCGCACCGCCGTCGCGGGCGTCGGTGGGTCACCGAATTCGGAGGTGCTCGGCTCGCTGCTGGTGAAAGATGGCGTGAACCTCGGTGCGACGGCGCGGGTGCAACCGATGGCGCGGCATCCGCGGACGGCGGTCGGCGTGTCGGAGGACGGCGAGCGTTTGCTGGTGATCGTCATCGACGGTCGGCAAGACGGCTGGAGCGTGGGCGTGACGCTGCCCGAGCTCGCAGACGCGTTGATCGAACGTGGCGCATGGGACGCGATCAATCTCGACGGGGGTGGGTCGAGCGCGTTCTTCTGGCGAGACGGTCCGGACGTGCGCAGCAACCGCCCGAGCGACGGCGCGTTCCGGCCTGTCGCGGTTTCGCTGGGTGTACGAGTGACAGAGAGTGCGTCGGCTTCGCAGGCCGGCGGAGAGTGACACATGTGTGCCCCGTTCGTTTCGGGGCTGGGATCCTTGGATAGGGAGAGACAAGAGATGATGAAGACACTTGCTATCGCGACGATCGCCGGTATGGCCGCCTCGGCTTCGGGTCAGTTGACCCTGAACCTGGTGAACCAGATCGACCTGCTGGACACGCAGGACCCGGCTTCGGCCTCGTTCATCGGCTCGAACCCGAGCGCGGTGGGCTGGGACGGCACCAACATGTACGTCGCCGGCTGGAACAACGGGCGGGGCAACGGCGTCGATCACGGCCTCGTCGGCATCGCCAACGCGGCGAGCAGCGACGTGCTGGGTGCCGCGTTCGGGCAGATCGCGACCCCGAACTTCCGCGGATACAACAGCGTGGACGTGCAGAACGGTCGCGTGCTGACGGGCTACGACGGCGGCTCGCCCAACCCGCAGGGGCTGGCGATCTACAACGGCGCCACCGGTGCTCTCGAGGACAGCCGCAACGAGCGCGTGGCCTTCGCCAACTTCGATCCGTCGAACGGAGGCGATGCCGCCTGGTCGGTCTTCGGCTCCGGGCGCCTCCGCGTGGTCGATCAGACCAACCTCGCCGGCCCGACGACCTGGGACGGCACCAACGGCCCCGTGATCTTCGCGGGCAGCACGATCCAGCGCGGGCAGGACACCGACGACAGCGGCAACATCACGCTCAACGATGCCAATGGCAACCTGACCTACTTCCCGCGTACGGGTGCCAACAGCACGGGGAGCAGCGTGACGCTCGTCTCCTCGCTTGCGACCGGCAACGGCAACAACAACGCGATCCTGAACACCGGCTTCGGTGACTTCGTGATGTACAACGACCGCGGCGGCAACACCTACGGCAGCTCGATCGCTGCCGTGGACACCGCGGGCAACGCGATCTCGCTGACCATCAACGGCGTTGACCTGTCGACGGCGACCAGCACCGGCTGGTGGGACTTCGACTACGACAGCGCGACGGGCACGCTGGCGGCCGTGGAGTTCTCGACGCGTCAGGCGTTCGTGTTCCAGGTCGTTCCGGCGCCGGCCTCGGCGGCGCTGCTGGGCCTTGGCGGCCTGGCCGCGGCGCGTCGTCGTCGCTGAATCTGATCGATTCCGCTGTCCCCCGGTCGGAAGGCCTGGGGACGGCTTTGACTCCGCTCTCTGAACTCAAGCCGATCACCGCCGAGCCGGGCACGCCCCTGTATGTGCTCGCGCGCGAGGCGATCAAGGAAGCGGTCGATGCGGGGCGTCTGCAACCGGGCACCCAGCTCCCGAGCACCAAGGCTCTGAGCGAGCAACTCGGCGTCTCGCTCGTGACCGTGCACCGGGCGCTTCAAGAGCTGGTCGCCTCGGGCGTGCTGCGCCGCGGGCAGGGGCGTGGGACGTTCGTCCACGAACGCTACAACGAGCGGCGGGATTCTGCGACCGGCACCAGGCTGGGCATCGTGTTCCACGGCGAGTGCTCCCTTGCGGATTCCTTCCACGGGCAGCTCTTCGAGGGTGTCCGCCAGGAAGCTACCGACCGGGGCATCGATCTGGTGCTGCTCCGGTTCGGAGAGGACTGGCGGCGTGAGTGCAGCGGCTACCTCTACGTCAACCCGCTTCCCGATCAGCTCGAGCAGCCTCCCCGGTTCATGACCCGGAGCCGGTCGGGGACCTCGCGTCAGGAACCCATCGTGGTGCTGGGCGCGAGGTTCGATCGCCCTGGCGTGGGCTGGATCGATACCGACAATGTCGAGATCGGTCGGATCGCGGCGCGCCATCTCGCCGAACGTGGGGCGCGATCGCTGCTCTACCTGGGCGATGGCTCGGATCTGAGCAACAGCCGCGACCGCTGGACCGGGTTCACGTCGGCGTGCCTGGAGGCCGGGCTGCCCTTCGATCCCGATCATGACGCCATCCGCATCGAGGACTGGCGGCTGAACAGCGCCGCCGAGCGGGTTCTGCGTGAGCGTCTGGCAGTCGATTCCGATGTCGCGGTGTTCGCCGCGGGTTACTACTTCGCGTTGGGCGCGTACAAGGTGGCGGCCGATCTGGGACTCCGGGTGGGCGAGGATCTGGCGGTGCTGGGCGTGGACGACCCGCCGAGCGCCGCGTATCTGTCTCCGGGTCTGAGCACGGTGGCGCAGCCTCTGATCGAGGTTGGGCGGCGCGCGGTGCGCGAGATGATGAATGTGATCGAGAACCCCAGCGAGCCCTCGCGGCACACGCTGGCCCCCGAGCTGATCGTTCGGGAATCGACGACTGGAGCCCCGCTCGCCGGGCGACGCTGACGGGCGGGATTCACCGAGCGGGGCCTGTGGCTCCGCGGATTCAGGAGTAACTGCCATGCAAGGGCACACCGTGAGACAAGGCCGGGCGCGGGGTGTTGGCGCGTTCACGCTGATCGAGCTGCTTGTGGTGATCGCGATCATCGCGCTGCTGATCGGGATTCTGCTGCCGGCGCTGGGGCGGGCGAGGGATCAGGCCAAGACCATGCTCTCGCTGAACAACGTACGCCAGCTGACGGTCGCTCTTACGACCTACGCGGGCGATTACGAGGGGAAGTTCCCCCAGAACGTCCAGGCCCTTCGGGATGAAGAAGGCAATCCCGGGCAGTTCTGGTTCGAGATCTACCGGATCGGACAGTACCTGCCGCAGCAGAACAGCAACGACTCCGGTGCAACCCTGACTGAAACGGTTGGTGGCGGAGTGATGACGTCGCCGAACCATCCCGATGCCGGCCGATCCTACACCATGAACTACTTTGCGAGTTCAGCGGTTGAGTTGAACGCTGGGGGTCGTCCGATTCCACCACAACGAACGTTCGGCGATGTCACGATGCGTGGCTTCGATACAACCGCAACGTTTTCATCAAAGATGTTCATCATCGCCGACGCCTGGGGTCTCTTCCCAGCGGAATCTCGTGATGAGGGTGAGATCAATTGGTTTACCAGTTCCACAATGGGTGCTCAGGGCAGGCCGGGCGAGAAGTTTGGCGGAGGCAACGGTGTGAGCGACTTCCCGGGCGAATGGGCGGGCGGACGAACCGGCCCCCGCGCGAGCGAGATGGAGCCCGTGGGCAGCCCAACGAGCTATGTGCCGTACTACAGGTATCCACGTCGTCAGCAGAACACGTTCGATATCGAGGGTTCGGCGTGCTTCGGGTTCGCCGACGGCCATGCCTCGACCACCCAGGCCCGTGAGCTTGTAGATCTGAACACAGGGCTCAGCAGATACGAAGTGCTCTGGACCGCGGAAGACCAGAAAGTGGAGCGGGATTCGACCCCGTGACGAGGTCGGGCGGGCTTTGGACACGTCGTCGGGTGCTCAAGGCAGGGGCGGCGCTGCCCTTGGCTGGGTGCGCGGGGCGGTCGTCGTCCGGGCCCACGCGGCTGGAGTTCTGGACGCTCTCGCTCAAGCCCTTCGAGTCGTACATCCGCTCGATCATCGCTGGCTTCGAGGCAGCTCACCCGGGTGTGGAGGTCGAGTGGGTGGATGTCCCGTTCGACGCGATCGAGCGGAAGCTTGTCGCCGCGACCGCGGCGGGGCAGTCGCCCGATGTGGTCAACATGTCGGACCTGACGTTCGCCCGGTTCGCGTCGCTCGGTGCGTTCGCCGATCATGACCCGCTCCTGCCCGAGCCAGCGGAGAGGACGTATCTCGGGGGCGCGCTGAGTGTCTGTCGGATCGACGGCGTTCTGCGCGCCCTGCCTTGGTACCTGACAACGCAGTCGGTGCTCGCGAACCAAGAGGTGCTCGCTCGCGCGGGGCTGGAACCCGAGGGCGTCCCCACGCGGTGGGGAGACCTGCTCGCTCTCGCGGAGCAGACCCGTCTTGACGATGACGCGTTCCTGTTCTCGCACCCGCTAGGGCGCGAGTCGCAGCTGCCCGCGATGATGCTCGCGGACGGCGTCCCGCTGTTCGGACTCGACGCTTCGGGCCGGCTGACGGTGAAACTGTCTTCGCCCGAAGTGATCGCCATGCTCTCTCGATGGGTCGACTCGTTCCGATCGGGGCTGGTTCCGCGCGAATCTGCGACGAAGGGGCACGCGCACCTCATCGAGGGCTACCAGAGCGGGAGGCTGGGGCTGATCAACACCGGGCCAAACTTCCTTGGGCGGATCCGCGATGTAGCGCCCAGCGTCTTCGACGCGACCGCGGTCAGGCCCGCGGTGACCGGCTCGCTCGGCAGGCCGCACATCTCCGTTATGGTGCTCGGCGTGATGGCGCGATCCAAGAATCAGCGTCTGGCGGCCCTGCTGGCTTCGCACGTGACCAGCGCGGCGGCGCAGCTCGAGTTCTGCCGCATCGTCAACATCCTGCCCAGCACCCCTTCGAGTCTGAGTGACCCGCTGTTCGATCCGCCTGAGGAGACGGGCGACGCCGAGTCAAAGATGGCGCTCGCGCGTTCGTCAGCGGCTGCGGCACTGCCCGATGCGGTTGCGTTTACACCTGCGCTGGCGGCCTGGCCCGACATGCGCAAGGTCTTTGAGGATCGGATCACACGCGTCTTGCTCGGGACCAGTGAGCTCGAAGAGGCGCTTGCCGAGACCGAGGGCAAGTGGAATCAGCTGCTCATCGCGACTGGCGGCGGGCCCATGGACGCGATCCCGACTCCGGCGCCGATCGGTGCGCAGGCGTGAGCCGCTCGCTGCGCCATAGCCGGCTCGCTCCGTACATCTATCTGCTGCCGGCGGTGACGGTGCTCGCGGTCTTCTTTGTGATCCCGACCCTGCAGGTGGCGTACTTCTCGCTGACGCGGTACACCGTGTTCACGGATCCCGAGTGGGTCGGATTCGAGAACTACCAGCGCCTCGGCGCGAGCGGCTGGTTCTGGGTGACGCTCGCCAACAGCCTGCTCTACCTGCTCGTGACGCCCGCGTTGATCTTTGTCTCGCTGCTGGCGGCGTTCACCGTGCACGCGCGTCTGAGGGGCGAGCGGATGCTTCGGCTGCTTTTCTTCCTGCCAGTCATCACGCCGACGATCGTCGCCGCGATCGCGTGGCGATCGCTGCTGCGTGAGGAGGGCGGGCTGCTGAACGCGGGGCTCGAGGAGCTGTCGCTGCCGGCGATTGCGTGGCTCACCGAGAAGCCCTGGACACTGATCAGCCCGATGCTGGTGACGCTCTGGAAGGGTTTCGGGTTCTACATGATGATCCTGCTCGCCGGGCTGCTGAGTGTTCCGAACGAGCTTCGTGAGGCTGCCGCACTCGATGGCGCCGGTCGGCTCGCGGTTGCGAGGCACGTGGTCCTGCCGAATCTCGCCCCGCTGCTGATCCTCGTGTCGATCGTCTCGTCGATCTCGGCGCTGAAGGTCTTCGACGAGATCTTCGTGACGGTTCGGGGCGTGCCCGTGGATCACCAGACGGCTGTCCCGATGGTCTACGAACGGGCGTTCGTTGAGGGCAACTTTGGTATGGCGAGCGCCCTGGGCATGACGCTGTTCGCGATCATCCTCGTCTTTAGTCTGCTCAACCTCTGGATCACCCGGAGCCGTGACGCATGACACGGTCGCGTGGTGACATAGTCGTGCGGGCTCTGCTGTACGCCGGTGCGGCGTTGCTGGTGATGCTCAGCGTCGGTCCCACACTCTGGCTGCTGTTCGGCGCGTTCAGCCCGGCGACCGACGATCTGGGCGGGATCCCGACCCGCCTGACGCTTGCGAACGTGACCACGATCTGGCAGGACGACGGGCTGCGGGCGGCGCTGGTCAACAGCGTGATCGTGACCTTCGTGCGGGCGGGGCTGAACGTGCTGCTCGCGGCGCTGGCGGCCTACCCGCTCGCGCGGATGCGCTTCCGCGGGCGCGGGACGCTGTTCGTTCTGATCCTCGCCACGATGATGGTGCCCGAGCAGGTGATCGTGGTTCCGATGTTCACGATCGTCGTCGGCATGGGGATGTACGACACGCTGCTCGCCCTGGTCGTGCCTGGCTCGGTCTCGGCGTTCGGGATCTACCTCTGCCGGCAGGCGTTCCTGGCGATCCCGACGGACATGGAAGAAGCTGCACGGATCGATGGTGCCTCAACGTTCCGCATCTGGTACAGCGTGATGCTGCCGCTCGCGGCACCCACTCTGGCGACACTGGCTGTCTTTAGCGTGATTGGCGCGTGGTCGGACCTGCTGTGGCCCCTGGTCGTCCTCAAGAGTGAGTCGAACTTCACGCTGCCGATCAAGATCAACGAGCTGCTCGGGCAGTTCTCGACGAACATCCGCCTGGCGTACGCGGCCTCGGTGCTGGCGCTGGTCCCGATCGTGGTGTTCTTCTTCGCGGCCCAGCGCTGGCTGAAGCCCAACATGTTCGCGGGGGCGGTCAAGGGATGACCGCGGAACTCGCAACGGATGTCGTGATCGTCGGCGGCGGCGTGGGCGGCGTGGCGGCGGCGATCGCGCTGGGCGAGTCGGGCGTCCGCTGTATCGTGCTCGAGCCCTCGGCGTGGGTCGGCGGGCAGCTGACGAGCCAGGGTGTGCCGCCCGACGAGAACCGCTGGGTCGAGTCCTGCGGCGCGACCGCGAGCTACGCCCGGTTCCGGTCGCTCGTGCGCCGGCACTACCGCGAGCACGAATCGCTCACTCCCAGTGCATCATTGGCCGAGCACCTCAACCCCGGGGGCGGGTGGGTGAGCCGGCTGTGCTGCTCGCCCCGGATCGCGCACGGGGTGCTGCTCTCGATGCTCCGCGATGCGGGGATGCCAGGCCGAATCACCGTGCTCACGGGCGTCGAGCCCGTATCGGTCGAGACCGACGGCGATCGGGTCCGGGCGATCCACATGGTCGATGCGGAAGGCACCCGGACGGTCGTCACCGGGGTGGTCTTCCTCGAAGCGAGCGAGACGGGGGATCTGCTTGAACTCGGCGCCATCGAGCACAGGCTGGGCGCCGAGGGTGCCGACCAGCACGGCGAGTTGCACGCGCTGCCCGAACCCGACGAGCGCTGCCAGCAGCCGCCGACGTGGTGCTTCGCCGTCGAGCATGATCCAGGAAATGGTGCAGGTTCGTTCGACGCGCCCGAGGGCTACGACCAGCTCCGCGCCTGGGTGCCCGCGATGCACGACCGCTCGTGGCCAGGCCCGCTGTTCTCATGGGAGATCCCGACGCACGGCGATCGGACGACGCGTGAGCTCGGGCTGGTGCCGCCCCCCGATGAGCCCGCCGAGTGGGAGTTGTGGCGGTACCGCAGGATCGTCGATGGCTCGATCCACAGCGACGGCAGGCCTGACGTGAGTCTGTTCAACGTGGTGCAGATGGACGACTGGCGGGTGCCCGTGCTGTCGCTGCCCCGCGAGCGCCGGGCCGAGGCGTTCGGGGATGCGAAGCTCCTCGCCGCGTGCTTTTTGCACTGGATGCGGACCGAGGCGCCTCGCCATGACGGGGGAGTTGGCTACCCGGGCCTGACGCTCAGCGGGACCGGACTGGGCACGGAAGACGGTTTCGCGATGAGGCCCTACGTCCGCGAGCCTCGCAGGCTTGAGGCGGTGCGCATGCTCACCGAGCTCGACATCGGATCGGAGCAGCGTGGTC
>JANQQZ010000179.1 GCA_028284805.1 Phycisphaerales bacterium
GACGCGCCAAGCCCGGCGCCACCGACGGCCTCCATCCAGCCCTTGATCGCGTTCATCGCCGAGTCCGCGCGCACGGAGACGTACACGCGCGCCCGGTCGACGTCGACCAGCGCGGCCTCGCGGGCTGTCGCGGCATCGGGCAGGTCGGCAACGCCAACCGCATCCGGGTCGCGGCGCAGGATCGATCGGAGCGTCGTCGAGAACTCGCCCTCGGACGACTGCGGGTCGAACACGTTCGTGCGGACGCCCTCGAGACGCGCCTGCGGGTCCATCTCCAGCGTCTGCACGTTGGACGTGTACGCATCGTGCATGCGGAGGACCGAGTACATCGTCGTCGTGCGCCCCATGTGCGCGGGTGCTGCCAGCACCACAACGCCGGCGCTCTCGGCGACGATCCCCTCCAAGGCCTCCATCTGCTTCGGGAGCAGGCCCAACTCCGTGGGGGCGCGGAGGACGGCCTGCTCGGGGTCGAAGAGCATGCTCGTGCGCATCCCGCCCGACCCGCCCACGCTCGAGACACGGACCACATGGGACGAGCTCTCGTGGGAGACCTTGATCTTGCTGACCAGACGCCGGCGACGGTCGCTCACGTCCAGGCCCGCGGCGCCCTTCCAGAAGTCCATCAAACGCACCGCGTCCGCAGCCGGGAGCTGGTCCAGCCCGGTCCGGACGCCGTCGACCATCGCGGAGACGGCGTAGACGCCCTCCTTGTTGGTCGGGAGCACGTCGACTTGCGACGCCCGCGCCTCGATGCCCTTGATGTAGAGCTGCTCGGCGGCGGTGCGGATCTCGTGCTCTGGGGTCTCGACCTGGGGAACCGCGATCACCTCGCCGTCGGGTCCCTCGATCGCGAGGGCGACCTTGCCCTGGAGCTTGCCCTCGCGCTTGGCCTCGCGGGCCTCGCTCATCTTGGAGGCGATGTCCAGGCGGATCTTGAAGCGGTCCGGAACTCGATCGTCTCGGTTGGCGACCTGGGCGTAGGCCACGAGGTCGATCACGAGCACGACGAGCATGAAGCCCAGGCCGATCCAGAAGCCGGCCTGGTTCTCGAAGAGCATGCCGAGCCCGACCGCACCGGCGATCGCAACGCACCCCATCGACAGGTGGAAGAGGTTCCACTGCTGGCGCGGGAGGAAGAAGCGGGCCGCGTGCTTGTCGTAGATCCGGGAGATCACCCACGCCCATGGGGCGAAGACGAGCACCAGCAGCAGCGGCTTCCAGAAGGAGAGCAGCAGCGTGGCGTCGGCCTCGCCGAGCATGACAATCGGTGCGAACGGTTCGTGGAGATTCACCATCGCCTCGCGGTCCTCGTCGTTGCACGGGTCTCGTTCCACTGCGGGAACGGGGGGGGCAACGGTATCACAACGGGCACGCCTGTGCGCCCGTCCGGGCTCGTTCGATCAGCGCAGCTTCTTGAGGCGCATCTGAAGGTCGTCGGGGTTGGGCGTCGCGTCCATGGCCGTCCGCATGTGGATCATCTCGCGATCGACCAGGTCCACGAGGGCCTGGTTGAAATCGAGCATTCCGGCCTTCTGGGCCTCGACCGTGTTCATGTATTCGCGCAGCTCGCCCTCGCGACCCTCGAGGATCGCCTTCTGCACGACCGCATCGTTGATCAGGATCTCGATCCCCGGGATCCGGTGGATGTTCTCGTGCAGGGTCGGAAGCAGCTTCTGGTAGACGAACGCACGCATCTGGTAGCCGAGCATCCGTCGGATCTGCTCGATCTCCTCGGTCTCGAACAGGCCGTAGATACGGCTGAACGTCTGCGTCGTGCTCGACGCGTGGATCGTTCCGTAGACCAAGTGGCCCGTCTCGGCGGCGTTGAGGGCGGCCTCGAACGTCTCCTTGTCGCGCATCTCGCCGATGAGCACCACGTCGGGGTTCTCACGCACCAGAGCCTTGAGCGCGATGTTGAAGTTCAGCGTGTCGATGCCGATCTCACGCTGATTGATCGTCGCCTTCTTGTCCTTGAAGATGTACTCGATCGGGTCTTCGATCGTCACGATGTGCACCGGCTTGCGCTGGTTCACGTAGTCGAGCATCGATGCGATCGTCGTGCTCTTACCCGAGCCCGTGACGCCCGAGAGCAGCACGATTCCCTGCGGCTGCATGGCGATCTTCGCCATCGTCTCCGGCAGGTGCAGGCCCTCGAAGGGGAGGATGTTGCTCGTGATCAGTCGTGCCGCGATCGCCAAGCGCCCGCGCGCCTGGAAGAGGTTGACGCGGAAGCGGTTCTCTTCGTCGTAGTCGTACGCGAAGTCAACGTGCCCGAACTTGTGCAGGTCGCCGAACTGCTCCTCGGTGAGGATGTGCTTGGCGATGGACATGAAGTCCTCGTGCGTCAGCTCGGGGGTGTCCAGGGGCTTGAGGTCGCCCCGGACGCGGAGCTTCGGCACGTACCCGGTCTTCATGATCAGGTCGGAGGCCTTGAACTTGATGCACGCCTTGAGGAAGTCGCCAAACCGCGTGTCGTGCGGGTCGTGCTTCCGGTCAGGGTCGAGCGTCACGTGCCCGGCGACCGCCCCGCTGTCCTGGGTGCTCACACTCATCGCTCCGTGTGCCTGCCTTCCCTTGCGTACGGGGCCCCGACAGGGATCCCACCGCACGCTGCGCGTGCCCACCTCGCCCTCCCTCGTCTGACTGAGACCCGTCGCCGGCCACACCCCGGCGAACGGTCCATCCTATCCGATCCGGTCCGCCGGTTCGGTCCCGTCGCGTGCCTTCCAAGGCGGGGCGCGGGCCCGAACGGACCCTGGACGCGTCGGGACGGTGTTGGTTCGCAGCCCGGTTCGCCCCGGTTCCGGCCCCAGAGCACAGCCTCGCCCAAGACGTGATCCCGTCACGTGCGAGGCCGGGGGGGTGGTCAGTGGGGGGCAATGAAAAAGGGGCCGGCCCTTCGGGCCGGCCCCTGCGGTCTCACGCCCGCATGATTCGGGGCGATCGTTTCGCTGTCTGGATCCCGGTGCTCAGTTGAGCGAGACGCTGTCCTCACTCTCCTCGGCCGGCTTGTCGCCGAGGTAGCTGGACTCCAGGGCGACGCGGATCTTCTCCATCGCCTTGTTCTGGATCTGACGCACGCGCTCCTTGGTCACACCGATGATCTGGCCGACCTGCTCGAGCGTCATCGGACGCTCCTGCCCGCCGGTCTCGAGCCCGAAGCGGTGCTCGATGACGGTGCGCTCGACGTCCGTCAACTCGGCCCGGTTGTCCAGGACGATCCGCTTGACCTCGTCGGCAGCGTCCTTCTCGAAGGTCTCACGCTTGAGCTCGAGGTAGTTGGACTTCTCCAGCTTCGGATCGAAGTCCGTCGGGAAGCGCTGGCGGTACTTGGAGAGCTTCATGCCCTGGCGGCTGAAGGCCTTGAGGATCGCGCGGCAGGCGTAGGTCGAGAACTTGTAGCCACGACCGGCGTCGAACTTGTCCACCGCACGGAGCAGGGCCATGTTGCCCTCGCTGACGAGGTCGGCGAAGCCCACCTCGCTCATGCGCGTGCGCTTGGCCATGGCCAGCACGAGGGCGAGGTTGGTCTCCGCGATCTGCTCGCGGATCACCTCGGCCCGACGGTGCCAGCCGAGGATCTCGTCGGCCTGCTCGGGGGTCGGCTTCTTGGCGGCGCTGGCCCAGACCTCCTTCTGGAGCTCCGAGACGCGGAAGCGGGCGTAGTTGAACTGGTGGAACAGCACACGCTCCTCGGCCCCGGTGAGGATCACCTGCTGGGAGCTCTTGACGGTGCGGCTCTTGCCCGGGCTCAGATCGTCCATCACGGGGTGGTACCACGTGGTGTCCGGCTTCTGGATGTCCGGGGCCTCGTCGTAGATCGAGACCTCGGCGCCCTTCTCGCGGAACACCTCGCTGTCGATGTAGTCCTGCTCGTGCGAGAGGATCCGCGCGAGCAGCTGCTCGTCGGCCTTCGACAGCGTCTTGCGGACTCGCTTTGTCTTGCCCGACTTGGGCGCAGTCGTCGACGACAGGGCCACCCGGCTCCTGCGTCGCGCCTGCTCCATCGGACTCGGTCTGGTCGTCATCACCTGGCTCACCGCTATCACTCCGCTCGGTCAGGGAACGGGTCTGGTTGGTCACTGCCGAGGCCGGTGGCGTCCGCCAATCGGACCCGACCCACCCCAGCTCCCCAGGCCGTATTCGGAAACCCAGCCGTGGGGATTCCTGGCCTCCGGAACAAACCCTGACAAACACAAGTCAGCTTCCCGTTCACAAAAACGGTTCGCCGACGAAGGAACTACGATCGACAGCCCGGAAAGTTTCCCTAGTTTGGAATCAATCCGAGGAAAAACCGCTCTCGCGGGCTAATCCGCCCGCAATGCCTCTAGCTGGTGCCTCGCTCCGCGCTCGATCCCGCCTGGCGGTTCGTTGACCCTTGGAAGGGCCATCGCTAGGCTCGTGCGCACGCGGGCTCCGCCGCAAGCTTCACGGCCCACAAACATACCGCCGGACGCCAGAGCGTGCAACCGCCGAAATCGGCGGATTGCTGGCAAAACCAGGGCTGATTCCCGCCTCCCAGCCCAAGAACGCCCCCTGCTCAGGTGGATTCTCAACACAAACACCCACCTCATTTGAGGACCAAAAGGAGCCTCCGCCCATGGCCTACACGCTTCCTGCTCTTGCGTACGCCCTGGACGCTCTCGAGCCCCACATCGATGCCAAGACCATGGAGATCCACCATGGCAAGCATCACGCCGCATACATCGCCAAGGCCAACGCCGCCCTCGAGGGCACCGAGTGGGCCGATCAGCCGGTCGAGCACGTGATCGCCCGCCTGGCAAGCCTCCCGGACGCGATCCGCGGTGCCGTCCGCAACAACGCCGGCGGGCACGCCAACCACTCGCTCTTCTGGGATGTCATGGCGCCTGCCGGCCAGGGCGGCGGCGGCGAGCCCAGCGGGGATATCGCCGACGCCATCGATGAGGCCTTCGGGTCCTTCGACGCGTTCAAGGAGGCCTTCGCCAACGCCGCTGCTACTCGCTTCGGGTCCGGCTGGGCCTGGCTGGTCGCCAAGGACCGCAAGGTCGAGGTCTGCTCGACCCCCAACCAGGACAACCCGCTGATGGGCGACGCGATCGCCGGGTGCAGCGGCACGCCGATCCTCGGCCCCGACGTCTGGGAGCACGCCTACTACCTCAACTACCAGAACCGACGTCCCGACTACATCAACGCCTGGTGGAACGTCGTCAACTGGGCACACGTCCAGCGCAACTTCGAGCAGGCCCACGCCTGACATCCGCGCCCCCAGTCTCTGATCAGATTCCCGAGCGACCCGTCCGGATGGGCGGGTCGCTTGTCGTATGGGAGATCCGGACCGGCCCGAATCTCCGCGGTACCGTTGTGCGACAACGAATGGGAGGAAAGCCCAATGAAGCGATTCGCACTGGTCCTCTGGCTCTTGGCACCCATCGCGGTGGTCGCGTCGATCTACCCGTTCATCGATCTCGATGGCGGCACCCCGACCCCGCCGCCACCGCCGGCCACGACCACGCCGACGGTCGCGCCCGCCGACGGCGCGCGTACGGAGGCGGTGTCGCTCGAGGCCGGCGCTCTGGCCGAACCCGTCCAGCCCGAGTCGCTCGAGCAGGGATTCATCATCGTCGTCAAGGACGAGACCGACATCGCGAGCCCCGACTCGCCGATCTACCTCGCGTCCAACCACGTGGGGTGGAGCCCCAACGACGCCTCGACGATCCTCTCGCCGCGCTCGGACATGCGTTGGCAGATCGTGCTGGACAAGCCAAAGAGCGATGCGCGGATGGCGTTCAAGTTCACGCGCGGCTCGTGGGAGACCGTCGAGGTCGCAGATGACCTGTCCGACATCGACAACCGCATGCTCCCGCTCGTCGACGCGTCCAAGCTCCGCGAGGGCGAGAAGCCCGTGATCGAGCTCACGATCAAGCGCTGGGCCGATGAGCGCGAGGGCAACGTCAGCCTCAGCGGGCTCGACCCGTACCGCGAGATCACCGTGTCCGGCGGACACCTGCGTCGCCTCGAGACCTCCGGCGGCGGCGTCGCCATGATGCGCGACCTGCTCGTCTGGTTGCCCAGCGGCTACTTCTCCCCCGCGAACGCCGATCGCACCTACCCGGTCTTGTACTTGCAGGACGGGCAGAACCTGTTCGAGGAGCACGCGCTCGCGCCCGGTGAATGGCGCGTCGACGAGATCGCGACGGAGTTGATCGGTGCGCGCGAGATCGAACCGATGATCATCGTCGGCATCCCGCACGCCGGTGACAGGCGCGCGTGGGAGTACCTCCCGCTGGCGGCCGCCGATGGCGTCGAGCCGCGCGCCGACGCGTATGTGGACTACGTGGTGAGCGAGGTGATGCCTCGGGTCGAGCGTGCGTTCCGCGTGAAGACCGGCGCTGAGCACACGGGTATCGGCGGCGCCTCCTACGGCGCCGTGGTGTCGATGCATGCCGTGAACCGGTACCCGGACAAGTTCGGCAAGCTGCTCGCGTTCAGCCCGGCGGTCCTGGGCAAGAACGGGATGCTGCTCGAGCACTTCCTCGCGCAGGGGGACGGGTCGTGGCCCGCGAAGGCGGCGCTCGGCGTGGCGTCGCACGAGGAGGGAATGGACGCCTCCGCGGCCCCGAAGAACCGCGCTTGGCTGGACGCGACGGACGCACTCGCTCGTCACCTGACGTCATCGAACGCCGAGACCCACGCGCGAACGGCCGGCGGGCACGTGCACAACGAGGATGCGTGGGCGGAGCTCCTGGCGGACGCATTGCGTCACCTGTACCCAGCGAAGTAGCAGCCGTCGCAGGATCGAGCGGTTGAAGAGGTCATGGCCAGGGTGCTGTCATGAGGGCGGGCGATGCTGCGGACGCCCGAACGCGCTTTCCCTGAGTTGTCACGCGGGCGCGAACCCGTCTACGCCAACACCTTCGCCGGACGGTACGAGCCCTTGAGGATCGCCTTCGGGTCCGCGCCGAGCCACTGCTGCAGCACGGCCGAGTACACGGACCGGAAGTCGATGTTGTACTTCAGGTCGCCCGAGTCCAGGTCCTTCAGCGACGGGTGACGACCGAGCACGCCCGCATCGACCATGGGGCCGAAGAGGAACATCGGGGCCGCGGCTCCGTGGTCGGTGCCGCCGGATGCGTTCTGATACACGCGCCTGCCGAACTCGCTGAACGACATGGTCAGGACACGCTCGTGGTCCTGCTGTGCCTTGAGCTCGTCCTGGAACGCCTTGACGCATGAGCCGAACGTGCGGAGCAGGTTCGCGTGCTGCCCGTTGACGCCGCCCTGGCCGGCGTGCGTGTCGAACCCGCCGAGGCTCACGTAGTACACGCGCGTCGGGAGCTTGGCGCGGATCATCGCGGCGACCATCGCCAACTGCTGCCCCAGCGCGTTGCGCGGGTACTGCACGAGCGGCTGCTGCGCGACGGCCTTGCGGATCTTGTCGCTGGACACCTGCGCGTCGAGCGCGGTGCGCATCAGGAACGCGGCCGTCGAGCCTGGGTCAACCTCATCGACCTCGCCGGCGCGGGTGATGTTGTGGTACGGGTCCTCGAGTGCGCTGTGCACGTCCTCGCCGGTCCAGCGGAAGAGGTCGGTGTTCTCGAAGCCGATGGGCTTGGTGAGCCTGCCCTGCATGGCCAGCGGCGCCTCGCGACCGATGGCGATGCCGGCCATCGGGTTGGGGACCTTCTGGCCCTTGGGGTCGGTGCCGCAGCAGGCGTTGTCGAAGTACCGTCCGAGCCAACCGTTGCCGACGGCGCTCGTGTCGCCGGTGTGCCAGATGTCCATGGACGTGAAGTGTGAGCGATTCGGGTTGGGGTAGCCGACGCCCTGGACAACGGTCGCGAGCCCGTTGTCGTACAGGTCCTTGATGCCCTCCATCGCCGGGTGGAGCGCGACGGGCTCGCGTCCCAGCTTGAGGACGTTGGCATCACCGATGCCGATGCCGGGGCGCGCCTTGTGGTACGTGTCGTCCTGGAACGGGATGACGGTGTTGAGCCCGTCGTTGCCGCCGGCGAGCTGGACGACGACGAGGATGTGGTCCTCCGGCACGCCCGGCATGGACGATGCGCCGAGCTCGGGCATCGGCAGCCCGTACGCGGAGCGCTGCAGGAACATCGGGACAGTCACGGCAGCGGAAGCGAGCGTGAGGCCCGCGCCGATGAAGTCGCGCCTGGTGTACGCCTTGGAGTCATGCAGGTCCATGGTGCGTTCCCTATCCGGGGGTGGGGGCGGGTGCTAGCAGAGCTGGTACTCGGGCATGGCGCTGACGAGCAGGATCATGCCGGTGATGACTGGGTCGGTCAGGCGTCCGCCGTTGTCGGCGACGAACTCCGTCAGCGATTCGCGGTAGGTGGCGCTGTCGCGGCCGATGAGCAGCTTGAGCAGGTACGACGCAACACGCTCGGCCTCGCGCGCGCCCGCGGGGTCGGCCTCGCGCAGCGTCGCCAGCGCCGGGCCGGGCGAGTACGCGTCGTTGCGCGATTCGTCGTGGTACCCGCGCGGCATGCGCCCGGTTAGCAGGAAGCAGGTCGTGTTCTGGCGCACGAACAGCGTCGACGTGTTGATCCAGCTCCGTCCGCCCTCCCAGCCCGCGACGGACGGCGGGAAGAACAGGTCCTGTCCCATGAGGTTCATCGCGTCGGAGAGGACGCCGAGGTCGCGCGTGGGGGTCAGCAGCGAGCGGATCGTGCCGACGACGAGCTCGGCGGGGCTCTTGATCTTCTCGTTGCGCACGGCGCCCGAGTAGAAGTGTTCGCTCTCGAACAGGCGCGTCAGAACCGGGCGCAGCTCGTACCGCGAGCGGAGCAGGTTGGACGCGATGTCCGAGATGACGCGCTTGGCGGCCTCGTCCGCCTCGGTCGCGCCGGTCGGGTAGTCGCCGACGAAGAAACGGTAGAGCTTGGTCGCCATGTAGCGCGAGCAGTCGCGGTTCTCGAGGATGGCGGTGACGAAGCCGTCGCCATCGAGGCGCCCGCGCTTGCCGAGGATGCGCTTGACGCCGTCGTCGTGGTTGCGCTCCTGGAAGACGAACTCGTCGTCCTGGAAGGTGTAGCCGGTGAGCGCCCGGGCACCCTCCTTGATGTCTCGTTCGGTGTAGTTGCCCTCGCCGAGGCTGAACAGCTCCATGAGCTCGCGCGCGAGGTTCTCGTTGGGCTTGTCCTTGCGCGAATCGTTGTTGTCGAGGTAGGCGATCATCGCGGGGTCGCGGATGATGTTGTACATCAGCTCGCCGTAGTTGCCCGTGGCGTTGTCGCGGAAGAGCTGGTTCTGCATGAACATGTGGTACGAGTCTTCGATGGTGCGGTAGCTGGTCGCGAAGTGCCCGTGCCAGAAGAGGGTCATCTTCTCTTCGAGCGGGCGCGGGGTCTCGATCAATCGCTTGAGCCACCAGTTCTGCATCTGCGCGACCTGGCGACGATCCGAGCGCTGACGCTCCTGTCGCATCGCGCGCACTCGCGCGACCGCCTCCTCGTCGTTCTCGCGCCGCGCCCGCGCGTACGCCTGACGCTCGGCCTGCGTCGGCGGGCGCATGATGTCCTTGTCGAAATCCGACGAGTTGACGGACTCGTACGGGATGTTGTCGTACTCGACGATGTACTCGACGGCCCGCTCGGGGCCCATCGATGCGAGCGCCTGGATCTGCTGGGGTGTCCCGCCGAAGCCCGCACGCCAGAGCAGGTGGCGGGCCTCGTCGAAACCGAAGGCCTCGGTGCTGATCCGCTTCATCGAGGGCGTCACGTCCGTCGACGCCGCTCGCCTGTGGTGTGCGGTGGCCATCGCTCGCTCCGTCGCCCCACCCGGTTACGCCCCATGCTGTCGGCCCGTCGCCAAGCGCCCAACGCCCCGGGAGCGTCGTCGATTGCCGGCGGGCGGCCTCCATATGTCTATCGGATCCGCGGCGCGTGGGTTCCAAAGACGGGGCGGATCGGGGCGGTGGCGGGCGGAGGCTCCGGGGGGCTTTGAGGGTCAGGGACGCGAGGGCCAGCGGCGGGTCCAGACGATCAGCAGCGCCGCGACGAGGGCGATGCCCGCGCCCGTCGCCTGGTGGGCGGTGGTGACCAGGGCCTCGGCCAGGGGGACGTCGGTCGCGGTCTCGAGCTGATCGGCGGTCGGAATCGGCCCGCGCTCCCCGGCGCTGAGGACGAAGTAGGCCGCGACCCAGCCGAGGATGAACTGGAAGACGACGAGCCCGACGAGGGTCCCGCCGAGGCGCTGCATCGGGACGCGTTTGTCCGCTTCGCGCATGGCCGTGAAGCCCGCGATCGCTGCCAGGACCGCGACGACGATCGCGAAGCCCGCGTGGGTCCAGAGCGAGTGCGTGCTGTCGAGGTGGCGGTACAGCGCGCCGAATGTGAGCTGGATGATCAGGGCGACGCCGAGAACGAGCGAGAGCGTGCGCGAACGCGTCGGGTTGCTCCGGCCCGCGCCGAAGGCGCGGATCCAAAGGACCCCGGCCAGCGCGCCCGTGAGCGCGAAGACGATCTGCGCGAAGATCCCGTGGGCGGCCGCGAGGAACTGGTTGTTCTCCGTCACGCGTGCGCCGCCCAGGTAGCCCTGGAGGCTGACTGCCAGGAGGATCCCGATCGCCCACCAGCGGAGCGGGCCCGCCTTGGCGAGCGCCCTGCCCGCGGGAAGCGGGCGGATCAGCAGGAACGACGCAGCAGCGAGCAGAACGACGGTCAGCCCGAGCAGCGCACCGAAGAGCCTGTGCGAGTGCTCCATGAACACGCGTGGCTCGGCGACCATCAGCTCCAGCGGGAACGTGAACATGTTCGAGCCGAACGTGCCCGGCCAATCGGGCACGGCCATCCCGCTCTCTGTCGAGGTCACCAGCCCACCGAGCAGCAGCAGCGGAGCGGTCGCGATGACGCAGACGACCGCGTATCGCGCGGCCCACGCGCCGGGCGCGGCGTCGACGCGCTTGGGGCTGAGTCGACCCAGCAAACCGCCGGCGACCCCGATAACAGCTCCGAGGAGCATGAAGCCGAGGAGGATCACCGGCCAGGAGGCAGGCAGTCCTTCGAAGCCCGGTGCTGCCTCGCCTTCTGAGCTGAGCTCGGCGATCCAGGGCGCGAGGACGAGCAGGTTGATCAGCCCGGCGAGGAGCCCGGAGGCCGCGCCGACCACGAGGCTGCGCGAGGGCTCGACCGCGCGTGCGACCAGTGCGCTGCCCGCGATCCAGGTGAGCACCAGCAATGGGCCCCAGATTAGGGTGGGCAACACGAGCCCAGGGAGGTGCGCCGCGAAGGCGATCGTCCACATCGCGACGCTGGTGGCGACCCCGCCGACCAGGATCGGGCCGAGTCCCGACGCCAAGGCGGGCGCGGGCTCGGTCTGGTCGCCGGCATGCGACGAGGTTCGACGAGTGGCGGAGACGGGGGTGGCGGGGGTGGTATCGGTCATGGTTCAGGACCCCGAGCTCGGGTGATACCGAGTCTCAATTGCGGGTGGATGGGTCTGTCGGCTTGACAGGGGGACCTCGGAGAGGAGAGATTTCGGCCACACAGCAATTATTGCCCGCTCACCGGAACGCGTCCGGCCCCAATGGGTCCCGAACCACGATCGGTGTGACGCATGTTCGGCGCGGGCTGTTTTCGAGTCGAGAGGGCCACCCGCGTGTCCAAACCGATCTTCTCGAGATGGTCCAACAACATCCCACCGCTTGCGCTCGGCGGCGCGCTGACGACGATGGCGCTGGTGATCGGGATCGTCTGGTACTACTTCACGCCGAAGTTCTGGGAGGTGGGCTACATGCCCACGCAGCCCGGCGCCGGCTTTAGCCACCGCATCCATGTCGGCAAGCTCGGCATGGACTGCCGCTATTGCCATTCGCACGTGGACGAGTCACGCCACTCGAACGTGCCGACGGTGCACAAGTGCATGAACTGCCACACCGAGGGACGCCTCAGCGCAGACCTCGAAGAGACCGCCACCCAGACGGGCCAGTTCTACGTGGGCTCCGACGTGGGCGCGGACGGGAAGAAGATCTCGAAGGTGCAGTTCATCCGCGATGCGTACGAGAAGGACGCGTCGATCCCGTGGCGCAAGATCCACAAGCTGCCCGACTACGTGCACTTCCCGCATCAGGTGCACGTGACAGCGGGCGTCTCGTGCTACTCCTGCCACGGACCGATCGGGCGCATGGAGGTCGTGCACCAGGCCGAGCCCCTGTCGATGGGCTGGTGCCTCGAGTGCCACCGAAACCCCGAGCCCAACCTGGTTGATCCGGAGTTCGATCCGAACAGCGGCGTGCGGATGGTTTACGACCTGTTCGCCGTCGAGCGTTCGCTGTCCGACAAGGACGCGGACGGCGCTCGGACGCGGTACTTCAACGACCTTCAGGAAGCGGCGTTGCATCGCCTTCCTGAGAACTGCGGCGCCTGCCACTACTGATCGAATCGAGACCAGGGGCCCGCGACGGGTCACCACGGGAAGAAGCTCGAATGCCGACAGAATCCAAGACCAAGCCGGGCGCCCAAGACCAGTGCCCTTCGACGCGTGGCGAGAAGTCGCCGACCAAGCCGCGCGTCCCGCACACCGAGGTGGGCGCCGGACGCACGGGTCGCGCGTACTGGCGTTCGCTCGAGGACCTCGCCGACACGGCGTCGTTCCGCGAGTGGCTCGAGAAGGAGTTCCAGCCGGGCGCGTCGCAACTGCTCGACACGTCCAGGCGCACCTTCGTCAAGCTGATGGGCGCGTCGCTCGCGCTCGCAGGCGCGGCGACGCTCCCGGGCTGCCGCCGGCCGGACCACAAGATCCACGCGTACTCGAAGGAAGTGCCCGAGGAGATCATCCCCGGCAAGGCGCTGTACTACGCGACCTCGATGCCGCTCCCCGGCGGGGGCGCCGAGGGCCTGCTGGTCGAGACGCACGGCGGTCGCCCGACGAAGATCGAGGGCAACCCGCTGCACCCGATCAACCAGGGTCGCGCCTCGGCGCTGGCGCAGGCGTCGCTTCTGGGGCTCTACGACCCCGACCGCCTCTTCGCGCCGGAGTTCACGGACTACCCCGCGCAGAACGGTGAGCAGCGCACGTGGGACGACTTCGTCGCGCTGTGGGCCAAGCACCGCGACGAGAAGGGGATCGATGCGGGCAACGGGCGCGGCGTCGCGATCATCGTCGACAAGCAGACGAGCCCGTCGCTCGACGACATGCGCTCGCGTGTCCTGCGCAAGTGGCCCGAAGCCGAATGGGTCGCGTACGGCGCCATGGACGCCGACGCCCCGCGTCTTGGCGCGGAGAAGGCGTTCGGCCGGGCGCTGCGCGAATCGCTGCGTGTCGATCGCGCGAAGGTGATCCTGACGCTCGATCGCGACATCCTGCTGCATGAGGCCGGCTCGCTCTCGAACACGCGCGGCTTCGCCGCCGGACGACGAGCGGACACGACCGGCGCGTCGATGAACCGCCTGTACAGCGTGGAGTCGGGTTTCTCGACGACCGGCGCGAAGGCGGACCACCGCCTGGCGCTCCCGCCCTCGCAGATCGGTGGCTTCCTCGTCCGCTTGGCGCGGGCGCTCGGCGATCGCGCCGAGGCGCAGATGCCGGCGGAGGTCGTCTCGGCCGTCCGCTCCGCTCCGGCGGGCGGGACGATGCCGATCGAAGAGTCGAAGCTGGCGGCGTGGATCGACGCGCTCGCCGACGATCTGGTCGCCCATCGCGGCGAGTCGCTCGTCGTCGCCGGTCCTTCGCAGCCGACCGCGGTGCACGCGCTCGTGCACGCGATCAACGCCGCGCTCGGCAACATCGGCAACACCGTCTCCTTCCGCGAGATGCTCGCCGACGAGCGA
>JANQQZ010000015.1 GCA_028284805.1 Phycisphaerales bacterium
TCAGGTAGATGTGGACGGTGTTCTCGTCTTCGTAGGTGTACGCCCTGGTGATGAGGCTGGGGGCGAGGCGGGCGTTGCGGGCCTCGAAGGCGGTGGGGGTGACGGTGACACGGGCGTGGTGGCCGCAGGAGGTGAGCAGGGTCGAGAGGACGAGGCTGGCAAGTAGGAGTCGTGTCGGCATGCCGTGAGCCTAGTCGGTCGCTGGGGGCGGATTCCGCGCCTCGCGCACTTGTGTCAGTCCGAGTTCAAGGGCCTCGATGAGAGCTTGGAGATGGGTGATTGCTTCGGCGTGGTCTTGTTCGCTCAGGCCTTGGAAGCGAGCAGTGATGGAGTCTGCGACGAGACGATATCGGGTTCCGATCTGATGAAAGACGATGGGCTGGAGTTCGATCACCATTGATCGTCGATCTGTGGCGGACCTAGTCCTGGCCACGAAACCGCGCTGTTCGAGGCGATCCACCAGTGCGGTGATGCTGCCGCTTGTCAGGCCCAGCCGGGTAGCGAGCTGGGTGGGCGTTAGCGGGCCGTGTTCGAGAGCGTTGAGGCACCGGAGATCAGTTCGGTTAATGTTTAAGTGTTTCTCCATTTCGTCATCGATCTGATCGAGTACGGCGTGGATCGCGCGGCCGCACTTGATGAGTTCGGTGGCGCTTTGGGCGGTAGAATTATCTTGATTGTCGTGCATCTTGATAATTAAATTATCGAAATCAACTGCCGAAGCCAACTGCGGCGCCCAACTCAACCTCGCTGGTCAGCGGAGGAACCGTACCAATGGACACGATGGAACTCGCTCACACGTTTGTCGGCCTGTGCGCGGAGGGCAAGCTTGAAGAGGCACAGCGATTCTGGTCTGACGACATCGTGAGCATCGAGGGCTTCCCGGGCCCGCAGCAGGTGTGTCGGGGGAGGGCCGCGGTGCTGGAGAAGCAGAAGATGTGGGCGGAGGGGACCCAGATGCACGGTGTGACCTGCGAGGGGCCTTACGTGAATGGTGATCAGTTCTCGGCTCGCTTTTCTCTGGATTGCACGGACCGTGAGGGCACGCGTGCCACGATGCACGAAATGGCGTTGTACACGGTGAAAGATGGCAAGGTCGTGGAAGAACGCTTCTTCCCGCTTCTGGCACGATGACCGCGACGGCGGAGGGCGAGTCGCCGTTGATCGATCCGGACGCGTACTACCCGTTCGAGTTCGAAGCAGAGATCGTGCATCATGCTCTCGGCACGTATCGATACACCGTCGTGTTTCTGGACGACCGTCTGATCGAGCATCTGCCGTTGGTGGAGCATCCTCGGCTTCGGATGTCTGGTGAGCTGCGAGACATCCCGTTCGAGGGCGCGTGGCAGCCCGTCCGGGGCAGGTGGTACGTGATGCTGTCGAAGGCGGTGTTGCGGCAGGGGCCGTTCGAGGTCGGTGATCGTGTGATAGTCCGGTTCCGGGTCGAAGAGCAAGACCGCGTCAAAGTGCCCGACGAGCTTGAAAGGGTTCTGAAAGGTAGTGACGAACTGAGATCGCTCTGGGACGATCTCTCGGTCGGGAAGCGGCGTGGGCTGGCCCACTCGGTTGCGACGGCGAAGACCGCCGCGACGCGGGCGAAACGAATCGCGAAGGTCGTGGATCAGTTGCGGGGCGCCGCCGACCGTTAAGTGCCCGGTGCTGTACGAGGGCCTCGAATCGGTCTCGGAGCCCCCCGCGAGAGTGGATTGGCGTCGATGGGGCTGGCTATGCTTCCGTCCGCGCCGGAGCCGGTGGGGCTTGCGGGTGTTGGAACAACCAGGGAACCGTTAAGACCACTGCGTGAGCCGGGGCTGATTGGCCGGTGCCGGCACGGGTTCGGAGCCCAGCACGGGGTGGGAGGTGGAGACCGATGGCCAAGAAAGAGCTTATCGATACGTTCAAGATCATGGCCCCGGGTGGGCAGGCGACGCCTGCGCCGCCGCTGGGTCCGGTTCTTGGTGCCAAGGGTGTGAACCCTGGGCAGTTCATCCAGCAGTTCAACGCGGCGACGGGGCAGCTCAACGGCAAGGTCGTTGGCTGTGTTGTTCGCGTGTTCAGCGATCGGTCGTTCGAGTTCGACATCAAGTCGAGCCCCGCGGCGGTGCTGATCAAGGAGGCCGCGGGCGTCGAGAAGGCGTCGGGCGAGCCCAACAAGAACAAGGTCGGCAAGATCACCCGCGCACAGGCGGAGGCGATCGCGGAAGAGAAGAAGGAAGACCTGAACGCGGCGAGCGTTGATGCGGCTGTCCGGATCATCGCTGGTCAGTGCCGGTCGATGGGCATCGAGGTGGAGGGCTAATCATGGCTGATAGCGATTTCTCCAAGCCCAAGGTCGGTTTCGGTTTCGGCGACGAGCCCGAGAAGGCGTCGGCCCCTGTCGAGGGCGGCGGTGCGAAGCAGGCCGAGGCGTCTTCGGACGATGGGCCCTCGCACCGTCGGGGCAAGCTCCGTCACCGCGCGAGCAAGCGGACAAAGACGAACCGTGACAAGGCGAGCAAGGACCCGGTCGATGCCGCGACCGCGATGTCGCACGTCAAGCGGTTCGACGGCACGAAGTTCGACCAGTCGGTCGACGTGGTGTTCCACCTGGGTGTGGACACGCGTCAGGCGGACCAGCAGATCCGCGGCGCGGTGAGCCTTCCCAAGGGCATCGGCAAGGCCAAGCGGGTCGTGGCGTTCTGCAAGGACGACGACGTGCAGGCGGCGAAGGACGCGGGCGCGGTCGAGGCGGGCGGCGAGGAGCTGGTCGCGAAGATCGAGAAGGGCTGGTTCGACTTCGACGTCGCGGTCGCGACGCCCGACATGATGCGGGTGATCTCGAAGCTCGGGCGCGTGCTGGGTCCGAAGGGTCTGATGCCCAGCCCGAAGGCGGGGACGGTGACCAAGGACGTCGTGACCGCGGTCACGGAGTACTCGGCGGGCAAGGTCGAGTACCGGGCCGACAAGTCGGGCAACGTGCACGCGACGATCGGGAAGATGAGCTTCGCGGAGGGCGACCTGCTCGCGAACTACGAGCACCTGCTCAAAACGATCGAGGCGGCGCAGCCGAGTGGTCTGAAGAGCGCGTACATCAAGAGCATCCACGTGAGTGGGACGATGACGCCGGCGGTGAAGATCCGGTACGGCGTCGAGGCCGAGTGATTCGAGACGATTTCATGCGGGCGCAGGGCGCCCGGAGGTTTGAGGCATGTCGAAGCCTGTGAAAGAAATGATCGTCTCTGACTACCAGGGGCGTCTCGAGGGGGCCGAGGAGGCCCTGGTGATCTCGCTTCGCGGCGTTGACGCCGACGGCACGGAGACGATCCGTGTCGGTCTTCGCGAGAAGGCGGTGCGGGTCACGGTTGTGAAGAACTCGCTGGCGGTGAAGGCCTTCGAGGGCACGCCCCTGGAGGCGCTGGGCCCGGTGATGAAGGGCCAGAACGCGCTGCTCTACGGCGAGCGCTCGGTGGTCGAGGTCGCCCGCGAGTTGATCGAGATGATCAAGGACTTCCCCGATGTTGAGCTGAAGGGTGCCGTGCTCGACGGCGAGCTCTACGCGGGCGAAGAGGGCGTGACGCGTCTGAGCAAGTTCCCGACGCGAGACGAGGCGATCGCGAAGGTCGTGACGCTGGTCCTGAGCCCGGCGAGGAACCTCGTGGCGCAGGTGAAGGGTCCGGGCGCGAACGTCGCCGGGCTCGTGAAGGCGATCGAGGAGAAGCTCGAGAAGGGCGAGGCGATCGCGAAGGTGTGAGTGTGTTTCTTTGGCATCGGCACCCAACTGGCCCGGTGTGAACTGCCTCTGGCAGCCGGGGTAAAGAGCCGAGTGGTTCGGTCCCTCTTGGGTGAGGTGAATTGGAAAGGTCTGGTACGAGATGAGCGACGAAGCAGCAACGAAGGAATTCGACGCCGGGATCAAGGAGATCGGCGACAAGCTGGCCGAGCTGAGCCTGAAGCAGGCGGTCGATCTTGGGGACTACCTCAAGGAGGCGTACGGCATCGAGGCGGCGGCTGGCGGCGGCGTGGTGATGGCCGCGGCCGGTGGCGGCGACGGCGGCGGCGCGGCGGCCGAAGAGAAGACCGAGTTCAACGTCGTGCTCAAGAGCGCGGGCGACCAGAAGATCAAGGTCATCAAGATCGTCCGCGAGGCGACGGGCCTGGGTCTGAAGGAGGCCAAGGAGTTGGTCGACGCTGGCGGCAAGGCTGTCAAGGAGAACCTCCCCAAGGAGGACGCCGACAAGCTGGCCGAGCAGCTGAAGGAAGTCGGGGCCGAGGTCGAGCTGACCTGATCTCCGGTCGGGTTTCCCTCGCGGGGCCCGACGCCGGCCCCTCGGGCTGGCTACAGTTCATGGAACATTTGCGTCGGCGGGCTCATGGGCCCGCCGACGTGCTTGGACCGCGTTCCTGGCATGGTCGTAGCCTGTCAGGTGGGGAAGGGTGGACCCACCTCTGGCAGAGCGGTAGACTCTGGGATTCGGCGCGGCACACTGACACCACCGAGAGACTCGGCCCGGATTGGCTTCGGGGCGAGACGTGGGGCGATCGATTTCGCGGCATTTTCACATGCAGCGGCTCGGGCGGTATCTGCGTCCGCGGCCGAGGCTGATTTGGACTCTGAGCTTGACTTCCTGATTGGGTCTCTTGAGGAGCGCAATGGCGACAACCACTGAGCCGGCGAGGACTGTGCGCAACTACGCGAAGCGGGGGGACGGGCTGACCGTTCCTGACCTGACGCGTGTTCAGCGGGACGGATACGAGCGATTCTTGCAGCTGGACAAGCCCGAGGACGGCCGGGAGGCGCGTTTCGGGCTCGAGTCGCTGCTGCACGAGATCTTCCCGATCGAGAGCTACGACGGGACGATGCGCCTGGAGTACGTGTCGTACGGGCTCGACGAGCCCCGGTACACGAGCGACGAGTGCCGGGAGCTGCGTCTGACGTACGGCATGCCGTTCCGTCTGCGCGTGCGCCTGATCCGTGATGGGGTGGACGACATCCCCGAGGAAGAGATCTACCTCGGCGAGTTCCCGATCATGATGGGCGGCGGTGAGTTCATCGTGAACGGTGCCGAGCGCGTGATCGTGAGTCAGTTGCACCGCTCGCCCGGCGTGGACTTCGGGATCGAGTCGAGCGAGGCGGACCGCCCGCTGCACTCGGCCCGGATCATCCCCGAGCGCGGCTCGTGGATCGAGATGGCGGTCGACAAGAAGGACCGGCTGACGATGAAGATCGATCAGTCGACCAAGCTCGCGGCGACGACGTTCCTGCGCTGTCTCGACGAGAGCGTCAGCTCCACCGAGGCCATCCTGAGCCTGTTCTACCAGGTGACGGAGATCAAGGCCTCGGACGTGAAGCCCGAGCACTGGGCTGCCGAGAGCGTGATCGACCTGGAGACGGGCGAGGAGATCGTGCACGTCGGTCACCAGATTGGCGAGTCGGCCGAGGCGATCAACGCGGGGAGCCTGAAGAAGGTCCGGGTGATCCAGAACCCGAGCGACGTGCTGATCCTGAACACGGTCGCGGATGAGAAGCTGGAGGCGTTCGAGGCGGACACGGACTACGAGCGGGCGCTGCTCAAGGTCTACGGGCGTCTGCGCCCGGGCAACCCGCCTCAGGTCGAGAAGGCCAAGCAGCTCTTCTACGAGAAGTTCTACGACGAGAACCGGTACCGCCTGGGGCGGGTCGGTCGTTTCCGCATCAACCGCAAGTTCGGGCTCGAGACCGACGAGGATCAGCAGTTCCTGACGGGCGAGGACTTCCTGAAGGTCATGGAGTACCTGCTCGACCTGCGCTCGAACCGTGTCGATCCGAAGACGGGTCGCCCCGCGGCGAACGTGGATGACATCGATCACCTGGGCAACCGGCGTCTGCGGACGCTCGACGAGCTCGCGGTGGACGAGCTGCGGAAGGGCTTCCTGAAGCTCCGCCGGACGGTGCAGGAGCGCATGAGCGTCAAGGATCCGGACGAGCTTGCGAAGATCAGCGACCTGGTGAACTCGAAGTCGATCTCGAGCGCGATCGACTTCTTCTTCGGTCGCAGCGAGCTGAGCCAGGTCGTCGACCAGACGAACCCGCTTTCGAGCCTCGTGCACGAGCGTCGTCTGTCGGCGCTCGGCCCGGGCGGCCTGAACCGCAAGCGCGCCGGCTTCGAGGTGCGAGACGTGCACATCTCGCACTACGGGCGGATCTGCCCGATCGAGACGCCCGAGGGCACGAACATCGGTCTGATCGCGTCGCTGGGCATCTTCTCGCAGGTCGACGAGTACGGGTTCCTGCAGACGCCCTACCGGACGGTCAAGAGCGGGAAGCTCTCGGAGGACGTGCAGTACCTCCGCGCCGACGAGGAGATGAAGGCGGTGTTGGCGCCGGCGGACGCGTTCGACGCGTCGGGCAAGCTGGCGGACGGCGACGTGATCGCGCGTGTCGACGGCGAGCTGACGCAGGTCCACTCGTCGGACGTGAACTACGCGGACATCTCGCCCAAGCAGATCGTGGGCATCTCGGCGGCGCTGATCCCGTTCCTCGAGCACGACGACGCGAACCGGGCGCTGATGGGCTCGAACATGCAGCGCCAGGCGGTGCCCCTGATCAAGGTGGACCCGCCCGTGGTCGCGACGGGCCTGGAGACCGCGATCGGCTCGAACTCGGGCATGGTCGTGAAGGCCAAACGCGGCGGCGAGGTGACGTACGCCGACGCGGAGCGGATCATTGTCAACAACTCGGACGAGTACGAGCTGCGCAAGTTCGTGGGCCTGAACGAGCGGACCTGCCAGAACCAGAAGCCGATCGTCGAGGTGGGCGACACGGTCGAGGCGGGTCAGATCATCGCGGACGGCGCCTCGACCAAGCAGGGCGAGCTTGCGATCGGCAAGAACGCGCTGGTCGCGTTCAACACGTACGACGGGTACAACTTCGAGGACGCGATCGTCATCAACGAGCGTCTGGTGAAGGAGGACGTCTTCACCAGCATCCACATCGACTCGTACGACGTGGAGATCCGCGAGACGAAGCTGGGGCGCGAGGAGTTCACACGGGACATCCCGAACGTCTCCGAGAAGATGCTCCGCAACCTCGATGACAACGGGATTATCCGGATCGGCGCCCGCGTCGGGCCTGGCGACATCCTGGTCGGCAAGGTCTCGCCCAAGGCGAAGACGGAGCTGACGCCCGAAGAGAAGCTGCTCCACGCGATCTTCGGTCGCGCGGGCGAGGACGTGAAGAACGACTCGCTCGAGGTGCCCTCTGGAACGCAGGGCATCGTGATCGGCGCGAAGAAGTTCAGCCGTCGGATGCACCTCTCCGAGGAGCAGAAGAAGCAGCTGAAGAAGGACATCGAGGGCTACGAGGCCGAGCAGGACGCGAAGGCGATCGGGCTGTTCCAGGAGATGGTCAACACCATCAACGGCCTGATCGAGACCGAGATGGTCGACCCGATGACGCGTCAGAAGGTCGGTGCGAGCGACATCCCCGAGGTCATCCTCGAGCAGATCAAGACGTTCGACATGAAGTGGGTCAAGGGCGCGGCGGAGGCTCGCGAGAAGGCCCAGGTCGTGAAGGACCAGTACTGGCCCCGGATCGAGGCGGTCGAGACCGAGAAGCAGCGGAAGGTCGCGCACATGAAGCGCGGCGACGAGCTGCCCAACGGCGTGCTCGAGATGGTGAAGGTGTACATCGCCACCAAGCGTCCGCTCAGCGTGGGCGACAAGATGGCGGGTCGTCACGGCAACAAGGGCGTGATCGCTCGCATCGTTGCTGAGGAGGACATGCCCTTCATGGACGACGGCCGCGCCGTCGACGTGATGCTGAACCCGCTGGGCGTGCCGAGCCGCATGAACGTGGGTCAGATCCTGGAGACGCACCTCGGGTGGGCGTGCCGCGTGCTCGGGTTCCAGGCGCAGACGCCGGTCTTCGACGGGTGCACGGAGCAGGAGATCCACGAGGCGGTGGAGGCCGCCAACGAGCACTGCCGGAAGCGCAAGGCGGAGATCGAGGAGACGGGCATCCCGGCTCGACCGGCCGAGATGCTGGCGGAGATGCCCTCGACCGGCAAGATCCAGCTCTACGACGGTCGGACGGGCGAGCGGTTCCACCAGCGGACGACCGTCGGCTCGATGTACATGCTCAAGCTGCACCACCTCGTGGATGACAAGATCCACGCGCGTGCGACCGGGCCCTACTCGCTCATCACCCAGCAGCCCCTGGGCGGCAAGGCCCGCACGGGCGGGCAGCGGTTCGGCGAGATGGAGGTCTGGGCGCTCGAGGCGTACGGGGCGAGCTACATCCTCCAGGAGCTGCTCACCGTCAAGTCGGACGACGTCGAGGGGCGGACCAAGATCTACGAGAGCATGGTCAAGGGCACGAACAAGCTCGAGGCGGGTATGCCCGTCGCGTTCGACGTGCTCTGCAACGAGCTGAAGGGCCTGGGCCTGAACGTGACGCTTGAGAAGAAGCAACTGGAAGCGGGGAGCCTGCTGTAGCGGCGGGGTGAACCGGATCACTTGCAACTTCTTTGAGCGGATCGAACGAGAGCATTCACACCCTTTGAGGTGATCAAGCATGGCTGAGAGCGTGTACGACCGGGTGAACGACTTCAGTGCGGTGAAGGTGACGCTGGCGTCGCCCAACGACATCCGCGCGTGGTCCTACGGCGAGGTCAAGAAGCCCGAGACCATCAACTACCGCACGTACCGTCCGGAGAAGGACGGCCTGTTCTGCGAGCGGATCTTCGGGCCCGAGCGCGACTACGAGTGCGCGTGCGGCAAGTACCGCGGGACGAAGTACAAGGGAATCATCTGCGATCGCTGCGGCGTGAAGGTGACGCACAGCCGCGTGCGCCGCAAGCGGATGGGGCACATCAACCTGGCTTCGCCCGTGGTGCACATCTGGTTCTTCAAGAGCCTGCCCAGCCGCCTGGCGACAATCCTCGGGATGCGCACGAGCGATCTCGAGAAGATCATCTACTACCAGGACTACGTCGTCATCGATCCGGGTGACACGGAGCTGACCGCCAAGCAGGTCATGACCGAGGACGAGCACCGTGTTGCGGTCGAACAGTACGGCAACGCGTTCCGCGCGTCGATGGGCGCCGAGTCGATCCGCGAGTTGCTCGAGACGCTCGACCTCGATGCCGAGGTCAAGATGATCCGCGAGGAGCTGGGCACGACGCGGTCGAAGCAGAAGGTCAAGGACCTGTCGAAGCGGCTGAAGATGGTCGAGCTCGTGCGCGAGAGCGAGAACGATCCGACCTGGCTGGTGATGGACGTGATCCCGGTGATCCCGCCTGACCTGCGCCCGCTGGTGCTGCTCGAGAGCGGCAACTTCGCGACGAGCGACCTGAACGATCTGTACCGTCGCATCATCAACCGGAACAACCGGCTGAAGAAGCTGATGGACCTGAACGCGCCGGACGTGATCATCCGCAACGAGAAGCGGATGCTCCAGCAGGCGGTCGACGCGCTGTTTGACAACGGGCGCTGCCGCCGCCCGGTGCTCGGTTCGAGCAACCGGGCGCTCAAGTCGCTGACGGACATGATCAAGGGCAAGCAGGGCCGGTTCCGCGAGAACCTGCTCGGGAAGCGCGTGGACTACTCGGCGCGTTCGGTGATCGTCGTCGGCCCGGAACTCAAGCTGAACCAGTGCGGCCTTCCCAAGAAGATTGCGCTCGAGCTGTTCCAGCCCTTCATCATCCGCAAGCTCAAGGAGCACGGGCTCGCGGACACGATCAAGAGCGCCAAACGGATGCTCGAGCGCCGCGACCCCGCGGTGTGGGACGTGCTCGAAGAGGTCATCTACCAGCATCCTGTTCTTCTGAACCGTGCGCCGACGCTTCACCGCATGGGCATCCAGGCGTTCGAGCCCACGCTGGTCGAGGGCAACGCGATCCGGATCCACCCGCTCGTGTGCTCGGGGTTCAACGCGGACTTCGACGGCGACCAGATGGCGGTGCACCTGCCCTTGAGTGTCGAGGCGCAGGCGGAGGCGCACTGCCTGATGCTGTCGACGCACAACATCTTCTCGCCCGCGAACGGCGCACCGATCATCTCGCCCTCGCAGGACATCGTGATGGGCGTGTACTTCATCACGCTGGAGGATCGGGACGACACGCGGCCCGAGAACGAGCTGCGCCGGTTCAAGGACGCGACCGAGGCGATCCTCGCGTACGACCAGGGCACGATCGATCTGCACGAGCGGGTCGTGGTGCGTCTTGATGGGTTCGACGAGGTCGTGAACGGGCAGAAGGATGCGCCCGAGCCGATGCCGCAGAACCGGCGGATCGTGACGACGGCGGGCCGGATCCTCTTCAGCGACATCCTGTGCCCGGGCATGCCCTTCTACAACTGCACGCTGGGCAAGAAGGGGTGCGCCCGCGCGATCGACGACGCGTACCTGTACGCGGATCGCCGGCACACGATCGACATGCTCGACCGCCTGAAGGAGATCGGGTTCAAGCGCTCGACGACGGCGGGGCTGAGCTTCGGCCTGACCGATCTGCGGATCCCCGACGCCAAGCAGGGCCTGCTGGACGCGGCGCAGAAGAAGGTGAACCGCGTCGAGCGTTCGTACGAGGACGGCATCATCACCGGGCGCGAGCGCTACAACCAGCTGCTCGACATCTGGTCGCACTGCCGTGAGGAGGTCACCAAGACGCTGATCGACACGATCAAGGTGGACCGCCGTCACGACGACGGCTCGTACGCCCCGGTCGACGGCGAGGAGGGCATGGCGTACCTGAACCCGGTCTACCTCATGATGGACTCGGGCGCTCGGGGCAACGTGAGCCAGATGCAGCAGCTCGCGGGCATGCGTGGTCTGATGGCCAAGCCCTCGGGCGAGATCATCGAGACGCCGATCCGGGCGAACTTCCGCGAGGGTCTGAACATCCTCGAGTACTTCTCGTCCACGCACGGCGCCCGCAAGGGCCTGGCGGATACGGCGCTGAAGACCGCGGACTCGGGCTACCTGACCCGGAAGCTCTGCGACGTTGCCCAGAGCGTCATCGTGAGCGAGCACGACTGCGGCAGCCGCCGCGGTGTCGTGAAGCGCGCCATCTACAAGGGCGAGCAGGTCGACGTGGCGCTCTCCGACCAGATCATCGGGCGCGTGAGCGTGAACACGATCATGAACCCGGTGACCGACGAGACCGTCGTCGAGCGGAACGACATGTTCACGCCCGAGTCGGCGGCGAAGGTCGAGGACCTCGGCATCGACTCGGTGGTGGTCCGCAGCCCGCTGACGACCGAGGCGGAGTTCGGGTGCTCGGCGCTCGACTACGGCCAGGACATGTCGACGGGGCGCCTTGTCGAGCAGGGCATGGCGGTGGGCATCATCGCTGCCCAGTCGATCGGCGAGCCCGGCACGCAGCTGACGATGCGGACGTTCCACACGGGCGGCATCGGCACGCGGACGATCGCGGAGAGCGAGTACCGCCCGGCGATGGGCGGAAAGCTCGAGCTGCGCGACTGCAACGCGGTGCCGACCAAGGACCGCGACGGGAACGAGGTTCACGTTGTCCTGAAGCGGAACGCCGAGGTCGCGATCCTCGACGACAAGGGCCGCGAGCTCGAGAAGAGCAAGGTGCCCTACGGCTCGTACATCTGGGCCGACGAGGGCTCGGAGGTCAAGGCGGGCCAGCAGCTGGTGACCTGGGACCCGCACCGGACGCCCATCCTCGCGGAGAAGGGCGGCACCGTGCAGTACGTCGACATCGAGGTCGGCGAGACGGTCCGCGAGGAGGACGCGGGCCAGGGCAAGAAGGCCCTGCTCGTGATCGAGCACAAGGGCGACCTGCACCCGCAGATCAACATCGTCGACGGCGACGGGAACATCCTCGACTTCCACTACCTGCCCGCCAAGGCGCGTATCGAGGTCGCGGATGGCACCAAGATCGAGGCCGGCGAGCTGCTGGCGCTCCAGCCCCGTCAGGCCCAGGGGTCGCAGGACATCGTCGGCGGTCTGCCCCGCGTGACGGAGATCTTCGAGGCGCGGAAGCCCAAGGACCCGGCGGTGATGGCCGAGATCTCCGGGCGTGTCGAGCTGCACTCGGACAAGCGGAAGGGCAAGATGACCATCCGCGTGGTTTCGGACTCGGGTCTTGAGAAGGACCACCACGTTCCGAACGACAAGCCTCTGCTCGTGCACACGGGTGACTACGTGACGGCGGGCGACCCGCTGACCGAGGGGCCGCTCGTGCCGCACGACATCCTGCGGATCAAGGGCGAGGAGGCGCTCTGGACGTACATGCTCGACGAGGTGCAGAACGTGTACCGCGCTCAGGGCGTGACGATCAACGACAAGCACATCGAGCTGATCCTGGCGCAGATGCTTCGCAAGGTGAAGGTCGAGAACCCGGGCGACACGGACCTGCTTCCGCAGGACGTGCTCGACAAGGTGGTGTTCAAGAAGGAGAACGCCCGCGTCGCGGACATGATGAAGGTCATGGACGCTGGGGGGACGGATCTGGTCGTGGGCGCGATGGTGCACCGCGACGAGATCAAGGAAGCCAACGCGAACGCGGAGGCGGAGGGCAAGGACCCGGCCAAGACCAAGAAGGCACGACCCGCATCGGGCCGGACGCTCCTGCTGGGTATCACGAAGGCCTCGCTTCAGTCGGAGAGCTTCCTGAGCGGCGCGTCGTTCCAGGAGACGACCAAGGTGCTGACGGAGGCGTCGCTGAAGGGCGCGGTCGACACGCTGGTGGGTCTGAAGGAGAACGTGCTGCTCGGTCACCTGATCCCGGCGGGCACGGGCTTCGCGGCGCACCAGGCGCTCCGCGTGAAGACGGTCGGCGAGCTGCCCGAGTCGGAGTATGACGACGAGGCGGCGATGCTGGCCGAGGCGGCGGAAGCCGCCGAGGCGCTCGGCGCGGGCAAGAACGACGCCATTGGCGTTCCTCACGTCGAGGTGAGGGACGTCGGTGTCGGCGAGACCGCGGAGGCCGGCAGCGACGGCTGACGCCGGCAATCAGTTGAGTCGATTCACGAGCCGGGCTCTTCGGGGCCCGGCTCTTTTTTGTTCGCACGTGCTGCCTTTGATTGGTCGATGAGCACTCGTGCTGACGTCTTCTGGCGGCTTGGGACGATCGGGTTCTCGTACGCGGACTGGGCCGGTGCGTTCTACCCGCGCGGCGTGTCGGGAGCGGATCGGCTCGCGCACTACGCGCGGTTCTTCGATGCGATCGAGCTCGACACCACCTTCTACGCGCTCCCGGCGCTCGAGACCGTGCAGCGGTGGGCTGATGTGGTGCCGGCGGGGTTCCGGTTTACGCTGAAGGCGCCGAAGTCGGTGACGCACGAGCCGGCGGCGGGGCATCTGCTATCGGGGTTCGCGCGGGATGAGCTGGGGCGGGTGCTCGAGGGCGCGGGTCGTGGGCTGGGCGACAAGCTGCACACGGTGCTGTGCCAGTTCCCTGCGACGTTCCGCGTGGATCGGCTCGACGAGCTTGCGGAGTGGTTGCGTGGGCTGTCGCATCGGGTGCGGTGCGCGGTGGAGCTGCGGCACGACGGGTGGTGGGTGCCCGAAACAGCGGAGATGCTTCGCGGGCTCGGAGTGGTGTGGGTGTCTGCGGATGAAGCGCGGATGCATGAGGTGGGTCGCCCTCCGATGGCGGGGGTGTTCAGCAGCAGGGCGAGGCCGATCGTGCCGACGAGCGACGTGCTGTACGTGCGGTGGGTTGGGGTGCACGCGCAGTTCGATGATCTGTCGCGCGAGCACGTGGACGCGTCGGCGCGGGTGCGGTGGTGGGCTGAGCGGCTGCGCGCGGTGCTCAAGAAGCGGCCCGAGATCCGGGAGGTTGTCGGCTTCTTCGGGAACGGGTTCTGTGGGCACGGGCCGGCGGTGTGCCACCGCTTTCGCGGGGAGCTCGGCGAGGTCGCGGGGCGGTGGGCAGAGCCCGGGGCGTACGTGCCAGAGGACGAGCTGTTCTAGCTGGCCTCACCGCCCGGCGCCGACGGCTCGCGGAGGATGCGCTCGATCTCGTGCGGGGGTAGCACCGGGAAGCTGGTCTCGCCGGTGCGGAGCATGAGACGGACGTAGGGCTCGCACATGCCGCAGCCTGTGCAGCACGCGGTCCGTTCGGACAGCTCGTCGATGGTGCGCATGCCTGCGTCGGCGAGCTTCTTGAGCTCGGTGAATGGGACGCTGTGGCAGACGCATCGGTCGACGGGCATGGGTGCGTCGCTACTCCAGGTCGAAGAGGTCGTTCGAATCGTTCGCGCCGAACCAGCCGAGGTCGTGCTGGGTGGGGTCGGTGCGGTAGAGGCCGTTGGTGTGCGTGAAGGTCATGGGCTCGGTCGAGACGTGCGTGTCGAGCCAGGCGACGGTCGCTCGTCGGTCGTGGCGGAAGTGGATGCTGGGCTCGAGGCGGAATCTGCTGGTGCCTGGGCCTGCGACGAAGCGCGGCTCGATGAAGCTGTACTCGATTAGGTCGGTGGGGGCTCGGTCGGCGACGAATGCGGCGTCGGCGAATGCGGCGGTCTGGGCGGGGCGCTGGGCGGTGTCGAGGCGTGCGCCGGCGGCATCGGAGTGCAGCGTGCCGTCGCGGTGACGGGTCTGGCCGAGGTAGGTGTTGTTGTAGCCGAAGCCGCCCGCGGCGGACTCGAACGCGCCGGTTTGGGCGGGGTCGGTCTCGGCGAGGGCGCGGGTCGTGGGCACGAAGGTGGGGCAGGCCCGGACCCGTCCGGATGAGGCCTCGAGATACGGGGTGAGCGTGCCGCCCTTGGGTGCGAAGGCTTCTGCGGTCGTTGCGCGCGAGCCATGCCAGCGGGTTCGGTTGTCGAGGAAGTCGGGGGCGCCGGGCGGGAGATGCCCGTCGGCGTCGTCGGCGTAGATCAGCGCGGCGAGCGCGAGCTGGCGGGCGTTCGAGGCGCACGCGACGGCCTGCGACGATCGGCGTGCCGCACCGAGTGAGGGCAGCAGGATGCCGATGAGCAGCGCGACGATCGCGATGACGACGAGCAACTCGATGAGGGTGAAGGCTCGTGTTCTCACGGGCAGCCCTCGTTGAAGTTGAGGATCCATGCGTTGAAGTCGGCAGGCGTGACGAGGGCGTCGTCGTTCTGGTCGGCGACGATCGACTGCTGGTTGAAGGCCAGGATCCATGCGTTGAAGTCGGCGGGGGTGAGAGCGCCGTCGAGGTTGGTGTCGGGGGGGCAGGGAGGACGCGCGTCGGCGACCGCGTCGATTTCGGTCGAGACCTCCCCGAAGATGCCCGCGGGCACGTCGGGCCCGGTCGTGATGCGGATGAAGTCGAAGCCTGTGAGGTTGGCGCGGGTGAGGGTGCCCGGGAGGACCGCCCAGGCGATGTCGAAGGCGTCGCCTCCGGCTGTCCCGGGGTCGATGTCAATCGACGTTGGGTCGTCGGGGATGGTGTAGAACCGCGCGGGGTCTTCTCCGTCGGGGAGCGGCGCGCGGGGCGAGGCATCGGCATAGCCGAAGATGAAG
>JANQQZ010000024.1 GCA_028284805.1 Phycisphaerales bacterium
TCCGGGCGGGCGGTCGGCGGCGGACCGGGTGCGGGTGTTCAGCGAGGGGCTGCCCCTGAAGCTGCTCGCGCAGCCCGGGCGTGCGGAGCGGGCGCTGCGGACGATGCGGTCGCTCGCGAGCGAGTCGGACTCGGAGTCTCGGCAGGTCGCGAGGTTCATGGCCGAGGTCGCTCAGGAGCACGGGCTCCCGGTGAGGCCCATGCTGATCTACCGGCCCGATCGGTTCCTGCGCGGCGGGGATCACACGGCGTTCAACGAGGTCGGCTACGCGGCGGTGCGCCTGACAGAGGTCTACGAGGACTACGACCGCCAGCACCAGGACGTCCGCAACGAGAGCGGGCGGCGGTTCGGTGATCTGGTCGAGTACATCGACGCGGAGTATCTGGCGGGCGTCACGCTGCTGAACGCGGCGACGCTGGCGCATCTGGCGAACGCGCCGAGCGGGCCCATGGATGCGCGGGTGATCGTTGCTGAGCTGACGAACGACACGACTCTGCGCTGGGAAGCGAGCCCAGAGCCGGACGTTGCGGGGTACGAGGTCGTATGGCGCGAGACGACGGCGGGCGATTGGCAGCACGCGCGGGACGTGGGCAACGTGACCGAGGCGACGATCGATCTGAGCAAGGACAACTGGTTCTTCGGGGTTCGGGCTTACGACGCGGATGGGTACAGGAGCCCGGTGGTGTTTCCGAGGCCCGCGAGGGAGTAGGGAGGACGCTTCCTGCAAGGCCAAGGCGTCGAGGAGTTCTGACCTGTTGCACGGCCGAGAGCATCATCGATCGCCGCGAGTACAACTGCCATCGAGGCTGGCTCGACAGTTTTCTTCATACTCGTGTTGGCATGCGAACTCACCGATCGAGCTCCATGATCTTGCTTCAGATGCTCACGAAGTCGGAAACGAACGCGCTGGGGTCGCTGCGGGCGCAAGCCTCGACGGAAGTGCAGTTGGGAGTTTGAACTGAAGACGGGGTCGGCTGCGAAGGACAGCCGTCAGCGTCGGCGTCGTGCCGCGGCGAGGGCGATGGGCGCGAGGGCGAGAGACGAGCGCGTCATCGAGCGATTTCCCTCCTGCGGCGGCACGCCAACGCGGCGCCGATGGCGAGTCCGGTCGCGGTGCCGGGCGAAGGCGGGAACTTGTTGTCGATCCTGAACGTCAGCGGCCCGGGGTTGCCGGCCGCGTCCTGGTAGAGCAGGATCGTCCCGAACGGCTCGCTCGGGTTGCCAACGAACAGCGCGCTGTTCTGACCGGTGAGCTGCATCGACAGGTTGAAGATCGAGAGGCCCGGCTCGAAGTCGAACTCGGCGACGAGCAGCGGGTTGCTGGCATCCGGTGTGCCGATGGGAGCCGCGGGCATGATCCCGGCGAAGCTGACTGTGGAGGTGCCGTTGCCCGTGATCGTGGGGCCTCCGAAGAGAGGGGTGTTGTAGCCGGCGTTCCAGTCGGTGATGGTGAACGTGCTCGTGCTGGTCGTGGAGAGCGTGAAGCCGGTGTCAGACCACATCGTGCCGATCGAGGTCGTGCCGGCGGGCAGCAGCCCTTGATACTCGGCCGTGATCTGGCCTCGGGTGGGTGAGATCGGCTGGAGGCACACGATCATGTCCTGAGCGGCGGCCGAGCCGGCGAGGGCGTACGCCAGCGTTGCGGTCTGCGTCTTCTTCATCGTCGTGCTCCTGCTGTGCCCGTGCCAGGTGGTTGACTTGGCTAAACCATGCCCCATGTCGAAGCCCACGCCAGTGAAGCTGCTTCGGATCGGTCTCCCTTTCGATGAATCTCGTGTCCGGGGGCCCGTCTGAGGCTGGCGTCGGCAACAGGCGGCAGCGGCTGCGAGTGTCTTGCGTGTCACCGTGTGCTCTCACGTCCTGCTGCGGTGTGCCGCGACGAGTGCGAGCGGGACAAGGGCGAGCGTCGCGGGGGCGGGGATGTAGCGGACGTCCCAGGTGCGTGGGCCGGGGTTGCCGTTGGCGTCTTGGTAGAGTTCGACGGTGCCGAACGGGTGGGCGTATGAGAGAAAGCCGTTCTGTCCGACCATGGTGAGCTCGATCGCATCGAAGCTGCCGGCGTACTCGAACTCGATGACGTCGAGGGGGTTGCTGGGGTCGACCGTTCCGAAAAAGTCGGTGGCGTTGCCCACGAAGGTGGCGGTTGGCCCGTTGGTGACGGCCGCGTTGCCGAGCATCGTGTCGTACGAGGGGTTGTAGCTTGTGATGGTGATGGGCGAGCCGTCGCCCGTGAGCTCGAAGCTCGTGTCCATCCAGATCTGAACGATCGGATAGGAGACGATTGTGAAGAACTCGGACGAGATGCGCCACTGATTGCCGCTGACGTTGTCGACGGTGATGAGCATGTCGGGGTTGGCCGAGGCGGAGCCGGTGAGCAGAAGAGCGAGCGCGGTGCGTGTCATGGCGTGTTCTCACCTCCTGTGGCGGTGTACCGTGGCCCATGGAGACTCCAACTATTGTAACCGATGATGAGTTCTTGGATACCTTCGAGGCACAGAAATGGCCGCTCGATCGCTGGCGTCACCGCGACCACATCCGGCTTGCATATCTCTATCTAACACGCCTGTCGTTCGATGAGGCTGCCGACAAGATCCGCGCTGGGATCAGGGCCCACAACGCCGCGCACGGGATCCCGGATGCGCCGACCATCGGGTACCACGAGACCATGACGATCGCGTGGCTGCGGCTCGTTGCGGCGATGCTGCGCGAGTACGGCCCCGGAGAGCCCGGCCCCACCGCGGCGCTCACGTTCTGCGACGAGCGGCCCGAGCTGAGCCAGAAGAAGGTGCTGCGCTTGTTCTACTCAAGGCGTCTGATGATGTCGCCCGAGGCCAAGGCGCGGTTCGTCGAGCCCGACCTGACGCCGCTGCCGTGATCGGCGGTAGAACGGGCTTCCTGTGCAGTCGGCTTGCTGAGATGGCGATCCGGGGCGGTCGATCGTCGCCGTAAGAACGAAAGGGACGGGCATTGGCCCGTCCCACCAGGTCGTTCACGATCTTCGATGCGTGCGTTCTCAGGCGGCCAGGCCGAGCTGCGTGCGACCGGGCTGGATCTGCACGCCGAAGCGGATGACGGCCATCTGCGACTCGGCGCTGCTGAAGGCGTCGCGGCTGTACCCGTTGCGGACGCCGTGGGCGAGATCGCGTTCTGCAGCCCGTACCAACCGCCCTCAGCTGTTGCAGCCGTTGTCAGTCAGCCAGCTCTGAACGAGATCGACTTTCTGCCGAGCACCAACCTGGTGGAACAGGTCGAGCGACCGCTTCCATAGGACGCAAGCCTCGTCGACGTTGCCGCGGGTCTGCTCGATCTGACCGAGGTTTGCGAGCTGGATGGCCATGCCCTCGTTGCGGCCGAGTTCCTCGTCGATCGCGAGCGCTCGCTTGTGGTAGCTCTCGGCGTCGTCGAGGTTGCCGCGGGCCCGCTCGATCAGGCCGAGGTTGCCGAGCTGGATAGCCGTGCCCTCCTTGCGGCCGAGTTCCTCGTTGATCGCGAGCGCTCGTTTGTGGTAGCTCTCGGCGTCGTCGAGGCCGCCGCGGGTCCGCTCGATCAGTCCGAGGTTGCCGAGCTGGGTTGCCATGCCCTCCTTGCTGCCGAGTTCTTCGTTGATCGCGAGCGAGCGTTTGTGGTAGCGCTCGGCGTCGTCGAGGTTGCCACGGGTCTTCTCGATCAGGCCGAGGTTGCCGAGGTCACTGGCCATGCCCTCCTTGCGGCCGAGTTCTTTCTCAATTGTGAACGACCGTTTGTGGTAGCTCTCGGCGTCGTCGAGGTTGCCACGGGTTCGCTCGATCACGCCGAGGTTGCCGAGGTCGCTGGCCATGCCCTCCTTGTGGCCGAGTTCCTCGTTGATTGCGAGCGATCGTTTGAGGTAGCCCTCGGCGTTGTCGAGGTTGCCCCGTGTCAGCTCGATCAGGCCGAGGTTACCGAGGTCACTGGCCATGCCCTCCTTGCGGCCGAGTTTTTCCTCAATCGCGAGCGATCGCTTGTGGTAGTCCTCAGCGGCTTTGAGGTCGCCGCGGGTGTGCTCGATCAGGCCGAGGTTGCCGAGCTGGATGGCCGTACCCTCCTTGCTGCCGAGCTCTTCGTTGATCGCGAGCGCTCGTTTGTGGTAGCCCTCGGCGTCGTCGAGGTTGCCTCGGGTCCGCTCGATCAGGCCGAGGTTACCGAGGGCGGCAGCAAGCGCATACTGATCGTCCGCCGTATCGAGCAGCACGCGGTACCGTGCCTCTGCTTCGTCCAGTTCCCCACGAAGGCGGTGCACATGGCCCATCTCGTTGTTAGCGTGAAGATCGTTTGGCAGCAGCTCCAGGAGTCTGCGGAGTGAGCGTTCGGCGTCGGCAATCTGTCCGAGCGGAAAGCCGATCGCCGCGATCTCGCGGTGCCGCGCGATCAGCTTGTCACGCTGCTGCCTGAACTCGTCTTCGTCATCGTCGACGGTCTTGACCAGAAAGTCGAACAGCTCGCGAGGATCGGTCCCCCGCAACTCGGCGAGAACATCATCGACGGACCGACCGGCAGCGAGCCGCTGCTCGGCCAGCTCGCGGTTCGCGTTCACGAGCTGCTCATGCAGCGAGGCGTTCTGCTTGCCAAGATCTGCGACCTGCGTCGCGAGCTGCGCGTTGGCCTCGGCCAGCTTCAGCATTTTCTCCTGCGCGTCCGCGATCGCCGGGAGCTGCGCCTCGATCCGCTCGAAGCCCTCGACCACGGTGACAAGCAGCTCACGGAGCAGGTGGTTGTTGGTCTCGAGGTAAACAAACACGCTCTCCCAGTCCGGCTGCTGCGAGCCCTCGGGCAGCAGCGGCCGGAGCGAGACACGCACGGCGTCGGTCAGCTCGCGTCGCAGCGACTCGATGTCGGCGGCCGAAATCTGCGCCACGATCGAGCCGGGCTCCTTGCTCCGCTGCTCCAGCAGGTCGGTCAGCCGCTCCACGTCGCCCCGGCACGCCTCGACCCGCTTGCCGAGCTTCTCGAACTGCTCCCGCTGCTCGCGCTGCTTCTTGCGGTCGCCACTCAGCTGTAGCGCGGCTCCGCCCGCGAGGATGGCAACGGCGACCAGCGGGCCCCCGGCGAGCCCGGCGAGCGCGGCCGAGATCTTCGCGCCCTCGCCCGTCGCGCAGGCGGTGCACACATTCTTGAGGGTCTCGCCGAGTCCCTCGGCGCCGAGGCCTGTGACGAGGTTGCCGATGAATGAACGTTTCGACATACAGCGGAATCTTAGGCGGGCGATGGTGCGACCTTGAAATGAGCAAACCCGAGAAGCCCCGTGTCCGGGGCTCTCGGGGGAGAGGAGAGAGAATGAAGCCCCCAAGTCCGTTAGTGCGGGGTGCGCAGGATCCGTGCGGTGGTGTCGAGGTCGAGCTCGCCTCGGTTGTACGCGGCGATCGCTGCGATGCGGTCGGCGGCGTCGAACACGCCGTCGGCGTTGATGTCGAAGGAGTCTGTGACACTCAGTCTGAACAAATCCACAGCCGGAAGCGTCTGGGGCGTCTGTTCGCCGGTGCCGACGACGATCCAGACGCTCTCGTCGTCTCGGATGGGGAGCGTGCCGGCGTCGATCTCGAACCGGGTATCGATGCCGGCATAGTCCGTGATTATGGCACGGTCGGTGATGTCTTCGACTGAGAATCCGTCACCCACGCCGTGGACCAACGTGATGTTCAGCTGCGAGGGGTTCCCGAAGTCCGCGTCGGACACCACGAATTCAAATCTGGACCGGACATCGACTGTTGTGCCCTCGGGAATGACCTCGAATCCGGGCGCCCCCGGTTGGGTGGGGTTGGGTGCGATGCGGAGGTAGCAGTCGATGAAGACGAACAGCGCACCGAAGTTGCACGCCTCGCGCTCACCCGGTGTGGGCAGGTCCCTGCATTCCGCGAGCATATCGACGAAGCAGCTGAAGCAGGACTGGAGGGTGGGCTGAGTCTGGATCGTGCCGCACGTCGCAACGTTGGCCGACCCGAGAGTGCCCCGGGTCTGGGCTTCGGCGGAAGCGCTGCATACCACCGAGGCGATAGCGGTGAGCCCTGCACGTTTGATGTGTCCGCGGATTGCATCAATGAGCATGATCGTGGCTCCTTTGTTCCCCGACGAGCGGTTGCTTCAAGGGGGAAGTGCAAGCCTGAAGTACGATCTCCACCGATTGAGAAGAAAAGTTACAATACGTCTGCTGTGACACTGCAACATCCCGCCGGTACCACCCGAAGCGGGACAGCAGAGGTGACGGGGCTTCCGGTCACGCGGGGAGGCTCGGGATGCGAGCTGCGGCATCACCAGGGCGGCGGACGACGCTGGGCAACAAGTGGATCGAGTCGTCGATCTCGTTCCGGCAGCTCGTCGACGGTGATCAGCTTGCCTGGGCCCAGCTCGACGACCGCGCCAAGCCGGTGCTCATCTCGTACATGACGAGGCGGGGCACGCGGGCGTCGGTCGCCGAGGAGATCGCGCAGACGGCGATGGCTGCGCTCGCTCGCTCGATGACGAGCGGCTCGTTTCGATCTGAGCGTTCTGCCGTCGCAGCGTTCCTGTTCACGGTCGTTCGTCGTGAGCTCGCGCGTGCTGGTGCGCACGATCGTGCCGCGGACATTGTGTCCGCGGATCACGCTGGTGAGTACTGGGGCACGCGGGTTGCCGACGACGAGACCCACAAGCTGTGGGAACGCACCTGGGTGCAGCGGACCCGCCAGTACTGCCTCGAACGGCTCCGCTCGTGCTCGACACCGGATGAGTTCCAGGCGTTCGAACTCCGTGTCCGGCGTCGGATGTCGATCGCCGCGATCGCGGAGTGCGTCGACGCCGACGAGGTGCAGGTGTCTCGGATGGTCTACCGGGTCAAGTGCCGATTGACGGCGATCAGCGAGGAGCTCCGCCATGACGAGGACTGGCTCTACGGCGGGGCGCTGCCCGCCGGACAAGGCTCTGCTGAGCCTGATCGCTGAAGACGGGCCGCGCGATGCGTCTGGTCGGATCGGGGAGCACGTTCTCGGCTGTGAGGCGTGCAGGGAACGTCTCGAAGCCCTCACCGATTGTGCGGACGCGACGGAGTTGCTCGAGGACGCGTGGGAGGAACACGGCGCGACCGTGCCTGCGTTTCTGCCGCCGCTGCCCCCCGGGGTCATCGAGGGCTACCGCCTGCTCGAGCGTGTCAACGAGGGGGCGCAGGGGGTCGTCTATCGCGCACGGAGCACGCGATGGGATCTGGGTGATGTTGCCATCAAGATCTGTCGCCCCTGTGGGCGGAAGGCGCGGCACCGCTTCGTGCACGAGGCCAGCGTGCTTCAGCGGGTCAGGCACGCGTGCATCCCGGAGTTGTACGACCATGGCGTGCTGGAGCATCACGGCCACCAGATGCCTTACCTCGTCATGGACTATGTCGTTGGGGTGCCGGTCACGGAGTACGTATCCTCCTCCTCGCTTGATTCGCGGGAGATCATCCGGCTTGTGGCGGGATGCTGCACACCCCTTCGCACGCTGCACGCCAGCGGGATCGTCCACCGGGACATCAAGCCTGCGAACATACTCGTGAGCGATGATGGCAAACCCATGCTGATCGACTTCGGTGTCGTGCAGGATCAGGAGGCGAGTGACATCTCGACCGTGCTCACGACCCAGCGGCAGATCATTGGAACGGTCGCCTACATGGCGCCGGAGCAGACGAGAGGGGACAGCGAGGCCATCGGGCCCTGGACGGATGTGTTCAGCCTCGCGGTCATCTTGTACGAGATGCTCGCGGGGCGGCACCCGTTCGCCCGGGCCGGCACACCGCCCATGCAGATTCTTCGTTCGATCGACGAGTGCGCGGTGCCTGGGATCCACGATGTTGCGACATCGCGTTTGCTGCCCGTCGGGATCGAGGCCGTGCTGCAACGAGCCTTGTCTCGGGACACGCAGGCACGGTACCTGACCGCGGAGGAGTTCCGCGTTGCCCTCCTCGAAGCCTCGCGGACGGAAATGCTGCACCGCAGGCGATGGGGCCAGGCGCAGCACGTCTCGGGTGTTGCGCTCAGATGGAGATTCCTCCGGACACACCTCGTCTCGTTCGTGTTGGGTGTCGCTGCGGCATCGCTGACATGGCAGCTGATCTCATCCGTGTGATCGACCTGCACGTCGGCTGTTAGCTGGCGCGTTCGGTGGCAACGTGGTAGTGGGGGTCCTCGCTGATGTTGACCTCGACCAGTTCGCCTGCCTTGTCGAGCAGACGCCTGCAGTCGTCGCTGAGGTGGCGGAGGTGCAGACGCTTGCCGACCTTTTCGTAGCGCTCGGCGAGGGCGTTGATGGCCTCAAGACCCGACTGGTCGTAGACGCGGCTGAAGTAGAAGTCGATGACGACGTCGTCGGGGTCGTCGTTGGGTGTAAAAAGGTCGCGGAAGCGGGTTGCGGAACCGAAGAAGAGGACGCCGTGGAGCTGATAGATCTTGCTGCCGTGCTCGTTGTGTGAAACATCCACGATCAAGTGCTTGCTCTTGTTCCAGCTGAAGACGAGAGCCGAGATTGCTACGCCGATGAGGACGGCGGTCGCAAGATCGTGCATGAACACGGTGTAGCCCGCGACGACGAGCATGATGATGACCTCGGGAATCGGGATCCTGCGCCAGGTTTGCAGGGTGGCCCACTCGAAGGTGCCGATGACGACCATGAACATGACGCCTACGAGGGCGGCCATCGGGATCTGCTCGATGAGCGGGGCCAGGAAGAGAATGAAGAGGAGCAGAGCGGAAGCTGCGGTGATGCCCGAGAGTCGGCCGCGGCCGCCGGCTTTGACGTTGATGAGCGACTGACCGATCATGGCGCAGCCGCCCATGCCTCCGAAGACACCGCAGGTGACGTTGGCGACGCCCTGGCCCACGCATTCCTTGTTGCTCTTGCCTCGGGTTTCGGTGAGCTCGTCCACGAGGGTGAGGGTCATGAGCGACTCGATGAGCCCTACGCCCGCGAGGATGAGGGAGTAGGGGAGGATGATCATGAGCGTTGCCCAGCTGAACGCTGGCAGCTCGAAGTCGAGCCAGGCTGGGCGGGGGAGACCTCCGGCGATGCCCACGGATTCGGGGTCGACCGAGGCGATAGCCTGATCGATCTCGGCTTGGGTGAGCGGCGCGATCGCTGCCTTGGATTCGGGAGCGGCTTCGATGCCCTCAGGCAGTGACGCTGTCGCTGTCGCCAGCAGGGCGTTGTCCTTCGCTTGTTGTGCCTTGTTGACGGCATCTGCGCGGGTGCTGTCGAGGAGCATGTCGCCCACGGTGAGCAGGGGGCGAGGCTGATCGGCTTCGGAGTTCGCTCCGCTGTTGATGGCGATGCCGGCGATGGACACGACGAGGATGGCGGCGAGCGAGGCGGGGACGGCACGCGTGAGCTTGGGCAGAAAGGCGATGATGGCCATGGTCGCGGCGACGAGGCCCAGCATGAGCCAGAGGCGTCCGCCCGTGAGGAAGGACATGGCGCCGGTGTCGTCGAGGGTCTTGAAGCTGCCGAACTGGGCGATGAGGATGACGGCGGCGAGGCCGTTGACGAAGCCGAGCATGACGGGGTGCGGAACGATGCGGATGAATCGGCCCAGCTTGAGCAGGCCGATCGTGATCTGGATGAAGCCGCAGAGGACGACGGCAGGGAAGAGGTAGCCGATTCCGTGGTCGGCGACGAGCGAGACCACGACGACGCCCATCGCTCCGGTGGCGCCGGAGATCATGCCCGGTCGTCCGCCGAGGATGGCGGTGACGAGGCAGATGATGAAGGCGGCATAGAGCCCGACCAATGGCGGGACGCCTGCGAGAAAGGCGAAGGCGACAGCCTCGGGGACCAGTGCGAGGGCGACGGTCAGGCCTGAGAGCACGTCTGCGCGGGGCGAGCCGCTGAGGCCCGACAGCAGATGGAGACCCGGAAGAGCTGCGCGTGGAGATGTCGTTGTATCCGGCATTCGAGTCTCGTTGGATTGGGGTGCGGTGGTTCGACCGATCAGAGGATCTGCTCGAGCAGACGGTCGAGGTCGGTGTCGATGCTCATGGCATCGAACGTGGGTGATGGCATGAAGCCGAGATCACGGCCCTTGTGCAGGAACGACCAGAGCTCGGCGTAGTAGTCGTCGACCGACCAGAGGCCGATGCGTTTGTGGTGGATGTCGAGCTGGCGCCAGGTGATTGCTTCGAAGAGTTCGTCGAGGGTGCCGAAGCCTCCCGGGAGGACGAGGAAGGCGTCGGCGAGCTGGGTGAGCTTCAGCTTGCGGGCGTGCATGTCGGCGACGATGTGGTTCTCGTGGATGCCCGTGTGGGCTTGCTCGCGTTCGACCATGGACTCGGGGATGACGCCAATGACGCGGCCTCCTGCGTCGAGGGCGGCGTCGGCGAGGATGCCCATGAGGCCGAGGCGGCCGCCGCCGTAGACGAGGGTGTGGCCCTGCTCGGCGATGGTGCGCCCGGCGGTGCGCGCGGCATCTGCCCATTGCGGGCCTTGACCCGCGCGGGCCCCGAGATAGACGCAGATGGATGTTCCTTGTGTGTTCGAATTCATCCGGTGTTCAACTCCGTCCGCATTTGATGCATGCGGGCGAGGTGGTAGTCGTCGTGATCTGCGACAAAGACAGCGAGATCGATCGCTCGCATCGGTGTCTCGAGCCGCGGGTGCATCGCGGAACGCTCCCAGTGGGCCTCTGTGTTCCAGGCTTCGAGGCGTCCGACGGTGGCGGCGCGGGTGCGCTCGAACTCGTTCATGACATCCGCGGTCGGTCGGGCGCGGTGGTCGGCGTCCCAGGTGGTGCGGTTGGTCACGTCGGCGGCGACGAGGGTGTCGGCGCCCTGCTCGAACTGGTCGAAGCGTTCGGTCCAGAGCGACTCGACATCGGTCAGGTGACCGATGTTCTCGATAATGGACCAGGTCTCGCCGATGCGCGCGGTGAGGGTGGCGTCGCTGAGTCCGCCGATCGCGGAGTGGCAACGGGCTGGGGTGCCGCGCAGGCGTTCGAGCAGGAGTGGGAACCACGCGGCGGGGAAGCTGAAGTCCCAGCGCATGTCGAACCACGGGACGAGGGGCTGCATGGGGTGTTCCTCCGGCCTGAGTGGTGCGGTCGCTGCCGGCTACTCGAAGCTGCCGCGGACGGTGATGTCGTAGTCGTTGATCGCCTGAACCTCATCGGCGGTGAGGCTCGCGATGTTGTTGTACCGGTCGATGATGGGCGTGGGATCTTCGAATACGAGGCGGCCGAGGAGGCTGAACTTGTGCGCGAGCGCGGCGTCGAGGTCGGCGGTCGTGTTGCGGGCGTGACCCGTGGGGTACATGACCAGGCCTGAATCATGCGTTCCACCGGCATTGTCGGTGATGACGACGGACGTGGGGATGCCATCCGGGTAGCGGCTGTCGTAGTCGGGGCCGCCGTGTGCGAATTCGATCTTGTCCATGATGGCGCGGGTTCGCGTGTCGTTGATGGCGTCGGCTGCGTAGTCGGCTGGCTCGAGCATGAGGTCGTTCCAGGCGAACGGCTTGCCGGCGGCGCGTTGGTCGAGGGCCTTGCGCAGGAGCGTGGCGATGATGTAGACCATGCTGTGGTCGGCGGACTGGCGGGTGGTGGGGTTGCGCTTGGCGGGGTCGCCGATGATGCCGAACGCGGGCTCGTAGGCGACGACCTTGATGTTGGCGATGTTGCTTGCGCCCGCGTCGTCGAGGAGCGTGGGTGACTTGGCGATGAGGTCGACGACCGCTTGGATCGCACCCGCTGACTGGTGCTCGTACAGGCCCAGCTTGAAGTGCATGCCCATGACGGTGAAGTCGGAACCGGCCATGCCAAGGTGAAGGTCGAAGGGCGAGGCGTCGGCTTGAGCGGTGTTGGCGTCGGTCGCGTTGACGGCCTTGAACATCTGCCCGGGGCCCTCGAAGATGCGGAAGATCGCCTCGGGGTTGCGGAAGATGTCGCGCGGTCCCAGGAAGCCAGCCATCGAGCGCTTCAAGGCGGTGATCGCGAACTCCGTGCTGATCGCGGCGGAGCTGCCCTTGGAGTCGGAGAGCTGCTTGCCCGCGCGGATGGCGCGGAACGGGATGGCGTGGGCCACGGTCATGCCGATGGCGGACTCGATCTGCTCGGCGGTTGCGCCGATCATCGCCCCGAAGGTGGCGGCAGAGGCAATCGCGCCGTGAACGACGTGGTCGACCTTGTAGGTCTTGAGACTGAAGACCTCGGCGAGGCGCCCGCGGATCTCGTCGTGCAGGACCATGCCCTTGAGCGCGGTTGCGCCATCAGCGCCGAGCATCTGTGCGGCGGCGAGGGGGACGGCGTAGAAGTCGTTGTGTCCGAACTCGCCCGCCGTGTTGCCCCGCTCGGGGTCGTAGCCGAAGTTGGTGCCGTTGGAGTCCCACTCGCGGACGGCGGCGCAGTTGGCGAGGATGGCCTTCTCGCTCTTGACGCGCTGCGAGGAGCCGAACACGGTCGCGCCGTGGTGCTTGCTGTTGCCGAGGCCGGGCCCGTTGTCGCCCGCGGGTGTGGCGTACTGGAGCGCTTCGTTGCGGAGGATGGTGGGGGCGTTGGTGCCCAGGGCGAGGGCTGAGAGGCCGCAGAGGGTGGCGTCGGTGTTGAACTGACGGGTCTTGGTGAGGACGGCCTCGTCGGGGCTGCCCGACTTCATGAAGTCGATGGCGTAGGTGGCGATGCCGAGGGCCTGGTTGGTGTCGGCGGGGAGGTGGGTGTGGGTGTCGGCCATTGGACGCTCCTGAAAGGGTGGAGCGAAGCCTAGGCCCGTGCCGCTAGGGCTTTGGGGCGGGCGGGGACATGTCCTCGAAGGGCCGGCGTTGCCAGATGGCCATGCCAGGCGTGTACCACGAGCAGAAGGGGAGGTTGACGACGTGGCCCCCGAAGCGGTCGAGGATGGTCCGGAGTGCGCCGTTGACGCGTTGGTCGTCGTGAGGCTCGGCGATCAGGTAGGTGTTGTCGAAGATCACGATCGAGTCGTGGTCGAGCTTCGGCTCGACAAGCTCGAACTCGCGGACGACCTGCTTATGAAGGTGGTTGCCGTCGAGGAAGGCAACTGCAAGGGGTGACGGGTGGTCGAGCATCGCGGTGAGGTGCTCGAGCGCATCGCCCTGATAGATCTCGATGACATCGACGACATCGGCCTTTCTGAAGTTTTCGGTTGCGATATCGAGATTCGTCTGTTCGAGTTCAACCGTACGGAGCAGGCCTGTGCCGGGCGAGTCCTTGATGGCCTGTGCGAGAATGATGGAGGAGGCGCCCTGGTTGGTGCCGGTCTCGATGACCAGATTGTGTGCGTTGGGCTTGAGCCGGCAGAGCGTGAGGTGGTAGAGAAGGCCCCAGGCGGGGTAGCCCACGCTTAGCCCAGAGCCGGCGGTCCAGGAGTCGCGGTCGGTCACGCCGGCGTCCATCGTGCGCAGGTGCGCGTTGGGCAGGAGCGATCGGTCGTAGTCGGTGATGCGGTGGAACTGTGGCTCGCGCATGTGTAAGTCTACGAGTTGCCGACGGAGCCCGCGAAGACGAAGTAGCCGGCTCCGGTGACGAAGGCCCACCAGCCGTAGAGCCAGTGCTCGACTGTGACGGCGAGCGTCGAGCGTGTGCGCTGGTAGGTCCAGGCGAAGAGCAGGCCTCCGAAGAAGGTCATCAGCAGGGCCCAGGGGTTCCAGAACGGGGCGTGGAACCAGCTGAACGCGATGGCATTGACCAGGATCATCGTGAAGCCCGTTCCGAGGACGGGTTCGTAGCGGTGGAAGAAGAAGGTGCGGTGGCTGAGCTCTTGCGGGTAGCAGCTGAACCACGGGTAGAAGACGAAAATGACGACCACGATGATGGGGGCTTGCTTGACCAACGCAAAGGGCTCTCGCCCCTCCGGGAAGATGTCGGCCATGTCGAGGAAGAAGGCGAAGCCGACGAGCAGGGCGAAGCCGAAGGGCAGGATGAGGAACACGCGCTTCGCGTCGCGGAGGAACGCGCGGGCGTTCCAGAGCTCGCGTGCGTTGAACTTCGGGTCACCGAGCAGCGCGAGCAGCAGCGGGAGCGAGAGCGCAAAGAGTGAGGGGAAGACCAGGCCGCTTATCGGGAGCGGGAGGGTGAGGAGCTGATCGAGGCGTAGCCGGGCGAAGAGATCGCCGAAGCGTTGCTCGGGGTCGACGAGCGCGGCGGCGACGCCCGGGAGCCCAAAGAAGATCAGCGTGAGCTCGAGGAGCCGGCTGACGCGTGCGCGTGGCGTGAGCTTTGGGTGGTCTTGCGGTGTCGTCACGCGTTGGGCCTCGGCTGCTCCGGAACCACCTCGAGCTCGCGCGACCGAGGCAGGCTGTCGGGGTGTTCGCGTTGCAGGTAGTCGATCAGCTGCTCCCTGATCTCGCAGCGGAGATCCCATGTGGTTCCCGAGTCTTCGGCTGAGACCAGCGCCCGGATTTGGATGGACGAGTCGTCGGCCTCGGTCACCTGGAGCGAGCAGACGTTGCCGTTCCACTTGTCGTTGGCCTCGCACAGGCGTCGGAGTTCCCTGCGGACGTCCTCGACAGGGAGGGTGTAGTCGGCGTGGATGAGGACGGAACCGAGCAGCTCGGTCTTGCCTCGGGTCCAGTTCTCGAAGGGTTCCTCGATGATCGTGCTGAAGGGGACGATGAGTCGGCGCTGGTCCCAGATGCGGACGACCACATAGGTGGTCGTGATCTCCTCGATCCAGCCCCACTCGCCCTCGATGACGACAGCATCGTCGAGGCTGATGGGCTGGGTCAGGGCGATCTGGATGCCCGCGATGATGTTGCCCAGAACGGGTCTGGCGGCGAAGCCGATGGCGATGCCCGCGATGCCGGCTGAGGCGAGCAGGCTGGTGCCGATGCGTTCGACCTGCTCGTACTGCATGAGCGCGACGCCGATCCCGAAGATGGCGACGACGACGGAGAGGATCCGGCTGATGACCGCGATCTGGGTGTGGGCGCGCTTGGAGCCGGCTCTGGACTGCTGGCGGGCGGTGAACGCGCCGTCGGCACCGCGGATCAGGCCCATCACGAGCCAGGTGAGTGCGAGAGCGACCATCGCGGTGAGGGTGGATCCGAGCCCCTCGCCGAACCACCCGCCGGTGAGGCCGAGCGCTCGCCCCAGCGCGAGCGCGGTGCTGACGCCGATGACCGCGAAGAGCGCGAACGCCGGGCGGCGGGTGTGCTCGACGAACGGGCGAGTCGGGGCTTTGCCCGTTGCCTTTGTGATCTTGGTGAGGATCGCGAAGGCGATTCGGTGCGCGATCGTGACCGCGATGATGACGAGCAGCAGAATCGCGAGCAGGCGGGCCCATTCGGGTAATGGGGCGAGCAGGTCGTTGAGCGTGGAAGCGGCCTGCTGCGCTGCCTCGGACTCGACGACGACGCTGGTGAGAGCGTCCGTGGCCTCTGCGTTTGCATCGCCAGCCTGCGAGTCGCTGGCGGGGGGCTGCGCGGCGGCGTCGGTGGTATCGGCGTTGTCGGGCGGGGCGTCGGGCTGGGTCATGGCGTGATGCTACGGGTTTGCGCACGAAAACGCCCCGGGAAGTCCCGGGGCGTGCGAGGATTGGGTTGTGCGTTGGCTCAGCGGCGCCGGCGCGCGGCGACGAGGCCGCCGAGGCCCAGGAGAGCCGCGCTGCTCGGCGCGGGGATGGCTTCGATCCGGACACCGTTGAAGATGCCAGATGAGCCCCAGCTGCCGCCGCCGTTGGAGCTGAAGCGGTAGCCGTCGTAGGTGATGTCGCCGCTCGGGACGGGCTCTGCGTTGGAGGCGAGGCTGTTCCAGAGCAGGTCATTCGAGACGGGAGGGCCATCCAGAACGAACCAGTAGCTGACACCGGACTGGAGCGTGAATCCGCCTGCGATGGACAGGGAGACCTCGGCTGGCGCGAACTCGCTTGGGATGTTGACGGCGTCGAACGCGGCGAGCTGAACGCCCGGGTTGCCGCCGACGCTGCTGAAGATCCCGCCGCTGAGGGTCGTCGGGGGGGCCGGCGCGCCGAAGCCCTGATTGCTGATCAGAGCGGTGAGCGAGACGAAGTCGAGGCTCTCGCTGCCCATGGTGAGCCCGACGGCCTTGGTCCGGTCGACGAGATCGGTCCCGACACCGAGGTTTGAGCCGGTGCCCGAAGACGAGCCCGGCAGGTTGCTCAGGATGATGTCCTGAGCGGTGGCCGCGCCGGCGCACGCGCACAGCGCAGCAGCGAACACTGCAGCTTTCATGGTCTTTCCTCCCACGTTCCCACTAACTCATCCCTCCACCGCACGGAGGGATCGCACTTCGTAGCTTACCTGATCGCTCTTTGATTTCGGACCTTGTTTCTGAGATTTGGCACCTTGGTGTGGGCGGGCGGGGCGTGGGCCTACCGTTCTGAGATCCTGTATACAGTTCACAGAACCCGAACGAGTCGGAGTGCCATGCCATGTCGAACCAGCCCGTGATCGTTGCCGCCAAGCGCACCCCGATCGGTCGTTTCATGGGGGGCTTCAGCCGGACGCCCGCGACCAAGCTGGGGTCGTGGGCGATCGAGGCGGCGCTGGGCGATGCGCCCGCCGCCAAGGACCACGTCGACGAGTGCGTCATGGGCTGCGTGCTCCAGGCGGGCGTGGGCCAGAACCCGGCGCGGCAGGCGGGGCTCGGCGCCGGGCTGCCCGACACGCTGAGTGCCAAGACCATCAACAAGGTGTGCGGCTCGGGGCTTGAGGCGGTCATGATGGCGGCCCAGTCGATCAGGGCGGGCGACAACGAGTGCGTCGTCGCGGGGGGCTTGGAAAACATGACCATGGCGCCGCACTTCGCGCACGTGCGCAACGGCGCGACTGGGCCCAAGTTCGGCCCGACCAGCTTCGAGGACCACATGCAGTACGACGGCCTGCGCTGCGCGTTCGAGGGCTGGGCGATGGGTGATGCCGCGGATCACATCGCGCGGAAGTACGAGATCTCGCGCGAGGAGCAGGACCGGTACGCGGCGCAGAGCCACCAGCGGGCGGCGAAGGCGACGAGCGAGGGCTGGTTCGCGAACGAGATGGTGACGTTCACGGGCGAGCAGCTGGGCAACAGGAAGAAGCCCGGCCCGGAGGGCGGCGTGCAGGCGGACGAGGGGATCCGGGGGGATTCGACGGCCGAGGGCCTCGCCAAGCTGCGCCCCGCGTTCAGCAAGGACGGCACCGTGACCGCGGGCAACGCGAGCCAGATCAACGACGGGGCGGCGGCTGTGGTTGTGATGAGCGCGAGCAAGGCCGAGAGCCTGGGGCTCAAGCCCCTCGCCAAGATCGTCAGCTACGCGACCAGCGGGATCACGCCCAAGGACATCTTCGCGGCGCCGATCGAGGGCATCAAGGGAGCTACTTCAAAGGCCGGTTGGTCGCTGGACGACGTCGACCTGTACGAGATCAACGAGGCCTTCGCGGCGCAGCTGCTCTGCAACATCAACACGCTGAGCATCAGCGAGGACAAGACCAACATCGCCGGCGGCGGCATCGCGCTGGGTCACCCGATCGGCGCGAGCGGCGCGCGGGTGCTGACGACGCTCGTGCACCAGATGCACCGGGTCGGGGCAAAGAAGGGGCTGGCGGGGCTGTGCCTGGGCGGGGGGAACAGCGTGGCGATGTGCGTGGAGGCGGTGTGAAGTATGTCATCAATCCGGGACTTGAAGCGACGGATTGATGAAGTTGGTCTTGACGGGCTGCGACTGGAGATCAGCACCAAGGCTGCCGCAAAGGCGGCTCTTGCAGATATCCGATTGCGTGAAAAGCAATTGCGAGCGATCAAGCGCGAGATCAATGCTGCTTGCACTGCGATTCGCAGTGAATACTCAAGGCGAAGGCAGAGCGCAGGCAGTGGGGGATCCTTCGTGCTTGAAGTGTTCGGGAAGCGCGGCGCAGCTGGCAAGTATCGCGCTGCAGCTAAGAGTGACTTGCGCCGGGCTCAGGACAGCGATCTCAAGCCATACCTTGAACTCAAGACACTGATCGATCACACTCTGGTTGAATCTGCACAGTCAAAGGCAGAGATTGAGCGAGCCAGAGACAAATTTTCTGATCATGCTGCTATTCAGAGCGGTCCGTCAACGGGTGCTCGGTATTGTCCAAACTGCGGATCTGGCGTAAAGCGGTCAGACAAGTTCTGTTCCGGTTGTGGGAAGAAGCTAATTACGTAGGGCCAGGTGCCACAATGCAGCCACGCTGCGTCGTGCTTCTCGCACACTCGCACCCCGCACCGCGGACGGTGCATGGTGGCACCGGACTTGTGCGGGACGTTGAAGACCCGCTCCGACCCCGGCCCCTCCTTCGGACGGGCCGGGCCCACCTCCCCCGCACGCGGGGGAGGGGATGGGACGGTGATGCGCGGCGGTTGCGCTCCGGAGCGGGCTCGGGTTGTTCGGGAGAGGCCGATGGTGTCCTTGCACAGGCGATGTAGCTTCAATACAGGCTCTTACTCCAACACAGGCCTCTGTTGCTCTTCAAGCAGCGCATTGCAGAGCAGCATCTGGCACGAAGACGGCTATCGGTGCCGCAAACGGCGGTTCGGGTTCAGCTGCCGGGGTTCGAGGTTGACATCAGCCCCTGAATCGGGCCTGTGACCGGGCGATATCACGGGATCGCCGCGGGTTGGTCGATACGCTCTGGCGCATGACTGTCCGCGAGCGCATCCACGAGATCATCTTCGAGTCCGACACGAAGCTCGGCAAATGGTTCGACATCGCGCTGATCGTGTCGATCCTCGCCAGCGTCCTGGTGGTGATCCTGAGCACGATGGAGTGGGCGGGCCTTCCCCAGTGGCGGGGGCGGTTTCTGGCGGTCGAGTGGGTGTTCACCGGGCTGTTCACGATCGAGTACATCGCGCGGCTGTGGTCGGTGAAGCGGCCGCTGAAGTACGCGTTCAGTTTCTTCGGCATTATCGACCTCCTGGCGATCCTGCCGTCGTTCATCGGGCTGTTCATCTACCACGGCGAGACGCTGCTCGTCATCCGCACGCTCCGGCTGATCCGGGTCTTCCGCGTGCTGAAGCTGGCCCGGTACCTGAGCGAGGCGACGGCGCTGAAGCGGGCGTTCATTCTGAGTCGGCACAAGATCGTCGTTTTCCTGACGATGGTGATGATCGTGGTGGTGATCGCCGGTGCGCTGATGCATGTCGTTGAGGGTCTTGATGAAAATGGGAACCCGACGGAGTTTCACTCGATGCCCTCAGCGATGTACTGGGCGGTCATCACGATGACGACGGTCGGGTACGGCGACATCACGCCTGGCACGGCCTTTGGCAAGTTTCTGACGGCGGCGTTGGTGCTGATCGGGTACTCGATGATCATCGTTCCGACGGGGATCCTGTCGGCCGAGATCGCGCAGCAGCGACGCCCAGTAGCGGGCAAGTCGTGTTCGAACTGTCTCTACGAAGGGCACGACGCGGACGCGATCCACTGCAAGAAGTGCGGGCAGCGGCTGTAGCGGTTGGTGAGGTGCGCAGCTTGCTGTAGACTGCGCGCATGCCGACCTATCTGATCACCGGGGCGAATCGGGGCATTGGGCTTGCGCTGGCGAGGCACCTCGCGGAACGGCAGGACATCGTGCTGGGCACGGCACGCGACCCCGGTGCCGCGACGGAGGCGTTCGAGGCGGGCGTGGAGATGCTCGAACTGGACGTTGTGGATGCGGGGTCGGTCGATGGCCTCGCGGCGCAGGTGGGCGATCGTCCGATCGACGTGCTGATCAACAACGCGGGTGTGTACAACGACAAGGCGGGGCTGGAGGAGACGGATCTGGAGAGGTTCGCCGAGTGCCTGCGCGTGAACGTGGCGGGGCCCTTGGCTGTGACGCGGGTGCTGCTGCCGCGGCTGGAGGCGGGCGGCAAGAAGCTGGTGGTGAACGTCTCGAGCGTGATGGGGAGCATCGCGGGGACGCGGAACGGCGGGAGCTACGGGTACCGGGCATCGAAAGCGGCGCTGAACATGGTGACGAAGACGATGGCGGTGGAGCTGGCGCCGCGGGGCATCGGCGTGGTGAGCGTGCACCCGGGGTGGGTCGAGACGGACATGGGCGGGGCGGGGGCGTCGCTCCAGCCTGCGGAGTCGGCGGGGCACATCGTCTCGACGATCGACGGGCTGGGTGCGACGGACAGCGGTCGGTTCATGGGGTACGCGGGAGATGATCTGGCGTGGTAGCCGGCGCCATCGTGAGAGAATTGGACTGAGTTCATGTGCCTTCCGGTGGGCGTCTGCGGATAGAACTTTGTAGAAACTGCAAGTGCTTGATCTTGATTGCCGATGCACTTGTGGTATTCTTGCTGTTCGCTCGGCGCTGGTGCCGGGCGTTTCCGACCGGCCTCGTACAGAAGGAGCCTGATGATGGTCTCCACGAAGATTGCACAGATGACCTGCAATCCGCGTACGGGCGGGTACGGCGTTGATCCGGTCGTTCTTGATCAGGATCAACGAGACCCGAGCGTTCGCTGACACGCGGGACGCCCCTGATCCATTCCTGAGGTTGATTCGTTCGTCGCCGTCGCCTGCGCGGTGATGCTGACGGATCGGTCGTTGGGACCACCCCTGATCATCTGATTCCGTGGCCCGCTCGCGGGTGATGTCTGGCGTGGTTGCGCAGGCGTCGGCGGGTCGCGCGTCTAACGAGGCGTTGTTGGCAACGCCGGCGTATGCCGGTGCGCGGTCGGTGCGCGCCGGCTTCGAACGAAGGAGTGTGCGGCGTGGAGCACATGGAACTGCGATTGGATGAGTTGAGTCTGATGGAAGCCCGGGCCAGGTTCCGGCGGGAGCACGAGCACGATCTGAGCGCGATGTTGCGGTCGGGGCTGAACGCCCGGTCGGCCTTCCGGGAGTACATGCGAGAGCTGTGGTCGTCGTCCAGGCGTGAGCAGGGCGATGCGGCGGGGGCCCTCGCTTCGGAGTAGGGCGCGCCGCCGGTCTTTCCTCGTTGCATACACGTTGGGGAGCCGGCGGCGCCGCCTAGGATCGTCGCCTGAGACCGGGTTTGGGCCCTGTCGAAGGCTGTACGCACCGAACTGAACTCGAACCGTGACTGTGAGAACGCGATGAAACGGACGCATCACTGCGCTGAGCTTCGGCCCGAGCACGTCGGGCAGACCGTGACGCTGACCGGGTGGGTCAACGCGTACCGCGACCACGGGACGGGGCTGGTGTTCGTCGACCTGCGCGACCGCGAGGGGCTGACGCAGCTGGTGTTCGACAAAGAGGACGCGGACGAGGCGCTGCTGGCTCAGGCGGACAAGCTGAGGAACGAGTACGTCGTGGCGGCGACGGGCGCGGTGCGTACGCGCGAGGGCGGGCCCAACCCGAAGCTGGCGACGGGCGAGGTGGAAGTCGTTGTCTCGTCGGTCGAGGTGCTGAGCGAGACGGATACGCCTCCGTTCCTGCCGAGCGACGACAAGGGCGATCTGCCGCGTGAGGAGATCCGCCTGAAGCATCGGTACATCGATCTTCGTCGCCCGCGGATGCAGGAGATCATGCGGACGCGTCACCGCGTGACCAAGGTCGTGCGCGACTACTTCGACGAGCACGGGTTCTGGGAGATCGAGACGCCTTACCTGTGCAAGTCGACGCCCGAGGGGGCGCGTGACTTCATCGTGCCGAGCCGGAACCAGCCCGGGAGTTGGTACGCGCTGCCCCAGAGCCCGCAGCTGTTCAAGCAGTTGCTGATGGTGGCGGGGGCGGAGCGGTACCTGCAGATCGCGCGGTGCTTCCGCGACGAGGACCCTCGCGCCGACCGTCAGGCGGAGTTCACGCAGATCGACTGCGAGATGAGCTTCGTGGAGCAGGCGGACGTGATCGAGATCATGGAGGGGATGGTCCGGCGCGTATGGAAGGACGTGCTGGGCGTCGAGGTGCCCGCGGTTGATCGGATGACGTACCACGAGGCGATGAACCGGTACGGCATCGACCGCCCGGACCGGCGCTTCGGGCTTGAGCTCGTGGACGTGTCGGAGATCGCGGGGAAGAGCGACTTCAAGGTGTTCCACGGCGCGCTCGACAAGCGGAAGGGGTGCGTAAAGGTGATCCGCGTGCCGGGCGGCGCGGAGAAGCTCACCCGCAAGCTGACGGACGGGTACACCGAGTTCGTCAAGCAGTTCGGTGCGGGCGGCGTGCCCACCCTGAAGGTCAACGCAGAGGGGCGCCCCGAGACGGGCATCGGACGTTTTGTCGAGAGTGTGTGGGATGAGCTGAAGGCGGCGACGGGCGCAGAGCCCGGTGACACGCTGCTCTTCGGCGCCGACAGCTGGGGCACATGCCTGAAGGCGATGGGCGAGCTGCGGCTGAAGGTCGCGCGCGATCTCGACCTGATCGACGAGTCGAAGTGGGATTTCCTGTGGGTGGTCGACTTCCCGATGTTCGAGTACGACGAGGAAACGGGGCGGTTCTACTCGCTGCATCACCCGTTCACGGCGCCGAACCCGGATCAGGTCGAGGCGTTCCTCGCCGCTGACCCCGGGGATGTCGACACTATCGAGGGCGTCGTGAGCGCGGGGTACGACATCATCGTCAACGGCTCGGAGATCGGCGGCGGGTCCATCCGTATCCACCGCCAGGACGTGCAGAGCAAGGTGTTCTCGCTGCTCGGGATGTCCGAAGAGGAGGCGAAGGACAAGTTCAGCTTCCTGCTCGATGCGCTCCGTTTCGGTGCGCCGCCTCACGGCGGTATCGCGTTCGGTCTCGACCGACTGGTGATGCATCTGACCGGGACTGACAACATCCGTGACGTGATTGCGTTCCCGAAGACGCAGACGGGCGCCGACCTGATGTCGGATGCCCCGGGTGCAGTCAGCGATGCGCAGCTCGAGGAGCTGCACGTGCGGAATGTCGTCGACGAAGAGTGACATCCGAATCCGGTGATCCAGAAACGAGAATTCTTTCCCATTTCTGTTGCGGCTTGCGTTGGCGTGCGCATTGTGACTCCGTCTTCCTTCGTGGGGTTCTGCATGAAGGAGATCATGATGCGGAAGTTTGCTTTGGTGGTGGGTCTTGCGGTCGCGGGCGCGACGGGTGCTCAGGTGGACGTGACGGGCGGGCAGACGAGTGTGCTGCTCGATACGGCGACGCTTTCGAGCGCGGCGAGCCTCGATCTTTCTGGTGTGTCCGGTCCTGTGATCGCGCCGGGAAACCTGGGTGCCAACTCGGTCGCCTTCCCGATCAATGCTCGGGACGCGGCGAGTCTGCCGACGACGTTCAGCTATGACCCGAGCGATTTCCTCGGGACGTTCGGCGGCACGATCGAGCACGAAGGCTCGGTGCTGTTCAATTCGGACACGGTGGAGGTCGGCAACTTCACGATTGGTTTCGACGCGGCCCGCGCCGGCACCCTCGGCGGGAACGCCAGCGGGTTCTTTGTCGAGAGCACCGTTGGGATTGCGGCCATCCTCTTCGATATCGGCGCCCCGAGCCAGCTCGACGCGACCCCGAGCAGTCTCACGATCGGCGCGGACCTGCTCGTGTCGCCCGAGTTCGGGCAGTTCCTGTTCGATAACCAGCTGTCGAGCTCGAACCTGCAGGGCGCGGACGTCGGCGATGCCTTGGTGCAGGCGGTGCCCGCGCCCGGGACGGTGGCCGCGCTGGCGGGGTTGGGGCTGATGGCGTCGCGTCGGCGGCGGTAACCGGTTTCGCGGAACGGAGACACGCGGAGTGGACATGCAGCGCACCCCGGTCGCTTCGAGAGCCGGGGTGCGTTGGCGTGCGCCGAAGTGATACCGTTGCTGTATGGAACTGAAGTACTTTCAGATCGATGCGTTCGCGGATGAGATCTTTCGGGGCAACCCGGCGGGCGTGGTCCCGATGGAGTCGTGGCCCGACGACGACCTGCTCCAGTCGATGGCCTCTGAGCACAACCTGTCGGAGACCGCGTTCTTCGTGCCAGGCGGCGAGGAAGGCGCAGACTTCGCGCTGCGCTGGATGACACCCGCGAGCGAGGTTGATCTGTGCGGGCACGCGACGCTGGCGACCGGCCATGCCCTCTGGGCTCACCTCGGGTGGGAACACGATCGTGTGGTGTTCTCGTCTCGGAGCGGCCTGCTGACCGTCCGGCGCGACGGCGCGCTGTATGAGATGGACTTTCCCGCACTTGCGATCGAGCCGGCACCGATCGATGACACGCTGGTGTTGGCGCTCGGGGGCCGCCCGGCGGAGGTGTACACGGGCATGGACCTGATCTGTGTGTTCGACACGGAGCGCGAGGTCATGGAGCTGTCGCCGGACTTCGGGCTGCTGAAGCGCATCGATGGGGTGCGTGCGGTGGGGGTGACGGCACCCGGGCGGAGCCACGATTTCGTGAGCCGGCTCTTTGCGCCGGCGGTTGGGATCGATGAAGACCCCGTGACTGGTTCGTTGCACTGCCTGCTGGCACCCTACTGGGCGGATCGGCTTGGGCGGACAACACTCGTCGCGCGGCAGGTCTCAAGGCGCGGCGGTGAAGTGCGTTGCGTGGTGGACGGCGACCGCGTGCGGCTGTCTGGCAGAGCAGCGACGTATCTGGAAGGGACCATCACCGTCGGCGGCGAGCGATAACGGCCCCCGCGAATCCGAGCACCGGAAGCGTCGCTGGCGCAGGGATCTGGATGCGGTAGGCGAACAGGGCGGCCCCGTCGGGGGTGTACATGAAGTCTCTGATGAAGTCGCCGTTGACCTGGATCGGGTGGGATTCGAGGAGCGTGCCGTCGATGCGGTAGCGTTCGGCGCTCTCGGTCTCGCGGTTGTAGGTCCAGAGGGTGCCGGCGTCGTCGATGTCTAGCCCGAGCGGATCGAAGACGTCCGAGTCACCGATGTTGACCGTGGCGATGAGGTTCCCGGCGAGATCGAAGCGGCGCCAGCCGTAGATCGGCGCCCCGCCTCCGCTGGCATCCCGTGTGAGTGCGACGATGCCAGCGGAGTTGCCGTGGTCGACTTCGAGGTGCCGGACGCCGTTGCCGGTCGGCGAGAATTCGTTGAGCGATGCGCCCGCGGAGTTGGTTTCGATCATCTGGTCATCGCCCGTGAACGAGCCTCGCCATGCCGAGGCGAAGATGCGGTCGTCGTTGGTGATGGTGATGCCCGTGAAGCTCGGGGCGCCGCTGAAGGGCTGGAGCATCGTGATCGCGTTGGTGTTGGCATCGATGCGGAAGATCGAGCCCTTGGAGTCCGGGTCGCCGATGGGCCCGATGCCGTTGCGGGTTGCGGCGTAGATGTTGCCCGCCGAGTCGAAGGCAAGGTCCTGGAGCCCCCGGTTGCTCTGGTTGACGCTGTCGAGCGCGAAGGACTCGATCGGGGCGCCCTGGCGCGTGAAGCCCGCGATGCTTCCCTTGTATGGATCGGGGGACGAGAGGGTGCTCCGGGTGACGTAGACATCGCCGCTCGGGCTCAGGGCGAGGGCGCGGTTGTCGATGTTTGTGTCCTGGCCCGCGCCGGCGTACTGGCGGACGAGCGAGCCGTCGAGGGCGTACTCGCCAACGACGAACTCGAAAGGCTGCGCGGCGGGCGTGCCGGCGGCGGCGATCAGGACGGCGATGCTGATGGTGCGCATGATCTCTCCTTGGAGTGGATGCAAGAGACCATGCGTATTCCGACTGCTGGTCCGACACGCGGGGGTTGGAATGTCGGCGGATCTGAGCGGCTCGGGCGGCTAGGGCTCGATCCATGTCCCTGCCCACGCGTCGTCGGTTCGGGTGAAGCGGGCGCGGGCGTGCCCATCGTGGTGCAGCTCGAGGTAGTCGAGTGTCTCGGGCGTGCAGCGGAGGACGGCGAAGTTGGGGCGTCCGGCTTCGGACTCGGACACGGTCGGGTCTCGGTCCCGGAGTTCGGTTGGCAGGTTCAGACTCATCGCGTCGGCAGGTGTGCCCGGGGTCGCCGGGGCGAGATAGCACCTGCGGCTTCGGGTTGGCGACTGCTGCCAGTGTTCTTGGGCGATCGCGTCTGCGGTGTGGATTGTGACGGGGCCGGTCGCGCGGACCTGGATTCGGAGTGCCCTGTCGTAGAAGCACCAGGCAACGATGGGTGTGGTGCGCAGATGGTCGAGCTTCGGAGCACGGGCGTCGGTGTGGCAGGCGACGACGCCAGTCCGGCGGTCGGCCTTTCGGAGGACCACGGTGCGGGCGGTGGGTGTGCCGTCGGATGAGGTCGTGGCGAGCACGGGCTGGTGGAAGCCGTGCTTGGCCTTGGCGGCTCCGATCTCGAGCTCGGTCCAGATGGTCTCGAGGATCTGGTCGAGGGTGTTTGGTCGTGGGTCGCTCATTCCGAGGCGGTCGGCGGGTTGGGTATCCAGATGACGGTGCCAGAATCGTGGTCGCGGTTGCCCAGGGTGCAGTCGGTGATGACAGCCGCGATCTCGTCGGGATCCAGGCAGGCTTGCTTCGGGATCACCGACTCGTCGAAGAGACCTCGGAGCATGGGGGTCTCGACGGCGCCAGGGGCGACAGCGAACGCGCGGATGCCGTGCTCGGCGCCCTCGTTGGCGCAGGACTTTGTCATCAGGTTCAGCGCGGCCTTGCTCGCGGCGTACGCGAAGAAGCCCGGGAAGGGGTCTTCGGTGCCCAGGGTCGAAACATTGACGATGCGGCCCGAACGCTGGGCGGTGAGGACGGGCCAGGCCTCGCTGATGAGGGCGGCGGGGCCAAGGGCGTTGACACGGAAGGTGTGGTCGAGGATCTCGTCGGTGGTCTCGTCGATGGGCAGGAGCGGGGCGGCGCCGGCGTTGTTGACGATCACATCGATCCGTCCGAGATCGGACGCGGTGTGGCTGACGATGGCGCGGGCCTGATCGGTGTCGCCGATGTCGGCGGCGATGGCGGTGGTGCCCGAGGGGGCGTCGAGACTGTCGGCGGCATCGTTGAGCGTCGACTCGGTTCGGCCCACCATGACGACGTGATGCCCTGCGCTGGCGAGGCGGCGGGCGGTCGCGAGACCGATCCCCGAGCTCGCGCCGGTGACGATCGAGACGGATGGGCTCTGGGGATCTGCGGTCATCCGAGGACGGTAGACTGCGGGCATGACGCTAGCCAGGACGGTGATCGGTGTGCTGTTCGTCGCGCTCGTGGCGCTGCCGCTGGTGTTCCGCCAGACGGTGGACGCCCCGGAGGCAGGGATGCGTCGGCTGATCGTGGTGACACCACACGTGGCTCAGCTCCGCGAGGAGTTCGGCAGGGGTTTCGATCGGTGGCATCGCGAGAAATTCGGCGAGGGCGTCGAGGTTCGCTTTGTCACGCCTGGTGGCACCAGCGAGATCATCAAGCAGCTCAAGGCGCAGTATCAGGCCGCGTGGGCGTCTGGCAAGATCGATCAGCAGACGTTCGATATGGAGCCGGGATCGATCCCAATCGATCTGATGTTCGGCGGCGGGTCGTACGACCACGGGCGGCTGGTCTGGGATCTGAAGGTCACCCGCGAGGGCGAGACGGTGACGCTCCCGATGTCGGTGCCTGCGGGTTTCGAGCCTTCGCAGCTCGACGAGTGGTTCGGCGAGAACGCGATCGGGTCGCAGCCTTTGTACGAGGAGGACCAGCACTGGCTGGCGACGGCGGTGAGCAGCTTCGGGATCGTGTACAACCGTGAGGTGTACGCGGAGCTTGGTCTCGAGCCGCCCGCGTCGTTTCATGACCTGGCCAGACCCGAGCTGATGAACGCGGTGGCGATGGCGGATCCTCGTCTTTCGGGCTCGATCACGACGACGCTCGATTACATCCTGAGCCACGAGGGGTGGGACGGGGGCTGGAGGCTCTTGCGAGAGATCTCCGCGAACTCGCGGTACTTCTCGGGGTCGAGCACGAAGCCCCCGATCGACGTGAGCGCGGGCGAGGCGGCGGCGGGCCTGGCGATCGATTTCTACGGGCGCGGTCAGGCGCAGAGCGTGCTGCTCGAGGGCCAGGACCCGGGCGAGGGGCGCGTGGGTTACGTGGACCCGGACGGTAGTGTGTACGTCGATCCGGACCCGGTGAGCGTGCTGCGGGGCGGGCCCGAGCCCGAGCTTGCGCGGCGGTTCATCGAGTACGTGCTCACGGAGCAGGGACAGTCGGTGTGGAACTTCGCGCCGGATGGCGAGGGCGATGGCTGGGGGCCCGAGAGGTACTCGCTCCGCCGCCTGCCGGCTCGTCGGGTGATGTATACCGACCACTTCGATCGGTTCGTCGATCGCGTGAACCCGTACGACCTGGCGGGGGACGAGTCGCCCGCTGGATGGCGGAGTTCGATCGGTCCGATGATGGGGGCGTTCGGGATTGACACGGGGACGGAGCTGAAGCAGGCGTGGGGAGCCTTGAACCGTGCCCGGTCGGACGGGGCGTTCCCGCCGGAGGTGCTGGCCGAGATGGAAGCGGCGTTCTACGCCATGCCGACGCACGCGATGCCCGATGGCGAGATGCTGGCATTCACGGAGGCAAACTACCGGGCAATCCGCAACTCGTGGCGCGACCCGGAGTGGGGCACGCGGAGTCGGATCGCGTACACCGTGTTTTTCAGGGAGCAGTACGAGCGGGTTGTTCGGCTCGAACGGGATCGCCGGGCTTCGGCGACGGAGAGCTGAATGATGTCCCCAAACCGAGAGCACCCCGCGGCACGGTTCCCGACCGTCGCGCGCATCGTCGCAACGATCGGCCCGGCGAGCGAGTCACCCGAGATGGTGGCTCGGCTGATCTCGCTCGGGGTGCGCGTGTTCCGGTTCAACTTCTCACACGGGTCGTTCGCGGAGCATGGCGAGCGTCTGAAGACGGTGCGCCGCGTCGCACAGGAAATGGACATGCCGATCGCGGTGCTGGGCGATCTGCCTGGACCGAAGATCCGGGTGGGCACGGTGTCCGGAGAAG
>JANQQZ010000035.1 GCA_028284805.1 Phycisphaerales bacterium
GCGGATCACCCGACGAGGTCTCGACGAGCGCACCGCCCGCGTCGTGCAGCGAGACCGGCGTGCCCGTGAGCCCGCCCAGCCGGTCGCACAGCCTGGGCAGCGACCCGTCCGACATGAACGACGTGATCGTCAGCGCACCGCCTGGCGCGTCCGGTCGGTCGAGCCCCTTGCGGATCTCCTGCTTCGCCCGCTCGACGGCCTCGCGCAGCTCGTTGCCCTGCTCGCCCGCGATGGTCACTCGGCGCCGTCCTCGCTCGCCTCGCCCAGCTGATCGAGCGCCCGCTGCACGTCGGCATCGTCGAGCCAGACGAGACGGAGCAGCTGCGCGAGCCGATCGGGGCCATCGACATCGAGCCGGCTGAGTCCCCGTCGGACTAGGTTCTGGTCGTCCGCGTGCCGCCCGACGTAGGCCAGCAGCAGCGCCGCCGCCCGCGCCTCGCTGCCCTCGCCGTCCACGCGCGCGTTGAGCCGCTCGATCACCGACCGCAGCCTCGCATCGGTTGGCATCAACTCGGGCGCATACGTCGCGGCGATCAGCAGCGGGTTCTGGGTGAAGGTGTCACGCAGGTTCACACTTGCCGAGAGGAACAGCCCCGCACCGATCTGGGCGTGCACCCGCGCGATCGATGCCGTCGGATCCCCCTCTCGCACGGAGAGCGCCAACGAGAAGCGCGCCTCCGCCTCGAAGTACCGCCCCGCGGCCATGAGCTCCCGCCCGTTGGTCATGTGTGTCGCGTAGAAGTCCTGCCCCGCGAACCGACCCGGGTCCACCAGGTCGTCGATGCGGGTCTGGGTCGACCGCAGCGCCTCGATCGCGCCGCGTTCCACGCCCAACTCGTCCAGCTCGCGGATCAGCCGCTCCGAGGCCGGCACGGGCTCGTCGGGGTCGATGGGCTCGCCCGGCTCCTCGCCCGAGGGCTCGTCCTGCTGGATGGGCTCGGGCGTGGCATCCGATCGCACGGATTCCAGGAACTCCCGGAGCTTCCGGTTCTGCTCCTCGACCATCTCGACGACCCCGCCCTCGCCGCCGGTGTTGAGCCCGCGTTGCAGGCCGTACTCGCCTTGCACACCCTCGACCAGTCTGTCGTACGCGCTCAGGCTGGTGGTCTGGGCCGCGGTGTCGGCCGTCATCGGCTGAGCCGCCGGGCTCGACGCGTCGCTGGGCATCGCGAGCGTGTCGCGCGACCGCTGCGACTGCGGCGAGACCTCGAACGAGCGGATCCCACCGAGCGGCGACGCGGACACACCGAACCGATCGCCCGCCTCGGTTTCGTACCCGCCCACGAGGCTCTCAGCCAGCGAGCGGTCGGTCACGTAACCCGCCGACGATCGCAGGCGCCACGAGCCGGCCCCGCGCGTGTCGCCGAAGCTCGCGGGGTCGACCCGCGTGAGGGTCGAGACGGCGCCCGCCGCCGCGTCGGTCGCGGGGCGGGCCGGGTCCACGGGGACCTGCACCCCGGTCGCGTCGCGCTGCACCGTCAGCGAGCCCGCCAATGCCGCGGGTGGGCGGCTGCCGGTGGTCAGCGCGAATTGATACTGCAGCGCATCAGTCCCCCGGATGCCCTGCCCGCTCAGCCCGGAGTACAGCGAGTCGCGCCGGAACTCGAACAGGTCGTCCGAGCCCAGCTCACCCCGGAACTCGCGCGGGGCCGCGTACCCCACGTCGCCCCGGAAGCTGAGCCCGCCCGGCGCGTTGCCGGTCACGATCGCCGCGCGGAGGGCGTTCGCGGCGGAGAAGTCGGCCCGGACCGCGGAGTTGTACCCGCCCGAGCCCACCCGCTGGTTCGCGTCCTTGACCCGCCCATCACCGTGGGCGTCCTGGCCCGAGGCCGCGCCAGCCGCCAGAAGCACACTGAGAACCACGGCCCGCTTGGTGTGTCCGATCATCGGTCGATCCTCCGTGTCCGCCCCGCGATGGGCGACGCCCGTCCGTCATTGTACGGATCGGCTCGCCGCACCGATCGGTTGCGGGGGAGTTTGATCGACCGGAAACCGGGGACTTCTGGACGGGAATGCCGCTCAGGCGGCGTTGGTCAGGGGCTCGACAGCCTCGGGGGCCGAAAGCTGGTCCCTGATCGTCCGGCACGCCTTGGCGTTGTCGACCACCAGGTAGTACACCAGGCCTTCCCGGAGCCAGACGTACACGGCAGGGCTCTTCAGATCGATCGCGCCGCCGCCCGACGGGTCGAGCTCGTAGCTCACGCCCTCAGTCAGGCCCAGGCGCCCGGTGTCGTTCTGCACGAAGAGCGAGAACCGCTCCACGCACCCTTCCTCGCCCGTGGGCGCCTCGAACCGCAGGTGCAGGCTCTCGCCTCCGCCCGGCACGTGACACTCGCCCGCGTCGACGAAGCTCACGTTCTGCACCCCGCTGGTCACCAGATCGGCGAGGGTGATCTCGGCCCCGAGCACGCCGCCCGTGAAGCCAGGCATGGCGTCGGGATCGGTCACGACGAACTTGTCCGCGCCGATCGCGATATCGGCCACGCAGCGTCCGTGCTCGGTCGCAACGAACTGCACCGCTCTCGTGCGGCTGCCGGTGGTCGGGTCGCCTCCCGAGCCACGGGTCACAACCAACACCGTCGCGACGAGCGTGAGCGCCGCCGCCGCGGCGAGCACGCGCGCCGCCGGGCCCGACCAGAACGACCGGTCGCGGGTGATCGGGGCCATCCGTGTCGGGACATCGTCGCCGGGTTCCGCGTCAACGGGTGTGCTGTCGGCAAGATCGGCCTGAGCCATCGCCGCGGCGATACGTTCGCGGAGCCCGCCAGGTGTTGCCGGACCATCGGCAAACGCCCGCCCGAGCGAGGACCGCAGGCGCTGCTCGGCCTCGATCCGGCGCGCGACATCCGGGTCGCGGTCGAGCTCGACCTCGAGCCGGCGTTCCTGCTCGGCCGAGATCTCGCCGTCCGCCGCCATCCGGATCAGACCCGCCAGGGGCAGGTCGCCGTTCGTGCCGTTTCGGTCCGTGTTGCTCATTCGTTCCGTTTCCGCTGCTCAACAGATGACAAACCGCTGTTCGATCAGGACTTGGGTCCGATGTGCCGCAAGCCGTTCCGCCCCGTGGAACAGTGCCGGGCCGCCCGCTCTTCCGCCCGAGACGGCTTCTGGTCAGTTTTTTTGGTGGCAGACCGAACTCATTCGTTCTCGCCAGTTTTTGTTAGTTATCACTAATCGAAATCCCCAACTCGTCAAGAGCACCTGGCTGCTCGGCGAGATGTTCCGCGACCAGCTTCCGTGCCCGGTGCAGGCGGCTCATCACCGTCCCGATCGGGACGTCCAGCACCTCCGCGATCTCGCGGTACTTCAGCCCCTGCACACCCCACATCAGCAGCACCTGGCGATACTCGTCCTTCAGATCCTCAACCGCATCGCGCAGACGGCTGTCGACGTGCTCCCAGTCGAAGCTCCCGCCGTCCCAGGCGGGGGGCGGCTCGTCTGGCAATGGCTCGCTCGAGGCGTCGCCGTGGAACTCGCCGACAGCCGTCGGGGCCCGGTTCTCGCGCTTGATCGTCGAATAGAACGTGTTGTGAGCGATTGCGAAGAGCCAGGGCCTCATGCCCCCGCCCTTGGCCTCGAAGCCGTTCTTGGCGGCCGACTTGATCGCGCGGAGATAGACGTCCTGCACCAGGTCCTGGGCCCGCGATTCGTTGCGGGTCAGGTGATACGCGATGCGGTAGACCGCATCGAGATGCTCGAGCGCCTCGGCCTCGAACTCGTCGCGCGTCATCCCGGTCCCCTTCTCTGCCGCCGCCGGCGGTCTCGGCCAGCGCGGCTCGCTCGGTCGGCCAAGCCTATACCATCCGCCCGTGAGCACCTACCCAGCCGAGACCTACTACGTCACCACGCCCATCTACTACGTGAACGACAGGCCCCACATCGGGCACTGCTACACCACGCTGCTCGCGGACGTCGCGGCCCGCTTCCAACGCCTCCGCCTCGGTCGCCCGGGCGATGTCTTCCTCCTGACCGGTACGGACGAGCACGCGGAGAAGGTCGTCCAGGCTGCCGCGGAGCGGGGGCTGACCCCCCAGGAGTGGGCGGATCAGAACGCGGACGCCTTCCGGGCGGCCTTCGACGCCATGGGCTTCACCCACGACGACTTCGTCCGCACCAGCGAGGATCGCCACAAGACCAGAGCGTCCGCATACATCGCGCGGCTCATGGAGCAGGGCGACATCGAGCTTGGCGACTACGAGGGCTGGTGGGACGCCTCGCAGGAGGAGTACGTCCCCGAGAACGTCGCCCGCGAGCACGACTACAAGAGCCCGGTCACCGGACGCGAGCTCGAGAAGCGGACCGAGCAGAACTACTTCTTCCGCCTCGACAAGCACGAGGCCTGGCTGCTGGAGCAGATCGAGACCGACCAGATCCGCGTCGCGCCCGGCGCGCGCAAGAACGAGGTGCTCGGGCGGATCAAGACCGGCCTTCAGAAGGTCCCGGTCTCGCGCCAGATCAAAGACGACGACCCGTCCGACAGCCGGGACTGGGGCATCCGCATGCCGGGCGACGAGGCGCACCGCGTCTACGTCTGGATCGAGGCGCTCTGCAACTACCTCACCGTCGTCGATACCGACGACCGCGTGCGGTTCTGGCCCGCCGACGTGCACGTGATGGCCAAGGACATCCTCTGGTTCCACGCTGTCATCTGGCCCGCGATGCTCCGCGCGTTGGGACGCGAGATCCCGAAGACGATCTACGCCCACGCCTACTGGATCCGCGAGGGTCGGAAGATGTCCAAGAGCCTGGGCAACTTCATCGAGATCGAGACGCTCCAGGCCTACGTGGACAGGTACTCGCTCGACGCCGTGCGATGGTACCTGGTCACACAGGGCCCGCTCGGGGCCAACGACGCGGACTTCGTGCACGACCGCTTCCTCGAGGTGTACAACAACGACCTGGCCAACGGCATCGGCAACTCCGCCTCGCGCGTCGCCAACATGGTCGCCAAGTACTTCGAAGGCGAGCTCGTTCGCGAGTGCAACGGCGAGTTCGGCTTCCCCGATGGCAAGTCCTTGCAGCTCGCCCTGCAAGCCCGCGAGGCGGTGGGCAAGCCCGCCGACGATCCCTCGCGCACGTTCAATTTCCCCGAGGCCTGCGCCGCCGCGGTCGAAAAAGCGACCGCCGCGATGGACCGCTTCGAGCTCGACGTTGCCGCCCAGGAGGCCCTGGGCCTCGTGCGCCTGGTCGACGACTTCATCAGCTACAGCGCGCCGTTCACCCTCGCCAAACAGGTGGGGGAGCTCGAGCACGCTGACAAGGCGCTGGCGACGATCCTGTGCGCGTGCGCGGAGACGCTTCGTATCGCCTCGCTCCTGCTCACGCCCGTGCTTCCGGACAAGATGGGCGAGCTGCGCCAGACCTGGGGCTGCGAGCCACCCGAGGGCGTGCCCCTCGCCGAGCTGTGCGCGTACAACGGCCCGCACGCCCTGCGCCGGGGGCACACGCTCCACAAAGGCGACGCCCTCTTCATGCGGGCCGACCCGAAGGACGCCCCGCCGGCGTCACCCGACGCGTAGACCATGCTCGACGACGCGGAGTTGATCATCTTCGACTGCGACGGCGTGCTCGTCGACACCGAGCCGCTGACGAACCGTCTGCTCGCGGAGGTCATCACCGAGGCAGGCTGGCCCGTGACCACCGAGGACTCCATCCGCATGTTCAAGGGGCACGATCTGAACGAGATCGTGCTCGAGGTCGAGCGTCGCGTGGGCCGATCGCTGCCCGATCTTCTCCCGGAGTACCGCGCACGGATGTTCGCGTCGTTCGAGGCGGGCATTGACCCGGTCGTCGGTGCCGTCGAGGTGCTCGATACGCTCGACGCCTTGGGCGGGCCGCGGCGTTGCGTCGCCTCCAACGGGCCCCAGAACAAGATGCACGCCTCGCTCACCGCGGCCGGTCTGATCGATCGGTTCGACCACGACGGTGCTCGCCGCCTCTACAGCGCGTACGACGTGGGTGTCTGGAAGCCCGAGCCGGATCTCTTCCTGCACGCGGCGGGCGACATGGGCACCGCTGTCGATCGGTGCATCGTGATCGAGGACTCGGTCACGGGGATCCGGGCCGCGGTGTCGGCGGGCATGCGCGTGATCGGGCTGGCCGGGCTGACGCCGGCCCGGGATCTTGCTGCATCCGGCGCGACGACCGTGATCTCGTCGATGCACGAACTGGTGGCCGCGCTCGGCTGAGCCAATGCCAGTTCACGGTGCCCCCGACGTGGATCGTCCTCTGGTCCGAGAACGCGGATCCCGCACAACCGTCACGCGTCCGCGCGGCGCCGCAGACGCGACACCCCCAATTCGGGGAACGAAATCCTCACCCGGTAGCTCGCCAGGCCCGGGTTCGAATCGGACACATACACGGTCTCTTTGGGGCGGAGTGACGCCAGTGGGAACGGAGCACAGCCTCGCACGAGCGTGTGCGAGCCGGGAAGAGAAGGGACCACCGATGAACGCACGAAACGCAATCCTGTCCGCCGCTGCCCTTGCCTGTGTGTGCGGCACCGCCGCGGGGCAGACGAACCAGCCTGTCTTCGAGGTCGACTACGAGGGCCCGCGCGGGACCAACACGCTGGAAGCGATCAACTTTGGTGCCGGGCTGCGGTTCACCAAGTTCATCTACGCCAACGCCGTCACGGACTTCCAGGGCACCGATCAGCAGCGGAGCTACGGCCAGACGCGCATCGTCCGCGGACCCGACTCCGACGTTGGGCCCGAGCCGATGAAGGCGCCGCTTGCTACGCACTCGGACGAGGCCCACGCCGAATTCGAGCAGCAGCTGGTGGGCGTGTTTCAGAACACCAACCTGAACAGCTTCATCGACAACATGACGCACAACCCGCACTTCTCGTTCGTGCTCGAGCTCGAGAAGCCCCTGAAGGACGACGACCAAGGCGACGACGATCTGGTCGGCGAGATCATCTTCTTCGAGCGCGGAGCCCGGGTTGCCAACAGCTACATCCTGCTCGAGGCGCTCGACGCCGACGGCAACGTCATGGGCACGCCCTACCTGGTCGACCCCGACATCCCGATCGAGATGAGCCCGCCCGTGCAGGCGTGCGTGCTCAGCACAGGCGACTTCTCGTACCGCTTCTCGCAGGATCTCGGCGGCGTCTCGATCGACCTAGGCAAGCTGGGCGTGAGCAGCACCTCGCGCATCCGGGTCTCGAGGCCCACCGTGGGCGAGAACGGGCTGACCAACGCCATGCTCTCGGGAGGCCGCGACCTGAACCCCGACTTCAAGCTCGTGTTTGTCCAGACCTACAACGTCAAGCTCACCCACTGGGCCGTGGGCGACTGAACCAAACGGATCCCTTCGCAAGTGAATCCCATGCACCGGACGCCCCTCACGACGTGTGGGGCGTTCCGAGTGCGCTAGACTAGAACAGTTCTATGTTGCGAGTCTGTTCGAGGATCCTCCCATGCCCCACATCATCGGCGAGCCCTGCATCAAGACCAAGGACACCGCCTGCGTCGAGGTCTGCCCGGTGGACTGCATCCACCCGACCAAGGACGAGGACGACTACGAGACCGAGGACCAGCTCTACATCGACCCAGACACCTGCATCGACTGCGGCCTGTGCGTCGACGAGTGCCCCGTCAAGGCGATCTATCCCGAAGAAGACCTCCCCGAGGAATGGAACAAGTACGTCCAGATCAATCTGGACTACTACGAGCGCAAGGGCTGAATCGGCCCGCGTTTGAAGCCATACACCCGCCGCGCTCGAATCGCACGCCATGCAAGACGCCGCTCCGCAATCCAGCGATGCCCGCTCGTTCGCCGCGACGATGCTGCGATCGGGTGCCCGCGCGATCGCCTCGCACGCGGCCGAGAGCCTGCTCGAGAGCTACCCCGAGGCGGGTCAGCTTTTCGGACCCAAGGCCTACCGAGGCTGGCACGACAACCTCAGCCAGCGCGTCGACGAGCTCGCGGCCTCGGTCGAACTCGGCTCGGCCGAGCTCTTCGCGAGCGACGTCGCCTGGTCCGTCGCCGCCTTCGCTGCCCGAGAGGTCCCGACCGAGACCGTCGGACGGAGCCTCGAAGCACTCCGCGCTGCAATCACGTCCGATCTGCCCCCGATGTGCGTCAAGGCGGTCGACCCGGTGCTCGAGGCCGGGATCCGGGCCACCGCGGGCGAGCCCATGTCACTGGACCGTCTCGTGCCGGGTTCCCCGCGCGCCGATCTGACCCTGCGGTTCCTCGAGACCACGCTCGACGGCAACCGACGCGACGCGATCCGCCTCGTCCTGGACGCGTACGCCGAGGGCGCCCCGGTCGGCGATCTCTACGAGCAGGTGCTGCTCCCGGCCGAGCGTGAGCTGGGCACCATGTGGCACCTGGGCGAGATCAGCGTCCCCGAGGAGCACGCCGCGACCGAGGCCATCCGCGGCGCGATGGCGGTGCTCAGCCACACCGCCGGGCGCGAGTCCGCGAGCCAGAACGCCAGCAAGGTTCTGGTCGGCGCGATCGAGGGCGACCGTCACGACATCGGTGTGCGCGCCGTCGCCGACCTGGTCGAGATCGCCGGGCACACCTCCGTCTACCTCGGTGCCGATGTCCCGGTACGCGACCTCGTGCGCGCCTGCGAGTGCTACACCCCCTCCGCCGTCGTGCTCAGCGCGATGATGACCGTCCATCTACCGGCGCTCACACAGGCGATCCGTGCCGTCCGCGAGGCCGATGTCCCCCGCGTGATCGTCGGGGGTGGCGCCTTCAAGGCCGACCCTGCGCTCGCCCAACGCGTCGACGCCGATGGCTACGCCCACGCCGCGGCCGATGTCGTCCGCCTCCTCGCCTAGACCGCCCGCTCAGGGGCAGCCCGCGTTGAAGTTCATGATCCACGCGCTGAAATCGGCCGGGGTAACCGCGCCGTCGCGGTTCTGGTCGGCGAGGGGGGAGTTGTCGTTGAAGGCAGTGATCCAGGCGCTGAAGTCGGCGGGGCTGACCACGCCGTCTAGGTTCACGTCGGGCAGGCAGGTGACGCCCTGGAACTCGTAGGCACCGAGGTCGATG
>JANQQZ010000043.1 GCA_028284805.1 Phycisphaerales bacterium
ATCTCGTCCATGACCGATCGCTCTGCGAGGTAGACCGGCGTGCCCGAGGGCAGGCCTGCCAGCCAGGGGGCGTCTCGCTCCAGCCGGGCCTGGGCGAGCAGGACGGACTGCACCGGGAAGCGGCTCGCGCCCTCGGCAAACCGACGCACGACCTTCTCTCCCTCGGCGATGAAAAGCCCATGCGGAGCGCCCTCGGCGGGCCTGGGCAGTCGGTTCTCGCGCAGGTCGCGGTACGCCGCGATCCGACCGTCACCCGGCTCGTTGATTCGGATCGTGTTGATCTGGTGATCGGACACAGCCGATGCTACCCGGCGTGCCAACGATCGCCCGAAGGGAGCGCTCCGCATGGAATGGTGGCAAGCCGCGATCCTCGGGCTGGTCGAGGGCATCACCGAGTACCTGCCCGTCAGCTCGACGGGGCACCTGATCATCGCGAGTTCGCTGATGGGGCTCGACGAGCCCGAGATCAAGAGCTCGGTCGACGCGTTCAACATCGTGATCCAGGGCGGCGCGATCCTCGCGGTGCTCGGGCTCTACCGAGACCGCGTCTTCCAGATGCTCCGGGGCCTCGTCGGCAAGAGCCCCGCGGGACGCCGGCTGCTGATCAACCTGGTCGTTGCCTTCCTGCCGGCAGCAGCGCTGGGTGTGCTACTCGACGACCTGATCGGGTCGTACCTCTTCACGACCGTGCCCGTGATCGCGGCGCTCGCGCTGGGCGGGGTCTACATGATCGTGCTCGACCGCTGGCAGCTCCGCAGGCACCGCGAGCACCCCGAGGACGAGACCGACTCCCTCGCCGCGATGACCGTGAAGCAGGCGCTGTTCATCGGTTTCATGCAGTGCCTCGCGATGTGGCCCGGCACCAGCCGGTCGATGATGACGATCACCGCGGGCGTGCTCGCGGGGCTGAAGCCCAAGCAGGCCGCGGAATTCAGCTTCCTGCTCGGGCTGCCCACGCTGGGCGGGGCGTGCCTCTACAAGCTGGCCAAGAACCTGAAGGAATCTCACGACGCGGGCGTGCCCAACATCTTCGAGGTGTTCGGCGTCGCCTCGTTCGCCGCGGGCCTGATCGTCGCGACCGTCAGCGCCGCCCTCGCGGTTCGGTGGCTCGTCGCTTTCTTGAACAAGCACGGGCTCGAGGCGTTCGGCTGGTACCGCATCGCGCTCGCGATCGTGCTGGGCGTGCTGATCGCAACGGGCGTGGTCAGCCTCGGAGCCGAGGAACCTGTCGCGATCGCGCCCGATACAGTGCCCGCGCCATGACAGCACCCGCGACCTCGTTCCCGAAGGACCAGATCCGCGTGCTGCTGGCGGAGAACATCCACCCACGCGCCGCGGAGGTGTTCGCGGACCACGCCTACCGCGTCGAGCGCATCACGCGGGCGCTGACGCCCGACGATCTGATCGAGACCGGAGCCGGCGTACACGTGCTGGGCATCCGCAGCAAGACCGATCTGCCCGGGCCCGTGATCAACGCGATGCCCAGGCTGCTCGCTGCCGGGTGCTTCTGCATCGGGACGAACCACGTCGATCTGAACAGCGCCCGCGCCCGGGGCGTGCCCGTCTTCAACAGCCCGTTCAGCAACACGCGGTCGGTCGCCGAGCTGACGATCGCGGAGTGCGTCGCGTTGTCGCGGAGGCTGGGCGACCGGTCGAACGAGATGCACGCAGGCGTGTGGCGCAAGAGCGCTACCGGCGCCCACGAGATCCGCGGCAAGACTCTGGGCATCGTGGGGTACGGGCACATCGGCACGCAGGTGTCCGTCCTCGCCGAAGCCATGGGCATGCGCGTCATGTACTTCGACATCACGCCCAAGCTGCCGCTGGGCAACGCGCAGCCCGTGCTGTCGCTCCACGAGTTGCTCGGCGCGAGCGATGTCGTGACCCTGCACGTGCCCCAGACCGAGGCGACCGAACGCCTGATCGGCGCCCCCGAGATCGGTGCGATGAAGCCCGGCGCGTTCCTCATCAATAACGCGCGGGGCGACGTGGTCGATGTCGCGGCCCTCGCGGACGCGCTGCGCTCCGGGCACCTGGGCGGTGCGGCGTTCGACGTCTTCCCCGAGGAACCAGGCTCGGGCGAAGAGCCCTTCGAGAGCGAAATCCGGGGGCTCGACAACGTCATCCTGACGCCGCACATCGGGGGCAGCACCGAGGAGGCGCAGGAGGCGATCGCCGAGGATGTCGCGACCAAGCTGGTGCGCTTCCTCGACATCGGCTCGACGACCGGCGCCGTGAACATGCCCGAGGTCGAGCTGCCTGCACAGATCAACAGCGACGGGTCACGCCCGCACCGCATCCTGCACACGCACAAGAACGTTCCTGGCGTGCTCAGCGCGCTCCACCAGTCGATCAGCAAGCTGGGCGTGAACGTCGCGGGCGAGTACCTGCGGACCGACGAGGAAGTCGGCTACGTCGTGCTCGACGTCGACCCGACGGATACGCGAGGGCTGGCCGAGGCGCTGCGCTCGATCCCGGAGACGGTGCGCGTCCGCACGCTCTGGTAAGGCCCGCCCGTCGGGCTAGGCCGCGACACGCACGAGCGTCCGCAGCTGGCTCGGGTCGGACGCCGCGCGGAGGAGCCCGACGCCCTCGTCGAGCTTGGCCCGCGCGGTGATCAGCGGCGCAAGGTCGACCGACCCAGAGGCGATCGCGCCCACGCCCTCTGCCAGCGCCCCCCGCCTGGAGCCCACGACGCGGAGTTCGCCCGAGACGATCGCCTCAGCGGCTCGCGAGAGATCCAGCCCGACACCCTCGATTGGGACCGCCGGGCCGCTCACCACGAGCGTGCCCCGGGGCCTGAGCATCCCCAGCGCCCGCTCCGCCGCCTCGGCGCCCGAGAGGTCCGCTTCGGTCGGCTCAGCGTCGAAACAGGCGACGACGACGTCCTGGTCCGCGCGCAGCCCCGCCTCTCGGATGTCGCGGTGCCGGATCCGCCAGCGTTCGCAGAGCCCAAACCGGTCGGGCCTGGCGCCCAGCAGGCGGACCGAGGCGTTGCGGGCGGCGAGGATCTGGGCGATCAGCAGCGCGCTCACCCCGTCGCCGATCACCGTTACGTAGGTCTGGCGCTCGACCGGAACGAGCCGCGCGACGTGCACCGCGTCCGCAACGGGCTGGGCCAGCACCGCGAGCTCGGGCTCGAGCGACGCGGGCAGGCGCACGAGGTTGCGGACCGGAACGGCAACGAACTCAGCCAGCCCGCCGTCGGTGGAGCCGAACCCGAGCCGGCGCATCGACCGGCAGTGCCTGGGCATGCCCGATGCGCACCAGTCGCAGGACCCGCAGGGCAGCTCGGGATCGACCGCGACGACCGCGCCCTCGAGCCCCGCGAGCTCGCACGACTCGACCCGACCGACGATCTCATGCCCAAGCACGCCCGCGTGCGCGATCCGCCCCGCAACGGCGGCGAGGTCGAGACCGCTCAGCCCCGTGCACAACACGCGCACGAGCGTCGACCCCCGCCCCGCGTTCGGAGTGGCATACGCGGGGTCCAGGCGCGGGCCCCGCTCGTCGATCAAAAGTGCTTTCAACGCTCCAGCCTCCGCCCGCGGGCGACCCCCGCCGCTCCGCTGATCAAGCATCGCATCCCCGATCCGGGCCGCAAGGCTTCGCGGCGGGCGGCGGGTTCCGATCGTGCGGGATACGCGGGATGTGCGGGCTACCGCTCGACCTTGGGAAGCCCGATCGGCTCGGCGGGCGGGTCGCTGGGCGGCGGCGGGTACAGCGGGATGTACTCGACAAGCCTCATCCCACGCTCGAACGTCGGGTAGCGGTACCGCGCACCCTTGGCGAACGGCTCCTCGGTCGATCGCACGAATCCGAGCCACGCGACGGGGTCGAGCCCGAGGTCTTCGCCTGTCAGGATCGTGAGCGCCTCGGCGGCGTGCCGGTTGACCGAGAGCGAAGGGTCGCGGAGGGCAGCGACCAGCTGATCGAGCACGCGGGGCTGGGCGTACTGCCCGAGCGCGTGCGCCACACCCGCGCGGACATCGTGCTCCAACTCGGTCTCGGGGTCGAGCCGCCCGAAGAGGGCGGGCACGATCTCGGGGTTGTGGATCCGCTGCGCCCCGCGGGCGGCCTCGAGCCGCACCAAGTCGCTCTCGTCGCGCAGGGCGTCTGCGAGAACCCTGGCGTGCTCCGGGCGGCCGTGGTTGGCCAGCCCCCGGATCGCCGCGGAGCGGACGGCGCTGTCGGGGTCGCCCGCGGAGTCGACGAAGAGCTGGAGGTAGACGTCCTCGCCCGCAAAGGGAGCGTCGGCGAGCAGCGACACGCCCCGGTAGCGGTTGTCCGCGCTGTGCGGGTCCATCGCCCAGCGGACTGCCTGATCCGGTGGAGGCCGCTGCCACAGATCGAGGATGCTCTGCGAGTTGGGGTTCCGCTGGTAGCCGAGGTCCTCGATCGCGGCGCAGCCACCCACGACCATCAGGGCAAGGCCAAGCGGCACCGCGATGTGAACCCTCCGTGGCCCGATCATCGTCGCGAGTCTAGCGGAGCCCGACAGCGGGCGGTGCGAATAGGATCCTCACCCATGCGCCGACGATCGCTCATCTCGGTCCTGCTCCCATCCGCCTCGCTGCTGGTTGGCTGCTCGGGCTCGCCCAGGCTGGAGGCCGACACGCCCGCGCCGGGCATCGGCATCGGCATCACGCTCCCGGGCGAGGGCCTGCTCTCAGCCGAGGTCGCCTACGCACGCGACCCGATCATCGCCCGCTACGACCGGTTCGTGGGCAGCTCGGCCAAGCCAGCGCGGGACTCTGGCGAGATCCAGGTCTTCGGCGACGGGGACCGGTGGATGATCGAGCGGTACCGCGTGCCCGCCGACGAGTCTCGCGAGCGGATCCTGGAGCGGCGCGTCCTGCTCAGCGAGGGAGGCGACGGCTCGGTCCTTCTGCACGAATCCGTCGGAGGCAAGGAGCAGCTCACGACGGTCTTCGACCCGCCCGTCCGGCTCGCGGCACCGCTCATGCGCCAGGGCGACAGCGTCGAGGGCACCTTCACGCCGCGGATCCGCGACGCCTCGGGCCAGCGCGATGAGCCAGGCGAGGGCACCGCCCGCGTGACCTACGCGGGACGCCAGCGCATCGAGACCCCGATGGGCAGCTTCGACGCCGACCTGATCATGACCGAGTTCACCTTCGACTTCGGCATGGTCAAGGTCACGCGCAGCGCCCGCCAGTGGATCGCCACGATCAGGCCCGGGCGGACCACGATCGTCGCCGAGGACATCGTCGAGCGGCGGTCGGTCTTCGGCTTCGCCAGCACGAACCGGACGCGCATGGCGATCCGGTCGCTGGTCCGCTGAGCCGACCCGAGCCGGAACCCGGTTGGCTACACGGCCTTCTGCCCGTCGTCACGCAGAGCGACGGGCGATGCGAGCACCTCCGCGAGCACCACCGCCTTCCGGAGGCTCTGGCGATCGAGCCCGGGTCCCAGACCGCCTAAAGCGCGCGTTGTTGGTGATGTGCCCTCGGATGATCGCTCCAAACGCTCGCGACGCTCGAACGCCGCTGCCAGGCTCTCGATCTCGGGGGAGGCCTCCTTGGCGCGGGGCTGGGAGGAGGGCGTCGGCGTGCGCCGACGAACCCGGCTTTGCGAGGGCACCGGAGCGGAGGGCGGGACGAGCACGGGCTCCGGCGTCTGGGGCACGGGCTGGGGTGCCTCGGCGGTCGGCATGGGGCGACGCTGCTGGGCGGTCCGGCGCTGACGCTCCGCCGCCTCCTGTCGGCGACGCATCTCTTCGATCTGCCTGCGACGCCGCTCGGCGAACGTCTCCGGGGCATCGGTCTCGGGCTGCGGTGCAGGCGAGGAGGACGACGCCGAGGGCTGCGTCGCTGTGGGCTCGGCCCGCCCGGTCCGGAGCTGAGCCTCGATCTTCCGGCGGCGCTCGGCCTCGGCCTTCTTCTTGGCCGCCTGCTCCTGGAGCCAGCGCGCGACCCCGCCGAACGCGGAGAGCGCGAAGAAGCCGATGATGACCACGAGCTGGCCGTTGTTCGAAAGCCAGTTGAAGAAGCCGCCCATGCTCCAAGCTTACGGCAGGCGGCTCGCCGAGACCGCAACCACTGCCCCGGCCTCGTCGGTGTGCGTCCGGAAGCCCGCGCCGAAGGCACGCTCCAGCGGTTCTCGGGTAATGACCTCGCTCGCGGGGCCCTGGGCGATCGGGCGCCCCTTCGGGCCGAGCAGCAGGACGTGGTCGAACGCCGCAGCGGCCGCGAGGTCGTGCAACGCCGCGACCACGCCCACGCCTTCGCTCGCGAGTTGGGCGATCAGGTCTCGGACGAGCAGGTCGTGGGCCGGGTCGAGCGAGGCGGTGGGCTCGTCGGCGAGGAGGTAGCGAGCCTCGGTGGGCATGCCCGAGAGCTGGCAGAGGGCCCTGGCGATCGAGGCCCGCTGCTGCTGGCCCTGGCTGAGCTCGCCCAGTGGGTCATCGGCCCGGTTCGCGAGCCCGACGCGTTCGAGCGACTGGGCGATCGCACGCTCGATGCCGCGCCGACCGAGCGTGTGCCGACCGAACCCGACGAACCGGCTCACGCTGAACGGGAAGGCGAGCGTGACCGACTGCGGCACGACCGCGATGCTGCGGGCCCGGCGCACTGGGGAGAGCGAGGCGACCGCGGTGCCCCCGAGCGTGACGCGCCCCGAGCCCGGGACGAGGTTCCCCGCGAGCAAGCGGAGCAGCGTGGACTTGCCCGAGCCATTTGGCCCGATGATCGCGGTGCGCGTCCCGGGCTGGGCGGCGAGGCTGACGCTGCTGAGCACGCGCCGTGGGGCGTACTCGAAGCCGAGATCGCTCGCGGAAAGCGTCACAGCAGATGGTACAGCCCGCTACCATCGCTCCGCGTCGAACGCTTCCGATCGACGGCAACGGAGAGACACCGACCATGACCCAGACCGATGGCATGACGATCGCCGTGGCAGGGGCGACGGGCTTCGTGGGGCGGCACGTGGTCGCCGAGCTGGCCCGGCGCGGGCACACCGTGCGTGCGCTCGTGCGCGACCCGAACAAGGCGGGGCGGGTCTTCGCGGGTGTGAGCGACCGCTCCCGGGTGATCCCCGTGCAGACCGACTCGATCTCGACCGAGTCGGCGCATCGACTGGTCGAGGGTGCCAACGCGTGCGTGAACTGCATCGGCATCCTGCGTGAGCAGCAGGGCCAGCGGTTCGAGGCGCTGCACGTCCGCGCGGTCCAGGCGTTGGTCGGGGCGTGCGAGCGTCTCCTCGACGACAAGGGCGGCTTCGAGCGGTTCATCCGGATCTCGGCGCTCGGCGTCTCGCCCGAGGGGCGCGCCGAGTACCAGCGGACCAAGGCCGAGGGCGAGCGCATCCTCAGGCGGAGCGCGCTGCCCTGGACCATCTTCAGGCCCAGCGCGATCCTGGGCGAGGGCGGCGAGCTGACCGACATGCTCCGCAAGTGGGCCCGGGGCTCGATCCCGCCCTACGTCTTCATGCCCTACTTCACCCGGCG
>JANQQZ010000045.1 GCA_028284805.1 Phycisphaerales bacterium
TGTCGGGGTCAAGGCGGCCCGACGCGATCAGCTCGCGGACGGTCTCTTGCATCCGTTCCGGCCGGCTGATCGCACGGCGCACCGCGAACATGCCGAGCGTCGCAACGCCCATCGCCCGCGTGCGAGGCAGGACGGTCTCGCGTGCCGACTGGTTCAGCGGACTGAAGCCGACCATGACGACCTCGGGCCACGCATCGTCGAGCGCCCGGGCGAGCATCGCGTGCGCCGGGTCCGACTGGAACATCTCGGTCACGCCGATCCACCGGCACTTGCCCGCCCGCTTCGCCCGCTCGAGAACAGGCAACAGCTCCGAAACGGCGTAGTCGTATTCCTCGGGCGTGATGCCGTGCAGGAAGAACACATCGACGCTCTCAACCCGCAACTCGCGAAGGCAGCCTTCGAGCCCCGCGCCGAACTCCGCGGGCGTGACGAACCTCGTAGCGCCATCCGCGGCACGCTCCGTCGCCGCCTTCTTGGTGCAGAGGACAACGTCGTCCCGGCAGGCACGGATCGCATCTGCGATGGCCGGCTGTGTGCCGTAACTCTCGGCGGTGTCGATGAGCGTGAGACCCGATTCCACCGCTGCTCGGACCACGTCGGCGGCATCCCGATGCGTCTCGGGGGTGACGTTCCCGCGCGTCCCAAGCCGACTGGGGCCGCCGCATCCGAGACCGAGCACCGAGACATCGACGCCCGTTGACCCGAACGCCCGAGTTGGCAGCGGGTTTCCCGGAGTACGGCTCAGCTGCTGCCCTCGCGCATGCGGGCGAGCCCCTCGGGGTACGGGTAGGTCGGGAAGACGCCCACGTCGCCGCGCCCCCACAGGCTCGGCGCGGGGTAGACGTCGCCCCGGTATCCCGACTGGTACATCGTCCGGAGCACCGTCTCGAAGCTCGGCTCCTCGCCGTTGGCATCGACCAGGCGGTTCGAGCGGGCGCCGAGGAACGACACCGACGCGATCGGCCGCCGGTCAGTGCGGTCTTTGAGCATCTTCGAGATCGTGCTGAACCCGCGGCGGAGATCGTCGAGCGTGAAGTGGTCGCGCCCCTTGGGCCTGAGCAGACCCAGGATCAGCACCGAGTCCAGGTCGTACTTGAGCACGTAGGGCTCTTGGTCCGACGCGGACTGGAGCCGCGTCGTCGACTCCTGGAAGACCTTGGCGTAACCGGTTACCGTCGCCTCGGTCCACTGGCTCGCGTGTACGAGGTTGACGAGCTGAGCGATGATGCCGTGCGAGTTGTCGGTGTCGTTCACCCCGCAGATGACGGCCCGGTACCGCCCGTCGAGCATGTCGCGGAGCATGTCCTGCCCCCACATCACGCGGATGCGCTCGCTCGCGGCGAACCCGCCCGCGTCGCCCGGCAGCAGCGTGACCCTGTCGGCCTGGTCAGCGGAAACGAGCCCGTCGGCATCGCCGTCGTACAGGCGGACGTGATCGGTGGTGGTTGTCATCAGGGGCCTCCTTGGCGCGAGTATACCGGGGGAGGGTCACTCGGCGTCGGGGAGCGCGTCGATCGCCGCTTGGTGCTCTTTGACCTTGTGCGGCATGCCGACCTGCTCGAACAGGTCACGCGCCCGCGTCCACAACTCACGGGCCCGAGCCGTGTTGCCGCGCTTCGCTTCGACCGAACCGAGGTTACCGAGCTGGTTCGCCATCACCTCTTTCAACCCGAGTTCTTCGCTGACCGCCAGCGAACGCGTGTGGTAGCCCTCGGCCGCGTCGAGGTTCCCACGCCTCCGCTCGATCAAGCCGAGGTTCCCGAGGTCGCTCGCCATCCCCTCCTTCCGGCCGAGTTCTTCCTCGATCGCCAGCGAACGCTTGTGGTAGCCCTCGGCCGCGTCGAGGTTCCCACGCATCTGCTCGATCAGACCAAGGTTGCCGAGCTGATTCGCCATCGCCTCCTTCCGGCCGAGTTCTTTGCTGATCGACAGCGACCGCTCGTGGTAGTCCTTGGCCGCGTCGAGGTTCCCACGCTTTCGCTTGATCAGACCGAGGTTGCCGAGGTTGCTCGCCATCCCCTCCTTCCGGCCGAGTTCTTCCTCGATCGACAGCGACCGCTCGTGGTAGCCCTCGGCCGCGTCGAGGTTTCCACGCATCTGTTCGATCAGCCCGAGGTTCCCGAGGTTGCCCGCCATCCCCTCTTTCCAACCGAGTTCTTCGCTGATGGCCAGAGAACGCTCGTGGTAGTCCTCGGCCGCGTCGAGGTTCCCACGCCTCCGCTCGATCTGGCCGAGGTTGCCGAGCGCGATCGCTACCACATCTTTGGTCAGTGCGTGCTTCAGTACGTGGGTGTACCGGTCGGATGCACCTGCAATGTCGCCTCGAAGCAGGAGCAGGTGACCCATGCGATTCAGTGCATCGAGATCGTCAGGAGCAAGCCCCAGCCACGTGCGAAGCTGCTCCTCGGCCCTTTGGATCTCGCCGCGCGGGAACGCGAGCACAACGACCGCCCGGCAGAGCCCGATCGCCCGCTCGATCGCCTGGCGGGCTTCCTTCGCCGCGTCGACGCTCTCGGTTTCCAAAGCCGCGATGAGCTCATCGTACGACGTACCCTTCAGTTCGGCGATGATCTCGTCCGCCGTACGGCCCTCGCGGAGGCGCTCCTGCGCGAGCCGCCGATAGGCATCCTCGAGATCGTCGATCTTCGCCTGCTTGTCGGCGACCAGACCGGCAAGTTTTGCGTTCGTTTGTATGAGCGTGTGCTCCCGATCGGCCGACCGTCTGACTTCCGACTCGATCCGATCGATCGCGGCAGACTGCTGATCGACGGTCTCGCGCAGCTCGCCGAGCTGCGTCCACATGCCGCTCGCGATCTCGTACATGATCTGGCTGCGGGCCTTGTCGTCACCCTTGATGGCGATCTCGACGTAGAAGTAACTCACCGCGTCGAACAGCTGCTCCTCGCAGTGCGAGAAGAACGAGTCCGAGACCTTCGAGAGAAGGGGCTTTCCCTTGGCGTACTCGCGGAGCATCTGCGCGAGCTTCCGAGACGCCTCGTCGCGTCGCGTCTGCTCGGTCATAACCGTGAGCGGGTTTGCGTGCAGATCGGCGGCCGACGGTGGCTGCGCGCCCCCGTCGCCGATGAACATCGCTTCGGCGCTCGCATTCGACGTGAGGTCTTTCACCGCGGCATCGATAGCGGATCGATCCGCATCGTTGAGCTCTGACTTGTACGACGACTTGTAGCTCTTTGCAACGGAGCGGAACGCGTGCCCCCACGCCTTCGCGACACACCGAGGGATGTCGTGGTTCTTGTAGCCCTGCCAGGGTTTGTGTTGATCGTGATAGTGCGAACTGGCAACGTTGATCGCAAATGACGCGGCGCTCGTCCCCACGAACGCACCGATCGTTCCGAGTGTGATTGGATCAGCCACCGTGCGAAACCCCATCGCGATACAGACCGAGACCCGAACAGTCTACTCGCGATTCAGCGCAATGGGGTTGAGCAAAACGAGAAAGGGCTCCCTCGGTATGACCCAAGGGAGCCCAAGAACGGCGACGACCTACTTTCCCGCAAGGCAGTATCATCGGCGGCACGGGCTTAACTGCTGAGTTCGGGATGGAGTCAGGTGTTGCCCCGTACCTATGGTCACCGAAACGACGCGGCCCGCTCTCGCGGGATGCGGCGCTGGCAAGCCAGCATACGGACGGCACGCGGAAGCCTGGCGGGCCGGCACCCCGTGTGATTCGACACGAGAGTGCGACCCTGTAGCCTGAAAGTCATTCGAGATAGCCGAGCCTCGCTCGACACAAACGCGATGCGATGGCTCCGACCGGGTGCGGCACGTGCTGACGCACGGCGCCCGGTTGGTGTGATCATGCGTTCGACCGTTAGTACCGCTCGGCTGAGGGCCTCTCAACCCTTACACCCGCGGCCTATCAAGGTGGTCGTCTTCCACCGGTCTCTCGCAAAGCTAGCAAACCTCATCTCGAGGGGGGCTTCCCGCTTAGATGCTTTCAGCGGTTATCCCTGCCCGATGTAGCTACCCTGCGGTGGGCCTAGCGGCCCAACAGGATCACAAGGGATCGGTCCAACCCAGTCCTCTCGTACTAAGGTTGACTCCTCTCAAGTTTGCAACGCTCACAGCAGATAGGGACCGACCTGGCTCACGCCGGTCTGAACCCAGCTCGCGTACCGCTTTAATAGGCGAACAGCCTAACCCTTGGGACCGCCTTCAGCCCCAGG
>JANQQZ010000063.1 GCA_028284805.1 Phycisphaerales bacterium
GCTGGGCCACGCGCTCGGCGTCATCAAACCCGAGCCCCCAGCGATCCACCTGCTCGCCCGCCCACACCCTGAAGTCGGCCAGGAACACGTCGCGATCCACGCCCAACTCGCTGGGCATCGCCTCGGTCTCGCGCTCGCCCCGCGCGTACGCGTCCATCAGCCGGCGCGGCGCCTCGTCACCGAACCGCTCCACCATGAACTCGTACATCCAGTGCCCCTGCGCGTACGCCAGCGCCCGATCGCTCGGGTCCCGCGGTCGCGTGAAGCGGATGTTGATCTCGTCCATGTCGAACAGCTGCCCCGCCGCCAGCTTCGACGCCAGCAGGCGGCATGTCTGCTCGTCGCGCGGCGCGTCCTCGAGGTACTGCGCCGCCGCCTCCGTGAACCAGTGAGGCAAGCGGTTGTCCGTCCGGCTCAGCGTCACCGTGTGCACGTACTCGTGCTGGAGCGTGCGTCGCCAGTCGTACGCACCGACCTTGTGACCGGGCCCGACCTTCGGTGCCTCCATCGCGATCACGGGCCCCGTCGCCGCCGCGATCGTGTGCAGCTGAGGCATGCCCGCGATCCGCACCGCGAACCACGCGTGATCGGGCATCAGCTCGATCACCGTCTTCTGCGCCGGCTCGTGGTCGATCCCTCCGTTCTCAGCACCCGTCACCCGCGTGTGGATGCGCTCGAGCACATCGGGCATCTCACGCGCCAGCACCTCATCAACGCCCGGCTTGAACCGGATCACGAAGTGCTCGCTCTCGATCGTGTTGTAGGTAACGAGCTCCTCGATCAGCTCGAGGCTGTTTACCGCCCGCGCGTTGAACGGGTCGAGCTCCGCGACACGCCGAAGCGCCGCCAGCGCGTTCAGGTCGCGTCCAGACTGCAGCTCGAGCAGCCCCAGCAGGATCGCCGCCTCGGGCCGGTTGGGCTGCCGCGTCATCGCCTCCTCGAGCATCTCGGCCGACGGCCCGTACTGCCTCCGCTCGCTCAGCGCCCAGCCCGCTTCCAAGTATCCCAGCTCCGTTCCCGGGCTGAGTGCATCGAGTTCCGCGAGCACGGCGTCGCGCGCATCGAAGTCGTACGCCGCCGCGTGCAACGCCGCGAGGCTCGCCAGCAGCGCCCGCTGCTCGGGATAGGCCAGCAGCATCTCCTGCGCCCGATCGATCCCATCCGCGGGCGCGTCCTGGCGCACGCGCGTGCGAGCAAGAACCAACGCGCCCGACACCGAGGGCAGGTCGATCTGCGGCACCGCGTCGCCCCTGCCCGACCACCACGCTGAGTCGACCGCCGCGAGCGCATCGAGTCGGTTCACGACATCCTCCGCCATGTCGAACTCGAACGAGTCGACCCGCAGCCGCCCGAGCAGCGCCCACGCCTTCGCGCACGCGGGGTTCAACGCCACGACCTCCATCGCCGCCTCCGCCGCACGCCCGCGCTCGTCCTTGGAGTAGAGCAGCTCCGCCTCGGCCAGCTTCGCGGGCCAGTAGAGCCTGTCGAGCTCGCCGCTCGCCCGTGTCAGCAGCGCCATGAGCGTCTGGAAGTCAGTGCCGTCCGCGCGCTCGGGGCCCGCGAGCCTCGCCCGGGCCATGAGCGTGAGGACGCTGTCGGTCAGCTCGGCAGCGCTGTCGGTCTTCTCGCGGAGCAGGCGATCGACCGCGACTTCCGTCGCCGCGAGCGCCTCCTCGTGCCGCCCGAGCAGCTCCAGCGCCTCGGCACGCAGCCGCACCGCCCGGTACGACGCATCCCCAGCGAGCAGCCCGAGCGCCGGCTCCAGCTCACCGCGCTGAATCGCCGCCTCCGCGCGCACGTGCGCCGGCACCGCGTCATCGAAGAGCGCCGGGTGGTCGTACGCCCCGCGCATGACCGCGTTCGCCGCCGCCAGCTTGGGCGACACCAGATCCTCTGCCGTCCAGTGCCCGTGGAACACCCGCAGCGCCGCAGCCTCGTCCTCCGTCGTGTATGGCGCCTCGATCAGCGAACGCACCGCCTCGGGCATCACGTGCCGATCCAGCAGACGGATGTCCGCGTCGCCACCCGGAGGCACCAGCTCGGGCTGCGCCCGTGCAAGCACCGGCGCAACCGCTTCTCCGATCTCCGGCGCCGCCGCCCCGCGGAAGGGGGTGACCTCGACGTCCCAGTCCGCGGGCACCTCGTCCCCGAACAGCGACTCGTCGATCCGCGCCACGTCGTTCAGCCTGAAGTCGAGAAGCTGAACCAGAACCTCGTCGCCCGTCCGGTTCAGCGTCAGCGCCATGCAAGGCAGCACGCCGTCCTCCACCGGGCGGTACCACAGCCGGATCTCCTCGAACTGGTCCTCCGCGTCCTTGGGCACGAGCCTCAGCTGCGATGCCTCCATCGCCGCGATGTAGTTCTTGACCCGTTCCGCGTCGTCGCGGTGATCGACCCCGTCCATGGGCTCGGGCATCGTCACGTCGTACCGCTCGAGGATGTCCGTCTTCGCCTGACCCAGCGGGATCGGCAGCGGGCCCTCGCCCACCTTCAGCGGGTCGAACCCAGCGCCGGGGGGCGCCACCTGCCGCTTGAGCATCAGCTTGTCCGCCGGGATCCGCTCGATGAGCCACTCGCCGTCGAAGGCGAACGTCCGCCCGTCGCGGTCCCGGCGCCCGCCCACGACAACCTGGTCGAACGCGATCGCGAACCGGCGCGTCGGCGGCTCGTCGCCCTCGCCCGGCTCGTTCACGAACTGGAGCAGGCCGAGCCGCGTCTGCTCGTCGCCCGCCAGCTCGAACAGCCGGTGGTACATGATCTTGGCCGTCAGCCGCTCGATGCTGCGGTCCGATCGCTCGACCGCGTCGAGCAGCGCGTCCGCGTCCGCGAACACCTGCGCCCCAGCGGGCACCCCGAGCACCACACACACAACGACGGCTAGCAGCTTCCGCACGCCCCGGCTCCTTCCAGTGGCTCTCCGGACTCCAATACCCGGCTCTGACAGTATCGGTTCAGTTCGGGCGGTTTGGCGAGGTCCTACCAGACCCCGCGGTCGCCTGCCAGGCCGTCAGTCGGCTTCGCGGGCGCGTTCTTTCGTGCCTCGAGGTAGTCGCTCAGGATCGCCGCCGCCGCCAGGGCGTCCCGACGCTCCTTCTTCTGCTGGTGCGTCAGCCCGCTCTGGGCCATATCCCAGTCGGCCTGCACCGAGGTCAGCCGCTCGTCCTGCTCGTGCACGGGGCGGTTCAGCCGCTGCTGGAGCCTCGCCGCGAACGACCGGACCACCTGCACCCGGGGCCCCGCGCTCCCGTCCATGTTCAGGGGCACCCCGATCACCACCTCGCCCCGCTGGAGCCTGGGGTTGTCCCCAAGCTGATCCTCCACCGCCCGGGCCACCGCCTCGAGCAGGGGCCCGCCCCCGCCGTGCAGCAGTTCCACCTCGATCACCGTCAGGGGCGAGACCACCCCTGTCGCGGAGTCGCCAGAGGCGAGCCCGGTCCGCTTGTCCCCGAGATCGATCGAAACGTACCTGATGCCGCAAGTATCCGGGATCTAGCCCCCGGTTGCGAGCCCCCGCCGCGATTTCCGGTGTTCCCGACCGCACTCCGGACACGGGCGATCGGTCACCCCCGCGAGGTCGTAGCCGCAGGCGGTGCACAGACCACACCTCCATCGATGCGCCGTTCGCACCGATATCGGCAATCCAATCACGCCAAACACCAAGCCGCTCAAGACCACGACGTTCCCGAGCCAACCCCAAAGCAGTGGAGATTGGGCGAGTAGCACGTATCCGTTCTCATTCACGCGCATTGGCACCGGAACCCTGAGCAAACCCAAGTGAGTCGTGACTTTGGTTGTGCGGTCGTAAGCAAACTGCCGTGTCATGCACAGGAAGGGGAATCCAAATGCCCCTGTCTCAGTGAGAACAGTATCGCTTTCGGAGACATCTGGAATCGTGACCCAGTGTGGAACCGAGTAGAGCTCCGTCGGTTCAGCCCGAACAGGTTCGCCCTTGACAATGCCACGCGATTCCCTGGAATCAATGTTCCCGATCCAGACCAACCTGTAGTACGCGGAACACCAAGTGTGTCGCCGATTGCCATAAGCACCCGGAGGCTGATCGACCACGATGGAGTCACTCGTACCGGAATCGGCATCAATGAATGCGACCGGCACCACCCACGCCATCACAAGCGTGAGCACCACACCCAGCGCCACCGACACCCCGACGCGGACCCACGGCAGCCGACGCATCACGTCAGCCTACCGCAGATCCCCCGGCACTCCATCGCGCAGTTGCTTCAGGTCCTGCGCCCGGCTCGCCGGCATCACCAGCGTCGCCTTGCCAGTATGCACCACGATCAGATCGTCGCAGCCCAAGAGCGCCACCGTGTGCGTCGGATCGTCGTTGTACACCGCCGACCGCTCGCCGTCGTGGAACACCGCCACGCCCGGGCCGGCCTGCTTGTGCCCGGTCTCCCCACCCTCGAGCGTCTCGAAGAAGCTTGGCCACGAGCCGACGTCGAGCCACTTCACGTCCATCTCGACCGCCGCGATCGTGACCGACGGGTCCTTCGACGCCGGCTCCATGATCCCGTAGTCCACGCTGATCTTGGGCAGCGTCGGGTACACCTCGTTCAGGACTCTGCCCTGATCGTCCGTGCCCCACGCGTCCTGGATCGTCACGAGCCCCGCGTGCGCGTCGGGCTGGTGCTTCTCGAGCAGACTCAGGAACGTCTTCGCGCTGAACACGAACATCCCAGCGTTCCAGCCGAACATGCCCGACTCGACATACGCCTGCGCCTTGTGCAGCGGCGGCTTCTCCACGAAGTTGGCCACCCGGTGCACGATCTGCTTGCCGTTCTCGACGCACCCCGCCAGCCCGCCGATGGGCGAGCCTCGCTCGACGTACCCGTACCCCGTCGCCGGGAACGTGGGCGTGATGGAGAACGTGACGAGGCGCGTCGCGTCCTGCTCGACAAGCTCGAAGCCGAGTTCCAAGCGCTTGCGGAACAGGTCCGCAGGCTCGATCAGCTGGTCCGCGGTCAGCACCGCGAACACCGCGTCCTTGTCCTGCTTGGCGAGCACCGCCGCGGTGAAGCCGACCGCGTTCAGCGTGTCGCGCGCCTCGGGCTCGCCCAGCAGGCGTTCTCCTGAGAACGCGGGCAACGCCGCCTCGATCTGGTCGCGGTACCGCTCGCCAGTGCAGATCAGCTGGTGATCGTCGGCCACGAGCCCGGTCAGCCGCCCCGCCGAGATCTCGAGCAGCGAGCGAGGCCGCCCATCGTCACCCGGGATGAACTCGATCAGCTGCTTCGGTTGACCCTGGCGCGACAGAGGCCACAGCCTCGTCCCAGCACCCCCAGCCATGATCATCGCATGCCGCATCTGCACCAGCCCTCTGAAGTCCCTTCGCCCGGACCTTATCGGCCGACGCGGTACGCGGCTTGGATCAACTCGTCCGTTGTCCCGGGCTTGGGCTCGATCGCCATCGCGGCCCGCACCATCCGCTCGGCCGACTCGGGCGACTCCCCGAGAGCCATCAGCGCCGCCATCGCCTCCGAGCCGGACCCGGTCAGCCCGCCCGCCGGCGCCCGCTGGGCCTCGGCCAGGGCCTCGTCCAGCTCCGCCGTGGACAGGAACGACGCCACCTTCCCGTCCAGTTCGGCGATGATCGTCTCCGCCAGACGCTTGCCGATCTCGGGAAGCGCGACGAGGGCCTTGGCGTCCCGCCCCGCGATCGCCCGGGCGATCACCGCCGGCTCGGCCGCCATCGCACGCAGCGCCTTCCGGCTCCCCACGCCCTTCACCGTCGTGAACAGCTCGAAGAACCGACGCTCCGCCGCAGTCGCGAATCCGACCAGCCTCGGCACGAAACTCGTCCCCTGTCCCTGGCTCTCGAGGTAGCACAGCGTCCGGAACTCGACCGCCTCCCCGGTTCGGGGGGAAAGCCGCTGGGCGAGGTACGCCGGCAGCAGTAACCGCAGCGACATCGGCCAGCCCCCGGGCTCGACCACCGCCTCCGATCCCTCGATCGCGACCAGACGCCCCTCGATCCGCTCGATCATCCCTCTTCTCCCTCCCGGCCCTCCGTGAGCCGCAGCCTAGCCAATCCCCGCTTTGAGCGATTCACCAGCCCCTGCGGCTCAGGACGCCCTCTCCGAACGCCGATAACCCCTCCGGAGGACCCATGCCCACGCCCAAGCAGACAGCCCGTGAGGACGCATCGCCGGAAACGGTAATCCTGATCGGCACCCACGCCGCCGTGCGCAGCCTCCGCTGCCAGCTCTTCCTCCACGAGCTCGACGCCCCGACGTCGCGCGAGCCCGCCCCCTGGCCCTGCGGGTGCATCCTCCTCGACGACGAACCCGCCTCGCACCCCGACGCCGGTCTCCCGGTGCTGGGCGACCTCGATGATCTCGCCGAGCTCAAGGCGTGGCACCGCTTCACCCGCGCGCTCGTCACGCTGCCCGAAAGCCGCAGGCACGAGAACGACGCGATCGCCAACCGGCTTCACGCGATCGGTGTCGAGGTCCGCTTCATCCCAACGCTCGACGACCTCCTCGCCCGTGACACCACGACCGAACAAGTCACTCTCCCCGACGCCCAGCTCGACGTCGCCAGGCTCATCGGACGGACACCCTTCCCCGTCGACGAGGCCTCGCTCAGCGATCTGCTCACGAACAAGCGCGTCCTGATCACCGGCGCAGGGGGCTCCATCGGCTCCGAGATCGCCATGATCTGCGCCCGCTTCGCGCCCGAGCGCATCGTCCTCATGGAACGCGCCGAGAATGCACTCTTCGAGATCGACCGGCGCATCAAGGAAGCCCACCCGACGCTCGACCGCGCCGCCATCCTGCACGATGTCGTCGACGCCGAAGGCACCCACGCGTATCTCCGCGAGCACGCGCCGCACGTCGTCTTCCACGCCGCGGCCCACAAGCACGTGCCCCTGATGGAAGACCACCCCGCGCACGCGGTCACCAACAACCTCTTCGGGACCAAGGCCATCGCCGACGCCGCCGTTGCCAACAACTGCGAGCGGTTCGTCATGATCTCGAGCGACAAGGCCGTCAACCCGACCAGCGTCATGGGCGCGACAAAGAGGCTCGCCGAACGCTACGTCCAGGGCCTGCAGTCGCGCACGCCTTCGACCCGCTTCAGCATGGTCCGCTTCGGCAACGTGCTCGCCTCAGCGTGCAGCGTGCTGCCCATCTGGGCCAGCCAACTCGCCGAGGGGCGCAGGATCACCGTGACCGATGAGCGCATGACGCGGTACTTCATGACCATCCCCGAGGCCGCCAGCCTCGTCATCCAGTCGGCCGCGATCGAGCACGCCGACGACTCGGCCCGTGTCTATGTGCTCGACATGGGCGAGCCCGTGCGCATCATGCAGCTCGCCCAGCGTTTCTGCCGGGCCCGGGGCATCGACCCGGCGCAGGCCATCACCATCACGGGCATCCGCCCGGGCGAGAAGCTCGAGGAGGAACTCGCGTACTCCGCCGAGAGCCTCCAGCCCACCGACCGCCCGGGCATAAACGCCTGGTCCGGCGCGGGCCTCGAGCCCGTCGACCTCGATCGCCTCGTCGCGGATCTCGGCGCCGTCCGAGCCAGCCGAGACCGAGACGCGGTGCTGACCGCGATCCGAACGCACGTCCCCGAGATGCGCCCCGCCGCAATTCCGACCGAGGGCGAAACTCCCGCGCCCGCCGAACCGATACACTCGTCAACCGCGGCCTGACCGACCCCGTGCCGCACGGAGCCCGAGTGTGTCCGAACGCGACGACATCCTCAACGAAACCGCGCAGGCCCGATCCGAGGCCAAGCGTCTGCTCCAGGGGCTCATCGAGGCCCGCGCCCAGTCCGAGGCACGCCTCGCCGAGCTCAACCGCGTCGACATCCTCAAGAAGCTCACGGGCACCAGCGCGCTCGACACCGCCATCGGCTCTACCGAGCGCATGATCGAGACCCTCGACCGCGTGCTGGGCGAGATCGAGTCGAAGCTCAGCCCGGAAGAGCTCGCCCTGCTCCGCGAGGCCCTCGAAGACTGAGCCTCGAGCCGGCCTGCCCTACGCTCAGGGCATGACCACGCTCCCCACAACAGCAACGACCCCGACCCTCCGCGTCCACCGCCTCGACGACCGCGCCCTGCTGCCCCAGTACCACTCCGACCGCGCCGCCGGGCTCGACCTCGCGGTCTGCCTGCCCAGGCACGAGTTCGACTCCGAGAGCGTCACCATCCACCCCGCGCACAAGGGCGGCAGCATCCTCAAGCTCCCCCTGGGCTTCGCCTGCGCCATCCCCGAGGGCTACGAGGGCCAGGTCCGACCCCGCTCTGGCCTCAGCACCAAGCGGGGCGTCACCATCCCCAACGCCCCGGGCACCATCGACAGCGACTACCGGGGCGAGATGTTCGTCGCCCTTATCAACCTGGGTCCCGAACCCGTCGAGATCCGCCACGCCGACCGCGTCGCGCAGCTCGTCATCGCACCCGTCGCGCACACACTCGTCGAAGAGACCGACGAGCTCGACGACACCTCACGAGGCGCAGGCGGCTTCGGTTCCACCGGCGGTCACGCGTAGCGGCCGAGCCCACAAGATGCTCGGCGACTCTGTAAGCTCGTTTTGCATGTTGCAAGCCGGTACAAGTGAGGGAGCACGCTATGGCGAAGAAAGCCTGGGAAGAAGCTGAGGAGTTCGCGATGCCAGATTTCGATGAACTCACGAACGAGTCCCAGGAATCCAAGGTAACTCGCGAGAGCAGGAGGCGCGGGATTGCAACCCTCGTGACCTCTCTCGCCATCTTCGCAGGCATCTTCGGGTTTGATGCCGTCGACGAGTGGTTTGATGCGAAGGAAGCCGCTCGGGCTGTCGAGATTTACAGGTACGCGTCCGAGCAGGCCCAGAACCGTGATTCCTGGCGCGACAACATCGAGCCATCATACGAGCCGTCGGATCGTTCCGAGGACGAATCCGACGATGATCCGTGTGAGAATCTGGCTGAGCTGATCGCTGACGGACTCATCGAGAAGCTGCAACAACGTGCTGAGAAGGACGCGCTCTGTGAGATGTCCGCGCGTGAGATCCGCGAGATGGTTGAGGCGTTGGAGCGAGAGGCCAAACGCCAACTCTGAGTATCACAGCGTCGCGAAGTCAAGATCTTTGGGCAGCGAGCTCAGATTCCTGCGCCCGCGTTCCGTCACCGCGTAGTCATCCTCGATCCGCACCCCGCCGATGCCGGGCAGGTAGATCCCGGGCTCGATCGTGACCACCATGCCCGGGCGCATCTCGGTCTCGGGCGCGAGCTGGCTCAGGCCCGGCGCCTCGTGCGTCTCGAGGCCGATCCCGTGCCCCAGGCTGTGGCTGAACTCGTCGCCGTACCCGTGCTTCGTGATGTGCTCCCGCGCGATCGAGTCGAGCTCGCGGTTGGTCACGCCCGGCGCGATCGCCGCTGCGGCCTTCTCGTGCGCGTCGAGCACGATCGAGTAGATCTCGCGGATCTGCCTGGGCCAGCGCCCGAAGGCGAAGACCCTGGTCATGTCGCCCCGGTAGCCGTTGAGCTCCGCGCCCCAGTCGATCAGCAGCGACGTGTTCCTGGCGGTCGTCACGTCGCCGGGCATGTAGTGGGGCAGCGACCCGCTGGCCTTCGCGCCCACGATCGTGCCGAACGCCGGGCCCGATGCGCCCCGCGACTTCATCTCCCACTCGAGCCAGGCGCAGATCTCGAGCTCCGTCATCCCGGGCCCGATGTTCTCGAGCGTCGAGAGCATCGCGGCCTCCTGCAGCCGGATCGCCGCCCGGATCCCGCGGATCTCGCTCTCGTCCTTGATCAAGCGCATCTCGGCGAGCAGCCCGGCCTCGGGCGTCAGCCGGCGCTTCGTCGCCGCCCTCGCGAGCGACTCGAACGCCGCGAGCGACAGGTCCTCGCTCTGCACGATGACGGTGTCGTACCCGCGCTCGCGGATCATCCCGCCCAGGTGCGGGTTCATCGCGCCGCTGCGCATCTGGATCGTCGCGAGATGCGTGAACGCCTGCAAGTCTTCCTCGTACCGCCGATCGCTGATGAAGACGGGCCTGCCCCGCGCGGGCACCAGCAGCACGCTGTCACCACCCAGGAACCCGGTCAGGTAGGCCACGTCGCGCTCGCGCGTGACGAGCGCCGCGTCCGCGCCCTTGCCCGAGACGATCCTCTTGAGACGCCTGATCCGCTGCTCGTGCGCGGTCACGGTCTTCTTCCGCTTCGATGCCTGCTTGCTCATGCGGGCATGGTACCGCCCGCTATCCTCGCCGCGTGGGCCGATCACGCCTCAGCTTCGACCCGGCGCTCGCGCTCTGGCTCACGCTCGTCGCGCTGATCTGCGTCTGGCCGATCGTTCACGCCGCGGGGGCGATCCTCGCCGCCCTTCCCTCGGCGGGGCTCGACGTCCGCTGGCCCCTGCTCGCGAGTACCTTCGCGTGGGCGGGGGGCATCGGTGCGATCGCAACCGTGCTTGCGCTGCCGATCGTGCTGGCGACCCGAGGCCTGCGCGCCCGCTGGTCCCCGCTCGTTGCGCTGCCGCTGCTCATGCCCATGCCCCTGGTCTATGCGGGCCTCAACCTCTTCCGCGCCCCTGGCACAGCAGTGGGGGACTGGCTCGCGATGGGCCCGAGCTGGCGCGCGATCGTCGCGGGGCGGATCGTCGCGGTGCTTGGCCTCGCGCTGTGGTCGACACCGATCGCCGCCGCGGTTCTCGCCGCGGGCCTGCGCTCGGTCGACCGCGCGCTGCCCGAGTCGGCGGCGCTCGAGGGCGCAGGCGTGATCCGCCGAACGCTCACCACGCTCGCCGCGATCCGTTCGAGCCTGCTCGCGTCGCTCGCCGTCGTCTGCGTCGTCATGACCGGCTCTGCCATCCCGCTGCATCTCGCACAGATCAACACCTACTCGATCGTGCTCTGGCTCGAGCTCGACGCCTCGCCCGCGGGGGAGGCCGCCCGCGTCTGGCTCGCGGCTCTGCCCGTGCTCGCGGTCGCGCTCGCAGCTTCGGTCATCGTCGCCATGCTCGTTACGCGTGAGGCCCGCCGCCCCGACGACCCCGTCGCCCCACCCCGCGCGCCCCGCGCCGCGATCGTCTGCTCGGTCATCGTGCTCGCGTGCGCCTCGCTCGCGCCGCTCGCTCTGCTTGCGCGCGAGCTCTCGACACTCCAGACCTTCTCGGTTCTCTGGCGCACGGAGCGCGCTGCGCTGATCCAGTCTGCATCGATCGCCGTGATCGTCGGTGGGTTCGGCGCGATCATCGCCTGGGCCGCACGGGTAGCGGTCGTCGCGCGTCCCCGCGTGGTCGCGCTCGGTCTCGCAGCGCTGCTGCTCACCGCCCTCGCGCCGGGGGTCCTGGTGGGCTCTGCCGTCGCCCGGGCCTGGGCGGGGGTGGCTCTGGTCGCCGACTCCCCCGCGATCCTCGTGGTCGCTCACCTGGCCCGTCTGGGCGCGGTCGCCGCGTTGCTTGGGGTGCTCATCGCCGCCGCCGAGCCCCGGGCCCGACGCGACGCCCGCCGGCTCGACGGGGCGATCGGCCTGCTCGGTTCACTCCGCGCCTCGGGCGATGCCGCCCTGGCCTCCGCGGTCGGACTCGCGATCGCCGCCATGAGCCTGGGAGAGATCGAGGCCTCCGTCGTTGTCCAGCCCCCCGGCGCCGAGAGCGTCGCCCGGTCCATGCTGAACATGCTGCACTTCGCTCGGTACGAGCACCTGTCGGGATTGGTGCTGCTTGTTGCAACACCAGCCGCCCTGCTCGGCGGCGGCGCGTGGATTCTCTTTCTTCTGGCCCGAACCCTGCACCATCGACGTGCGTTCCGGTAAAACAGAAGCAACGGGGCAGGCCGGGGACCGCATGACGTTCACACACCCACTCGCTGCGACCCTCCTCGCGAGCGCGGCACTTCTCGCCGGATGCGACGGGCCGCCACCCGCGGGCGATGCCCCCCTTCGGACGAACCGGATCCTGAGCGAGGGGGGCAACATCCCGGGGCAGGTGCTCTACCCCCGCGCCACCGACGCCGACGACTCGGGCATCTGGCTCGTCGACAAGGCCGGGCGTGTCCAGCGCCTCGACGCCGAGACGGGTGAACACACCCGCTACTTCACCCTCGCCGAGATCGAGCAGGGCAAGCCGACAGGCCTCACGATGGCGCCCCTGCCCGCCGACCCGACCCGCCTTGGCCTCTGGGTCGCCGAGACCCACAACTTCCGCGTGATCGTTCTCGACCCCGCGCAGATGACCTCGGGCGAGCAGCCCGAGCCTGTCGCCAGCTTCGGCGCCTTCGGCACCGACCCGGGCCAGTTCACCTACGTCACCGACGTCGCCGTTCTGACCGACGACCAGAACCGCGTCGAGCGCATCTACGTCTCCGAGTACGGCGGCAACGACCGCATCACCATCCTCGACGCCGACTACAACGTGATCTCGACCTTCGGTGAGTTCGGCGTTGGAGGCACGGAGGCCGAGTCCGAGTCCAACCCGCTCTTCAACCGCCCCCAGTCCGTCGAGATCGACCGAGACACACGCGAGCTGATCGTCACCGATTCCTGCAACCACCGCCTCGGGCGGTTCACGCTCGAAGGCGAGCTCATCGCCTGGATCGGCGCGCCGGACGCCGATCTGTTCCGTTATCCCTACGGCCTGCTCATCCTCGAAGGCCGCAAGGCCCTCGTCGCCGAGTTCGGGGGCAACCGCCTTGCGCTCGTCGATCTCGATGCCGGTGCCGTCATCCGCCGCCTCGGCGTGCCGGGCCGGGAGCGGGGCGAGCTCGCCTCCCCCTGGGGCCTGGCCGCGATCGAGGACGAGGTCTTTGTGCTCGACTCCTCCAACAACCGCGTCCAGGTCATCGACGCCCCCGCGCTCCCCCAGCCCCGGTACGCTGAGACGGAAAGGAACGAAGGCCGCTCGTGACCACGCTCGCGTCGCTCATCCTGGGCCCCATCGAGCTCTCTCGCCCGGAGTGGCTCGCCCTCGGCGCGGTCGCGCTCGTGCTCGTCGTGCTCATCGGGCGCAAGAGCCTGTCGGCGGTCGGGAGCGCGTCCCGTCGCACGGCGCTGGGCGTGCGCATCGCCGTGACCGTTCTGCTCACCGCGGCCCTCTGCGAGCCCGCGCTCCGCGACGAATCGGAGAAGCTCGCGGTCACCGCTGTGATCGACATGAGCCGCTCGGTGCCCACACCCATGCAGGCCCAGGCCGAGACGTTCGTCGAAGAAGCCGCCGCGGTTGATCGGCGCGACCGGCTCGACCTGCTCGGGGCCATCACCGTCACCCGCGAGGCCAAGGTCCAGGGCCTGCCCAGTCTCACCGCACGCGAGGTCGATGCACAGGGCATCGGCTCCGTTGACGGCACCAACCTCGAGTCCGCCGTCCGCACCGCGCTCGCCGTCCGCCCGACCGACGCCGCCTACCGCCTGCTGCTGGTGACCGACGGCAACGAGACCGAGGGCAGCCTGCTCGCAGCCGCCGAGAGCGCCCGCGCGCTGGGCGTGCCCGTCGACGTGCTGCCGCTGACCTACCGCTACGACAACGAGGTCATCGTCGAGGCGGTCGACACCCCCGCGAGCGCCCGCATGGGCGAGGTGGTCAACGCCCGTGTCACCCTGCGCGCCACGGCGCCGACCCGGGGCAGGCTGCTCCTGCTCGTCAACGGCGAGCCCGTCCAACTCGGAGAGGGCACCAGCCTGGGCGTCGAGGTCGACCTCGACGCGGGCGCGAACACCCTGCTGGTGCCTCTCGCTCTCAACCGCAGGGGCCCGCAAGAGATCGAGGCCGTCTTCGAACCGATGGAACTCGGAGGCGGCGCGGGCGCGGGCGACGCCATCGCCGAGAACAACCGCGCATCGTCCATCACCTTCTTCTCGGGCGAAGGCCGCGTGCTCGTCCTCGCCAACCAGAACGAGGACGCCTACCGCATCGTCGAGGCGCTCGAGTCCGAACGCATCGGCGTCGACACCGCACAGCCCGAGCTCGCGCCGAGCACGCTCGTCGAGTTCAACGCCTACGACGCGGTTGTGCTCTGCAACGTCGCCGCCTACAGCTTCAGCGAGCAGCAGCTGAACGCCATGAAGTCGTACGTCGAGGACTCGGGAGGCGGGCTCGTCATGACGGGCGGGCCCGATGCCTTCGGCGCGGGAGGCTGGATCGGCACCACCGTCGAAGAGATCCTGCCCGTCCAGCTCGACCCGCCTCAGACCCGACGCATGCCCCGCGGAGCCCTCGCCCTCATCATGCACTCCGTCGAGATGCCCGAGGGACGGTTCTACGGCGAGAAGACCGCCGAGGCAGCCGTCGACGCCCTCAGCCGGCTCGACCTCGTTGGCATCGTCGAGTACAACTGGTCCACCGGGGGCATGCAGTGGGTCTACGAGATGGCGCCCAAAGGCGACGGCTCCGGGCCTCGCCAGGCCATCAAGAACCTCACCTTCGGCGACATGCCCAACATGGCCCCCTCCGTCGAGATGGCTTACGAAGCCCTCGCCGCCGCCGAGGCGGGCCAGAAGCACGCCATTATCATCTCCGACGGCGATCCGTCACCGCCGCGCCCGCCGCTCCTCCAGAAGTTCGTCGACGCGGGGATCACCATCAGCACCGTCGGCGTGTTCCCGCACAGCGGAGGCCCGGGCAGCCCCGACCTGCTCCGACTCCGAGAGATCGCCGAGTTCACCGGTGGCACCTACTACGGCATCACGACGTCCCGCCAGCTCGCAACGCTCCCGCAGATCTTCATCAAAGAAGCCCAGACCGTGAAGCGGTCCCTTATCTGGGAAGGGAGCCCCTTCCCGCCCTCGCTCACAGGCATGCCCAGCACGCCCATGCGGGGCGTCTCCACAGTCCCCTCGCTCACGGGCTACGTCGTCACCGCCGACCGCCAGGACGGCCTCGCGGTCACCACGCTCCGAGGCCCCGAGAACGACCCAATCCTCGCCCAGTGGCAGCGCGGCCTCGGGCGCGTCGTCGCCTTCACGGGTGATGTCACGACGAGATGGGCCGCCGACTGGACCGCCTGGCAGGGCTTCGATAGCTTCTGGGCCGAGCACGTCCGCTGGGCCATGCGCCCCAGCGGCAGCGCCGAGGCCCGCACACGCATCGAGACCGACGGCGACCGCTCCACGCTCATCGTCGATCTCACACGCGCCACGGGCGAGCGCGTCAACTTCGCCACCATCGTCGGGCGCGTCGCAGGCCCAGAGGGCGAGGCCCAGGAGATCACCCTCCGCCAGGAGGGCCCGGGGCGGTACGTCGCCGAGTTCGACGCCGAGGACCCGGGCTCGTACGTCGTAGGCCTGCGCTACGAGGCCCCGGGCACCGATACGAGCCTGCGCACCGAGGGCTCGATCCAGGCGGCGGTGACCAAGCCCTTCACAGACGAGTTCCGCGCGCTCGAAGACAACGCGGCGCTGCTCCGCCAGATCGCCGAGCGCACGGGCGGGCGAGTGCTCGCCGCCGACCCGCAGCAGGCCGACCTCTGGAGCCGCGCGGGGCTGACGTTCCCCGTCGCACGCGAGCCTGCGTTCCTCGCCGCGATCGTGCTGACGCTCCTCGCGTTCCTGATCGACGTCGCGGTCCGCCGCGTCCGCCTTGACATCGCGATGTTCCGGCGCGTCGCCGCCCGCGCGTTCGGCCGATCCACCGCCGCCGCAGGCGAGAGCCTCGAGTCACTCAAGCGCGCCCAGGCCCGAGCCCAGTCGCGAATGAAGCAGGCCGACGCCAAGGAAGCCATGCAGAAGGCCCGCGAAGCCTCGGCCATCAAGTTCGAAGCCGACGCGACCCAGACAACCACCGAGGTCGAGCTCGGCGACACACCCGCCGCCGTCATCGAGAAACCCAAGCCGAAAGCAGAGACACCCACGCCCGACGAAGACGCCGGCCTCTCACGCCTCATGAAGGCCAAGAAGCGCGCCCAGGACGAAATGCAGGACGACTAGACGAGCCCCTTGCGCGAGCAGGGGGCCCACCCGGAGCCCACCATGACCGAACTCACCGAACAGCAAGTCGCCGAGAAGTGCGAGGCCTTCAAGCAGACCTACGAAACGCTCCTCTCCGAGATCGGCAAGGTGATGGTGGGCCAGCGCGACGTCGTCGACGCCGTCCTGACCAGCCTCTTCGCTGGAGGCAACGTGCTGCTCGAGGGCGTGCCCGGCCTCGGCAAGACGCTGCTCGTCCGCACCTTGGCGGAGACGCTGCACCTGCCCTTCAGCCGCATCCAGTTCACCCCCGACCTCATGCCCGCAGACGTCGTGGGCACCAACATCGTCACCGAAGACGAGCACGGCCGCCGCGCCTTCCAGTTCCAGCAAGGGCCGATCTTCGCGCAAGTGGTTCTCGCCGACGAGATCAACCGCGCCACACCCAAGACACAGTCCGCCCTGCTCGAGGCGATGCAGGAACGCTCGGTCACCGTCGCGGGCGAGACCTACACCCTCGACAAGCCCTTCATCGTCCTCGCCACGCAGAACCCCATCGAGCAAGAGGGCACCTACCCCCTGCCCGAGGCCCAGCTCGACCGCTTCATGTTCAAGATCAGCGTGGGCTACTCGCAGCTCGACGATCTGATGACCATCCTCGACCGCACCACCGGCGCCGAGACACCGACCGTCAGCCGTGTGATGGACGCGCAGACCATCCTCGACGCCCAGCAGTTGATCCGCAGCGTCGTCGTCGCCCCGCACGTCAAGCAGTACGCCGCGAGACTGGTTCTCGCGACCCACCCCGAGGGCGAGCACGCGGGGGGCTCGGGCAGCGCGACGAACAAGTACGTCCGAACGGGCGCGTCACCCCGCGGCGCCCAGGCCCTGGTCCTGGGCGCCAAGGTCCGCGCCGTCACCCAGGGCCGCTACCACGTGGGTCACGACGACATCAAGCACGTGGCCCACCTGTGCCTCAGGCACCGCCTGATCCTGAACTTCGAAGCCGAGGCCGACCGCGTCGACCCCGACGCGATCGTGGATCAGATCCTGCAGATCACCCCAACCGAGCCCGTGCCGACGGGGGTGGGGGCATGATCGTTTCACGGATCGTGTGCGCGGCCGTGCTCAGTGGCTTGACTCTGGCCGCCGCGCCCGTGCCTCGGTTCTTCGTTCCCGAGCCCATCCCGGTCGCGCGCGTCAAGGCCAACCTCGAAGCCAAGATCGCCGAGGACGGCGGCGACTGGGACGCGCACTACCAACTCGGTCGGCTCCACACCATGGTCGCGGCAACGGGCATGGAAACCGTCGTCGCTCGCCTCGACGCCCGAGCTACCAACGTGTATCCCCTAGATTGGCAAGTGGTGCAGCGAGTCAAAACCCGAGAACTGACCGACCTGGAACGTGTCGAGCACTTCGACGCGGCGATACGCCACATGCGCACCGCATATGTGCTGCAGCGACACGATCCTCGTGTTGTGCTGTCATACGCCTATCTACTGGAGCAAGCGGAGCCATTGCGCACGCAGCTGTCTGAGGTTCCCCTGCGCCGCAATGTGGAGATCAAGGACACGCCAGCTTCGCAGAGCCAGGACGCCGTCATCCACGAGGTCTTGAACAACAGCCACAAGCGAGAGACAAACATCGACCTGATGGTGGCTCTCTGGGCGGGGGACGACGATCTGCTCGGGCGGCAGCTTCACAACCTCAAACGCCGGATCGAGCAGGACACGGTCGAGGTGAGGAGACAGGTCGCTGACGATGTTCTTCGTCAGCTTTGGCGTCTTCAGGTCATTGATCTGTACTACGAAGCGTGTACATCGGCCTCGCGCAACGAACTCCGCCCCGGTATCGGCATGTATGGGCTTGAAGGCCTCGTGACCACCGAAGCCGCCGACGCGTTCACGCGGCTTGTCGACGAATGGGACATCACAGACAAGTTCCGGCTTGCAGCTGTTCAAGAACTCCGCAAGCAGGCCATCGCCGCCCCGCGCATGGTCACACCGATCATCCTTTCTCTGGACGCCCCCGCACCCCTCGAATCCCTCACCGCCCCCGACACCACCGTCGCCTTCGACTTCGACGGCACAGGCCGCGAGCAGCGCTGGTCGTGGGTCAGCCCCGACACCGCCATCCTCGTCTGGGATCCCGACGAAACCGGCGCCATCACCTCGGGCCGACAGCTCTTCGGGTCGGTCACCTGGTGGCTCTTCTGGGACACCGGCTATCACGCGCTCGCCGCTCTCGACGACGACGCCAACGGCTGGATCGAAGGACCCGTGCTCGCCGGCCTCGCCGTCTGGCACGACCGCGACAGCAACGGCGTCTCCGACCCCGGCGAGGTCACACCCATCCGCAACACGCCGATCGAGGCCATCGCCTGCACCCAGACCGACACCATCGCCGATGACACGCCGGCCAACCTCACCGGTCTGCGTCTCGACGACGGCACCGTCCTGCCCACCTACGACTGGATCGCCGAGGAACAGCACGCCGGGCCGCACGCACAGCAGCGGCCCAAGCCGGCCGGAATGCTCGGTGCCCGTGTCGAGCGCATCGCCGATGTCGCAGCCCTCGACAGCTTCAGGATCAATATCGTCAGGCCCCACGAGCTTGTCCTCGGGGAGCCCATGCAGCCCGATATCCGCATCACCGACCGCGGCCTGATCGTCGATAGCCATCTCTACTGCATCCGCATCGTCGTGCCTGACAGCACACACTCCATGCCCGTTGCCGTCGGTGAGGGTGTGACAGTGCCGATGCCGACGTGGCCGGGTGACCTGCTGGAGGGAGATGAATGAGGGTCCTTGCTGCACTTCTCGTCGTCCAGGCGGTGGTCCTCAGCGGCTGTTGCCTGCGGAATCCGTTCGCTACCAACGATCTGCGCCTCGAACCCACGGAAGCCGAGATGAAGGCCGCGCTGCTCGACGGGTTCCCGATCGGCTCGACACGCGACCATGTGCTGTGCGAACTCAAGTGGCGATCCGCGCGGTATCTGCCGGGGCAGACGAGTGACTCTGATGACCAGCAGGACTTGCCAATCGTCGAGGTCTGGATCGCTCCCAAGCCGCCTCCGCCCACTCCCGGAAAGTTTGTGAATTGGGTGGAGTCGCAGATGGTCGCATCGTTCCACTTCGATGGCGACGACCTGCTGGCCAAGATCGATGTGCGGTCGGATGTCGAAGGCGATCAGTTCTACATCCCATACGAGTTTGAGATCACGGCAGACAACTGATGCGCCGCACCCCCTCCCCAACCAGACCGTCCTCCCTCGTGCTCGGCTCAGCAGCCGGCCTGTCACTGGCTTTGGTGAGCGGATGCTGCATCCAGAATCCGCTGGATTTTGGTCCCAAGCTCCAGGTCAAGGAAGATGAGCAGGCGATGCGGGAGTTGCTGCTCGATCTCTTCCCGCTCGGCGCGTCGCGACGCGAAGTGCTCAGGACGATCGATCGGCATGACATCGAGTTTCTTGAGTACAAGATCGCAGGTACGGATACGCAGTCGCTTGTGCGTGAGCGAGTGTTTCAGTATGGCCTGTCTTCGCAAGATGAACAAGATCGACCCGTGTACGCCGCGCGTCGGCTTGATCGTCTAGAGGTCAAGATTCCGCAACACATTAAGCACTTTCTGCCTGGTTGCACGAGGCTGATCTCGTTCCGCTTTCCGTTCCTCGCGGCCGGAATCAGCTTCGATGATTCTGGTGTGTCGCACATCGAAGTCTGGTCGTACAGCACCAACCCAAACGACTGGATCCCGTACGAATTCGAAATCACAGCAGACGACTAATGCTCCGCACCCCCTCACCAACCCGGCCGTCTTCCCTCGAAGACCTCCTCCCCGCCGACCTCATCGCGCGGCTTGATCGCCTCGACATCACCAGCCGAAAGGTCCTCACGGGCAAGCTCAAGGGCGAACGACGCAGCAAGAAGCGGGGCGAGTCCGTCGAGTTCGCCGACCACCGCCCCTACGTCGTGGGAGACGACCTCCGCCACATCGACTGGAACATCTTCGGCCGGCTCGACCGCCTCTTCCTCAAGCTCTTCCTCGAAGAGGAAGACCTCTCCCTGCACCTGGTCATCGACGCCTCGGCGTCCGCCGACACGGGCGAGCCCAGCAAGTTCTTCCTCATGCAGCAGCTCGCGATGGCCCTGGGCTACATAGGCCTCTCCAACTACAACCGCGTCGCCTGCACCGCCATCGGCGGCAGCCTTTCCTCCCTCTCCCCTGCTGGGGGAGAGGGCCGGGGTGAGGGGGCTCCCCAACTCCTCACCCGCGTCACCGACCTCCGCGGCAAACGCCGAACCCACGACCTCGCCCGCTTCCTCTGCCAGCTCGAACCGGGATCAGGCATCGGCGACACCGACTCCCCCGACGTGCCCGACTTCTCCGAGGCCTGCAAGCGCATCGCCCTGACCCGCCGCGGCAAGGGCGTCATGGTCCTGCTCTCCGACATGCTCATCAAGGAGGGCTACGACACAGGCCTCCGCCTGCTCGTGGGCCGGGGCTACGACCTGTTCGTCATGCAAGTCCTCAGCCCGCAGGAGCTCGATCCGTCTCTGGCCGGCGATCTGCGCCTCAAGGACCTCGAAGACGGCGACCGCGCCGACATCACCGTCAGCGCACCCCTGCTCAAGAAGTACAAGCAGAACCTCGCCGCGTACACCACCCGCCTCCGCGAGTTCTGCGCGAGGCGCGACATCACCCAGATGACCGTCCGCAGCGACACCCCGATGGACACGCTGATCCTCGACTACCTCCGCAGACGGGGGCTGGTGCGATGAGGCTGTTGCTGTGCTTTGTTTCGCTCACGATGCTCACGGGCTGCGTCTACAACGACGCCCCAATCCACCTCTACATGCACGATCACGAGATGAGCCGCGCCGTCAACGAACACTTCGATCCGGGCATGCCCCCCGCGAGGGTCAAGGCCACCCTCGAGTCTTTCGAGGTCCGCTACCGGACGTACCCGGCGTTCACGGCCGAGCCAGCAGAGATTGAGGCCGAGATCTGGAAGGCCGGCCCGCGTCTCAGCTTCTCCTGCTGCCCGGGAAGCATGCGCTTCCTCTTCACCGACGACGCGCTCGAGACCATCCTCTTCCGACACCCGCTGCCCGACGACTCGGGCCTGCTCGCTCCGGCACAGCAGATCCTGCTCGAACAACCGCTCGAACTGGAGGGAAGCGGGGGTGACGCCCCATGACCTTCGCCACGCCCCTGCTCGCCGCCATCGCCGCGGCCATCGCGATCCCGACGCTGCTGATCCTCTATTTTCTCAAGCTGCGTCGGCGCGATGTCGAGGTCTCGTCGACGCTGCTCTGGAAGCAGACGATCGAGGACATGCAGGCCAACGCCCCCTTCCAGCGCCTCCGCAAGAACCTGCTGCTCTTCCTCCAACTGCTCGCGCTGATCGCGGGCCTCTTCGCCCTCGCCCAGCCCGAGCTCGACTCCACGACCGTCTCGGGCAGCCGCCACACCATCATCATCGACCGCTCCGCGAGCATGGCGACGCTTGATGGCGACGCCGAAGGCGACCAGGTCACCCGCCTCGCGCAAGCCAAGCAGGAAGCCCTCGACTTCGTCGACGCCCTCGCCGAGCCGGGCTGGCTCGACCGCATCCTCGAGGGCGACCGCGCGACCGCCGACCTCGCCACCGTCATCGCCTTCGACAGCACCGCCGAGATCCGCCAGGTCATGACGGGCGACAAGGCCCTCCTCCGCACGGCGATCGAATCGATCGAGATCACCGACGCGCCAACGAACGCGTCCCAGGCCTACACCCTCGCCGAAGCCCAGGGCCTCCGACAGACCCGCGTCGACCGCGACGGCGCGCTGCTGGAACTCGCCCCCGTCGTCGGCGCCGTCCACCTCTGGACGGACGGCGTCATCGCCGACGCACGCGACGTCTCGCCCGGTCCCGAGGACACCGTCATCTACAACCGCATCGGAAGCGACGCTCCCGACAACATCGGCATCACCGGCCTCCGCGCCGAACGCTCCTTCGAGAACCCGCGCGAGCTCTCCCTCTTCGTTGGCCTCTCGACCACCAGCGCCACCGAGCGCACCGTCGATGTCGAGCTCCGCATCGCGGGCGACATCATCAGCGTCCGGCCCGCCACCCTCGCCCCCGCGAGTCCCAACGCCCTCGGCGCGGGGGGCGTCGTCTTCACGCTCGACCGGGCCGCTGGCGCCAACGCCGAGGTCCGCATCCGCCCGACCGACTCATTGCCCGACCTGCTCGACGCCGACGACACGGGCTGGGCCGTCATCCCGCCCGCGAAGCGCCTGACCGTTGCCGTTGTGAGCGAGGGAGACTTCTTCACGAGCCTCGCGCTCGAGGGGCTGCCGCTGGGCGAGCTCGTCAACCTCACTCCCGATGAGTTCGAGACCCAGCGCGACCGCGGGCAGCTGGGCGCCTACGACGCGATCGTCCTCGACAGCTGGCTGCCCGAAGGCGAGCTCGACGCAGGCAGCTACCTCGTGCTCGGAGGCGTCCCACAGGGACTCGGCCTTTCGACCAGCGAGACCGTCGGCATCGACGAGGTCATCGACTGGGACCAGGGCCACCCCGTCATGCGCGACCTCGAGCTGGGCGGGCGCATCACCATCGCCGATGCGCCCAGGGTCTCCATCGCCGACGACTCCGCAGCCGCGGTCCTCGCCGAGACCGGCGCGGGTCCCGTCATCTTCGACGCCGCGACAGGAAGCACCCGCGCAATCGTCGTCGCCTTCGATCCCGACGAGTCCTCCTGGCCCTTCGACGTCAGCTACGTCGTCTTCCTCGCGACCGCCGTCGAGACACTTGGCGGCGTCAGCGCCGACCAGCCCGAGCTCGCCTCCGCCCGCCCGGGCGGCACGCTCAGCCCGAGACTGCCCACCGGAGCACGCAACGTCCGCGTCCGCATCCCCAATGCACCCGATATGGATCTCACCCCAGCCCCCGACGGGCGTGTCGCCTTCGGCCCCATTACCGAAACCGGGCTCTACACGCTCGAATGGACCGGACCCGCGGGTGCCCGCGACACCGTCGATGGCTCCCGCGTCTCCCGCGCACTCGCCGTCAACCTGCTCGACCTCAACGAGACGGACATCCGACCGCGAGGCACGCTCCCCTTCGCTTCTGGCGATATCGCCGCCGCCGAGGCGGGCTCCGCGGATGCGCCCCGACGCCTCTGGCCCTGGCTGCTCGTCGTCGTCATGGTCGTGATGCTCTTCGAGTGGTGGGTCTACAACCGGAAGGTCTACCTGTGAACCGTGTGCTGCTCGCACTCGTGCTCGCACTCGCCGCGTGCGCCGCGCCCGGGCAGGTCGAGGTCCCAGACGAGCCGACCGTCTTCGCCGACTTCGGCTTCGGCAGCGCCATCGTCGCAGGCGGATGGGTACCCATCACGGTTGCGGTCCAGGCACTCGACGAACCCCTCTCGGGGTACGTCGAGCTCTCCTTCATCGCGGGCGGCGAGCGGGTCGACCACGTCGCTCCGTTCGCCGCGGCGCCGCAGTCCAGTGCGCTCGTCCCCATGACCGTGCACCTGCCCTGGTGGACCGACACGATCACCCTCGGAGCCGTCGACGAGAAGCAGGGACGCGTCGCGAACATCACCTACAAGTCGAACCCGGGCCCGACCGATGCCCGCCTGCCGGCGCTCACCCGCTCCGCAAGGCTGGTCGTTTCCGTCACCCCGCGTCTGCCGGCGGGGCTCGTCGCCGACGCCGTGAAGACGCCCGAGGGCAAGGGGCTCGACCTCACTCCCGTCAACGTCACCGCCGACCGCCTCCCGCCGAACCGCCTTGCCTACGAGAGCGTCGAGCTGCTCGTCGTCGACCCCGCGAACCTCGCGGGTGCCGACCCGCGCTCTATCGAGGCAATCCTCCGGTGGACCGCCTCGGGCGGACGCCTGCTCATCCTCGCCGACCGACCCGGCTCCGAGTGGTCGCGGTGGCTCGCCGCCACACCGGCAACCGCCGACATCGACGTCGGCACCCTGACCGAGCTCGATCTCGCGGGCAACGCGCTCAGCGGGCGGCCCATCGAGCTCGGACGCATCGCGGCCGCGGCCGGCTGGACGTCGCTCGCAACCGACAACGCGGGTCGGACCATCGCCGCCCGGGGCCCGCTCGCCTTCGGCTGGCTCACGCTCGCTTCCTACGACCCGCTCGTATTCGAACAGGATGAGGATCAGCCCCACATCGAGCGTCTCGCGCTCAACGACGCCGACGACGGTGAGGAACTCCTCGTATCGATGACCAGCACCTTCGGGCGCTACTACCTGGGCGAAGACCGCGCCGTGGGCAAAGACTGGCTGATCTACCAAACCATCGACGCGGTCGCGACCTCCGACCCGCCGGGCAGCGGCGGCTTCGTGCTCATCGCGGCAGTCCCTCTCGCGCTCGCCGTGCTGCTCGGGCCGATCGATTTCTTCCTGCTCGGTCGCCTCCGGCGCCGTCAGCTCGCGTGGTTCTCCGCGTTCGTCTGGATCGCCCTCGTCGGAGGCGTCGCCCTCGTCGTCCCGCGTCTGCTCCAGGCCAGCAGCTCAGACATCGGCACGGTCGCCGCCTCCGATCTCATCCTGCCCAACCTCGCGATGCAACGCGACGCAGGCCCCAACACCGCCGCCGAGATCCAGCCCACGCTCGCCGGGTGGTCCGCCGGCGCGAGCGTTCTCTTTCACGGCAGCCAGACCCCCTTCACGCTCGAATCGCCCGAGCCGCACGCCTGGCGCCCGCTCGATTCGGGCAACACCGGGCTGGCGGCGCTCTCGGGCGCGCTGTTCCGCCAGAGCCCCGCCGGACCGGGCCTCGCCGCCGCCGCGGCGGTCGAGCCCGTGCGCATCCCCGCCCGTGTCTGGTCGCTCGCCACCATGCACAACCACGGGCCGGCAAGCCAGACCTTCGGCGTCGCACTGACCGCGAACGACGACGCGGCGCAGACCGAGTTCACACTGCAGCTCACCGGGTTGCCCGAGGGCGCGATCGTGCGTGCAGGCCGCATCACGCACGAGGGCCGCGAGCACACGCTAGTCGACGCCTCCCAGACACCGCTGCGGTTCGCCTTCGGCACACGGGGCGATGGCTTCGACTTCGAGGGTGACGTCTCGGGCTCGATCCAAGCCGCGCTCGCCGTTCTCGCTGGCGAGCCACGCCGACGCAACGCCGCCATCAACGCCATGATCGACGCGGGCTGGGCCCGCATCGACTTGCTCATCGAGAACCCGCCCGCGCTGCCGACCTTCACCACGACCGACCCGTCGGCCCAGACCGGCTACGCCCTCTACCGCGTGCTCACCCCGATGCCGGAGCCAAGACCATGATCGAGATCAGCGCCATCCGCAAGACCTTTGGCGACCTCGTCGCCGTCGATGATCTCACGCTCAACCTCGACGCGGGCCAGATCTTCGGCTTCATCGGCCCCAACGGCGCAGGCAAGAGCACCACCATGAAGATCCTCGCCTGCCTGCTCAGGGCCGATGCAGGAACCGCCCGCGTCGACGGCATGGACACGCGCTTCGAGGGCGACCGCATCCGCCGCATCATCGGCTACATGCCCGATTTCCTGGGCGTCTACCACGACCTGACCGTCGACGAGTACCTGCACTTCTTCGCCGCCGCGTACGGGTTGCCCCGCAAGAAGCGACGCGCCACCGTCGACGGAGTCCTCGAGCTCACCGATCTCACCGCCAAGCGCACCGCCATGGTCGACAGCCTCAGCCGCGGCATGCAGCAACGCCTGGGCGTCGCCCGCGTCCTCGTCCACGACCCGAAGGTCCTCCTGCTCGATGAGCCCGCCAGCGGACTCGACCCGCGCGCCCGCATCGAGATGCGCGAGCTCCTCACCGAGCTGGGCCGCATGGGCAAGACCCTCATCGTCTCGAGCCACATCCTCAGCGAGCTCGCCGAGATGTCCACCAGCATCGGCATCATCGAGAAAGGCAAGCTCCTCTTCGCAGGGTCGATCGACGACGCCTACGCCCGCATCGGGCGCGGGCACCGCATCCTCGTGACCATCGAGACCGAAGGCGGTGCGGATCTCCAGGCCGCCGCCGCCGCCATCGCCCGCGACGAGCGGATCGCGGGCGCGTCCGCGACCGACACCGGGCTCGACGTCACCCTCGCCCCGGGGCACACGAGCCATCACACGGTCGTCGAGCTGCTGCTGGCGCGAGAGCTCCGCATCGCCTCGTTCACGCCCCAGGCCCCCAGGCTCGAGGACGCCTTCATCACGCTCACCAAGGGCGAGCTGCAATGACCGCCGCCCTGCGCCGGCTCGCGACCCTCCCGAGGCGGTTGCTGGTCAACCCCATCCTCGCGCGCGAGCTCCGCGTCGCGGGCCGACGCCGGTCCACCTACATCACCCGCGCCGGCTTCGCTCTCCTGCTCGCGTTCGGCATCGTCTTCGTCCTGCTCACCATGACCCGCAGCAGCGGGTGGGGAGGCGACTCCGTCGTCTACCGCGCTCAGGAACTCACGCGCACCGTCCAGTTTCTCACCTTCGCATTGCTCTGGATCGGGTTCGCCTGCCTCGCGCTGCTCGGCCCCGTCCTGACCGCGGGCTCCATCTGCGACGAGCGACGCGCCCGCACGCTCGACACCCTCGCCACGACGCCCATCACCCCGCTCCAGATCGTCGTGGGCAAGCTCACCGCGCGCATGCAGGAAGCCGTTACGCTCGCGCTCATCGCGGCACCGGCGCTGCTCGCGCTGCGTGTCTTCGGAGGCGTCCCGGGCGAGACCATCCTCGCCTTCGTCGCCGTCGCACTCGCCACCATCTACCTCGGCGCCGCCCTGGGCATCTGGTTCTCCAGCTGGCACCGAGGCTCCGCCGGCGCGACCGTCTACGCCTTCCTCACTCTGGGCCTGCTCACGGTCGGGCCCACCATCATCGCCGCCGTCGCCCGAACGCAGAACTACTTCAACGCGGCCGCACTCGGAATCCCTCAGGAATGGCTCGCGTGGATCTTCAACGCAGGCTTCCTCGCCTGCCCGCCGGTCGTGCTGGTCATCGAGATGTCGGGCGCCCAACCCCCGGGCGGCTTCGGAGGCGTCACGGCTTGGCTCGCGCACCGGCGCTGGCTCCTCACCACCCTCTGGCTCGTGCTCCAAGCGACCGCGGTCGTGCTGATCGCCGCGCGATCCGTCCGCGTCCAACTCACCAAGGCAGAGGAGGGCGGCGCCGTCAAGCCCGCGCAGGCGGGCCGAGAGTCCAAGCGACTTGCCAAACTCCGGGGCACGCCCGTGTACTGGCGAGAGTCCACCGCCGCCGTCTTCCCCAAGCGATGGCACATGTTCGTCGTGCTGGGCGTCCTCGCCGCCTTCCTCGGATGGGCCTACGCCGAGATCGGCATGGACGAAGGCTCGTTCCACCAACTCATCGGCTTCAGCGGCCTCGCCCTCCTCACCCTTCTCGCCGCGGTCTCCACCACCGGAGCCATCGCCTCCGAACGCGAGGCACGCACCTGGGAGGTCCTCCTGACCGTTCCCCTCTCGGGGTGGCACATCCTCGCCAGCAAGATCGCCGCCGCCCTGCGCCGCCTCATCCTGCCCGGCGCTCTCTTCATGCTCCACTTCATCGTCGCCGCCGCGATGGGTCACGTCGTCGCGCACGATGTCCTGCTCATCCCAGTGGTGGTCCTCCCCGTGATGCTGTTCTACCTCGCCAGCGGCCTGTTCTTCAGCCTCGCCTTCAAAAAGATCATCACCGCGGTCGCCTGCAACATCATCCTGCTCATCACGCTCTGGATCGGCGTACTGGTCATGGCGATCGTCGTCATGCAGGTCGCCTTCGACGGGTTCGGTACGGGCGAAGACATCGTGGGCACCGCGCTCTTCATCTACCACCCGGTCGCCATGCTCGCGGGTCTCATCGAGCACGCCATCGATGCCGGCGCCGGCGCTCGGTTCACCCAGTACCAGCTCGCCAACGAAAGCGTCTCGCTTCCCGTCTTCGCGATCGCGCTCGGGGCGCAGGCCGGGTTCCACCTGCTCGGCGCCGCCCTCTTCCTCAAGCTCTCGCTCTCGCTCTTCAGGGCCCGAGGCGGGCGCGCGTCCTGACTACTCGACGAACACCGCGATCTCGTCCAGCGGCTTCCGCTCGAGGCGGGGCACGACGCAGTCGTCCGCCGGGTACCCCACCGGGATCAGCAAGAACGGGCGCTCGTGCTCCGGGCGGCCGAGCACCTCCTTCAGGAACCCCATCGGGCTGGGCGTGTGGGTCAGCGTCGCGAGCCCCGCGTGGTGCGCCGCCGCCAGCAGCATCCCGGTCGCGAGTCCCACCGACTCGTTCACGTAGTACACCTGCCCGCCCTCGTCGGTCTTCATCATCTTGAACACGATGATCAGCCAGGGCGCGATCTCAAGGAAGGGCTTCTCCGCGTCCGTCCCGAACGGGCGCAGGTCGTCGAGCCACTCCTCGGGCGCCCGGCGCTCGTAGAACTCCCGCTCCTCTGCCTCCGCTGCCTCGCGGATCTTCCGCTTCGTCTCCGCGTCGCTCACCGCCACGAACCGCCAGGGCTGCTTGTGCGCCCCGCTCGGGCTCGTGCCCGCCGCACGGATGACGCTCTCGATCGTCGCGCGTGACACCGCCCGATCCGAGAACATCCGCACCGTGCGACGATGCCGCATCACCTCGTAGAACGCCCGCGCCCCCTCCTCGGGGCTCACGCCCGGCTCGTACCGCTCCAACGCCGTCTCGTCCATCCCGCGACCTCCCCTGAACCGGCACGCCATCCAGCCGACCACACAGTCTACTTCAACCCCAACCGGTCCAGCCGGTCGGGCATTCCGGCCGATAGCCACTCCATGCAGGCCACGCCCGCACGACGCCGCTGCGCCCTCGCCGTGTTCACCGGTGCCCTCGCCGCCGCGCTCCCTGCCGCCGACAGCATCGCTCAGCAGTCCCAGCGTCCGCTCTCGAGCCGTCGCACCGTCGCCGCGTACGACTTCGAGGAGCCCGACAACCCCTTCGAAGTGCCCGCCGACTTCTTCCGGGCCCAGTCCGACCCCGCACAGGGCATCGATCGCCCGGGCTACCCGGTCTTCAACCAGGCGGCGTTCGACACCGACCACGCCCGCTCGGGCCGCCGCTCGATCCTGCTCCCGATCGAGCGGGGCTCGGTGGCGCTCCGCCTCCGCCCGGGTGCCATCCCCGTCTTCCCGGACGCCGACTACCACGTCTCGTGCTACGTCAGGAGCGAGAACACCGAGCACTCCAGGTTCCGCCTCGTCGCGCGCCTGCTCGATCAGAACGCGGATCCCATCCCCGGCGCCGAGATCACGAGCAGCCCGATCCTCCCGGAGGGCCGCTGGCAGCGCGTCGAGGTCGCGGTGCCCGGGGGAATGCACGCCGGGGCTGCGTTCCTCCAGATCGACGCCGAACTCGTCCAGCCCGAGCGTTACCGCGAGCCAAGCCTCGACGAGCACCAGATCTGGCCCGAGGACTTCCAGGCCAGGGCCTGGATTGACGACCTCACCGTCAGCCAGCTCCCACGCATCTGGCTCCGCGCCAGCACACCGGGCGGCATCATCCCGGAGCCCGATCAGCCCGAGCTCCGCTTCCTCGTCCGCGACCTCACGGGCGAGCGCCTCACCGCGCGCCTGACCATCACCGACGCGCGGGACCGCGCCGTGTTCACCGACACCCGCTCCGTCCGCTCCAGCGCCGTCGCCCAGCGCTGGCCGATCGATCTGCCGCGACTCGGCTGGTACCACGCACGCCTCGAGATCCTCGCAGGAGACCGAGTGGTGGGCGATGCCAAGTGCGACCTCGCCCGTGTCGCGACCACGACCGCGCGCACCGACGCCGAGGGCGGCTACGCCGACCCCGACCGCGCACGCTTCGAACTCGCCGTCAACACATGGAACCAGGATCTGCTCGACGCACTGCCGCAGATCGGCAGGGCCACCGCTACCAAGGGCATCACCATCGCGGGCTGGACCTCCGAGCTCACACCCGCGACCGTCGAGGCCCGGACCGACCGCATCCTCGACCTGCTCACCTCGAACGATCACCAATGGGCCGATCCCGCCGTCGCGCTGCGGAGCGTCCCAGACCACCTCATCGACCAGCTGATCCTCGACAGCGGCGACGTCCTCGACGCCCTCGAGGTCGACCGCACCATCTGGGCTGACTACCTCGATCCCATGCTCGACCGGCTGGGCCAGATCGCCACACGGTGGCGCCTGGGTGACAGCCACCCGCTCGCCGACTTCGGGCTGCACGACGGCGACCTCGGTCGCGTCCGACGCGAGCTCGCCTCGCTCGTGCCGGGCCCCAGGATCGGTCTCGTCCAGAGGCCCCAGCTCGCGCTGCCCACATGGCACGCCGCGAGCCTCAGCGGCGTGACCCTTGCCCTCGAGCCTGGCACAGGCACCGACGTCGCCGCGCGAGCCATCGAGCGGTGGCTCGCGTCACCCCTGGCAAACTCGGCCCGCCTCACCCTCGCCTACGACACCTCCGACGCCGATCGCTTCGCACCCGACGCCGTCACGATGGAACTGGTCAAACGCATCATCCTCGCAGAGGCCGCCGCCGCGGGCACCGACGCCGACATCGTGCACCAACTCGTCGACCCGTGGTCCGTGACCTCCCGTGACGGCATCGTCAGCCCCGCCCCCGCCGTGCCCGCCTGGCGCGCCACCATCGACCGCCTCACCGGGCGCACCGTCGCGGCCGAACTCGCCGTCGCCCAGGGTGTCCGAGCCTTCCTGCTTATCCCCACCGACCGCGACGACCCCCGCGGGGGCGCGCTCGTCGCGTGGAACGATCACGCGCCCGAGTCGGACGCATGGGTCCGCACCAACCTCGGCGCCGCCGAGCTCACACGCGTCGACGCATGGGGCAACACCATCGGCACCGTCGAGCCGATCAGCCTCACCTCCGACGGCGGGCACGACATCCGCCTCCACGAACTCCAGGTCACGCCCGAGCCGACCTTCGTCGAGGGCATCGACGTCGAGCTCGCGGTGTTCGTCGCTTCGGTACGGATCGACGAACCCATCATCCAGACGACCCCCGGGCCGCACGAACGCAACGTCCTGATCACCAACCCCTGGCCCGTCGCCATCGATGGAGACGTCATCGTCCTCGAGCCGCTCGAGCGTCTCCCCAACGGGCGACGCACCGGCTGGGACATCGCGCCGCGCGTCGGGCGCTTCAGCGTCGGACCGGGCGAGACCACCGCGGTCCCCATCGAGCTGTCGTTTTCAGCCGTCGAGCCCGCGGGCCCCAGACCCTTCGTCGTCGATATCGCCATCCGCTCCGGGCCCATCCAGGAACGCCTGCGCGCACCCTCCGCGATCGAACTCACCCTGGACGGCGTCGAGCTCGACGCCCGCGTCGTCATCGATCGCTCGGGCACCAGGCTCGCGCTCGAGGCGGTCATCACCAACACAGCCGCCGAGCCCGCCGACCTCGTCCTCCACGCCGCTACCCGAGGCTACCCCAGGCAGTCCGCATCCATAACAGACCTCGCGCCCGGTGCCTCGACCGTCAGACGCTTCGTCTACCCGGACGGCCCGCGACGCCTCGCCGGCGCCGAGATCTACGTCGGGGTCGAAGACACCGTCCGACGCGGGCGCCTCAACAAGCGCGTCTCGATCGACTAGCGGCGACCCAACACCCACAGCGAGTACCCCGGCGCCGTCGGCTCGCACGCCTCGCCCGCACCGTCCGCCACGCCGACCACCCGCAGCGAGCTCCGGTCCAGCAGCGAGCGCCACTGGTCCAGGTCATACGCGCGGAGCCCGTAGTGGCTCGGGCGATGCTCCTCGCCGCTGGGCCGTTCGATCGTCAGATGGCTGTACACCTGTTCCATCCGGTCCCCATCGGTGCCGGTAGGGGGCAGGTACTGGATCACCTGCGTCACGCGGCAGCGCCCCCGAGCGCCCTCCCACACGTCCTCGCTGGGAGGCTCCAGCCCATACACCGTCAGACTGATCCCGACCACGTACACGCCATCGGGCGCCAGCACTCGCGACACCTGCCCGAGGTGCGCGAGCACGTCCTCGTCCGTCTCCAGATGACGCACCGTGTTGATCAGGTTGAACGCCAGACCAACCGAGTCATGCTCGATCGCACCCCCGAACGAGCGCATGTCGCCCACGAAGTACACCGAACGATCCGCAACGCCCGCGCGCTCCGCCCTCGCCCGCGCGTAGTCGATCATCCCGGATTCCAGGTCGAACCCGATCACCGAGCGACCCCGCTTCGCCGCAAGCCGCAGGTACCGCCCGCTCCCGCACGCCGGCTCGAGCCACACCCCCGGAGCGCCCGGCGCGTGCCGCCCCACGAGCGATTCGAGCACGTCGACATCCTCCGCCGTTCCAGGCCCGTGCAGGATGTCGTACACCATCGCATCCGTGTACAGTCCGACCGACTCCATCCCTCACTCTATGGGTCCAGCACCGGTGTCCGAACTCAGCCTCATCAACCTCCCGCCCGACCCCGAAGACGCGGGCTTCGTTCATGGCAAGCACCTCGCCCCCATGCTCGACCGCGTGCACGCCGAGTTCATGCGCCGCTTCTGCGAGTTCAAACGCCTCTCGCCCGAAGCGATGCGCACCCAGTCGCTCGCCTGGCTCGACGATCTTCCAGCGCACATCCAGGCCGAGATCGCCGCGATGGCCAAAGGCAGCCGCCGACCCCTCGCCGACATCGCAGAACTGCTCTACGCCGACATCGCGATCCCGGGTGACCCCTCTGTCCCCGAGGGGCCCATGTGCTCCGCCGTCGTGACCAGGCTCGACGGCGCCGCCTGGGTCGCCCGCAACACCGACTGGTACCCGCCTCTGCTCCTCCGAGGCTGCGAGGGAGTTGTTCACAACACTCCCGGGCGCATCCCCACCCTCGCGCTGGGCATCCGAGGCGACATCGACGTCGACACAGGCGTCAACGCCGAGGGCCTCTGGCTCCACGCCCACACCATGCACGCCAAGGCCTTGCCCAGGTCCGACACACCCCGCATCTCGTGGCTCTTCTGGCTCCGCGAGGCCCTCGAGACCTGCGCCTCGCTCGCCGATGTCGAGTCGATGCTGAGCCGCGTCGAGCGCGACCGAGGCATCATCCTCGTCGCACTCGATTCCAAGACCCAAGACGCGGCCGTCTTCGAGTGCGCCATCGACCGGCACACCCGGGTCGACCCAACGGGCGATCACCTGCTCGCGACCAACCACCCCGCGGACCGCCACCCGACGGACCCCGCTCGCCTCGCGCGATCGCAGCCCTCATCAACGACGAGCCGCCTCCAGGCGCTCCGAGACATCTGCGACAAGCATCCGCCCGAGCACGCCCCCGACGACCTCATCGACACGCTCGCCCACGAGTCCGTCGAGATGCGTACACCCCCTGTCTTACGCACGATCTACAGCGCCGTCTGCAACCCACGCAAGGGCGAGTGCTGGTTCGCCAGCGGCACACCCGTGGGACGCCCCGCCGCCAGCACGGGCCGGTGGCTCCGTGTCCCCTGGCCCTTCTAGCACAGTGCCGCAAAAGCGGGCGCGGGCGAGCGTCCCAAGGGACACCTGCCCGCGCACCAGAAGGAGAATCCGAAACCCGTCGTGCGAGCCCTACAGGTGCTCGCGGATCGCCGACTCGATCGCCGCCTCGTCTGGCGTCCTCAATTCCGCCACCATGTTGCCGGTATCCGCGTCCACCAGGATCGAGAACCCGGTCTTGCGCATGTGTGTCTCCCACACGCTGTCGTACCCGGTCAGGCTCGCGAGGTACTCCGACTGCCGGGCTGTCGATTCGTCCGTGAAGTCGAACCGCACGAACAGCACCGGCTCCTCGGTCAGCGCGAGTCTGGCCTTGGTCATCGGGCCTTCCATCGCGCGGCACTTGCCGCACCAGTCCGCGTGGAACTTCACGACCACGAGCTTGGGTGACGCGACCTCCGCTGCTTCCACAACCGCCGCGTCCGCGTGCACCGCGGGCCCGCTCAGCACACCGACGCCAAGCGCCGCGGCACCCGCGAGCCCAGCCGCGATCAGCCCATGCCCCAAGCCCCGATGGAGGCCCTGCTTCGTTCTGGTCATCCGCGTCTCCTTTGTGTACGCACCGCGACACCTGCGAGACCGCCCCGCCCGCGCCGATATTCCGATCCCCTAGGTTTCAGCAGGCCTACCAGAACCGGCGAACCGAGCGAGGCCACACCGCGAGCCCGATCAGCACCGCCGCCGCGGTCTTCAAGGCCATCCCGGGCAAGAAGACCACGCAACCGCCAAAGAACGCGGCACCGATCGACGCCTCACGCACCCACGCGAGCCAGGGCACACCGATCCCGAAGATCACCGCGTGACCCGCCAGCATCGCTGCAACCAGCGCCCCCCATCCGCGCACCGTCCCGTCGCGTCGCCGGATCAGCCCCGCGATCACGGGCTGCGCCGCGATGAACCCCAGCAGGTACCCGCCCGTCTGTCCGAGAATCACGTCCACCCCGCTCGAGCCCTCAGCGAAGATCCCCGCTCCGACCCAGCCCATCACCATGTAGAGCGCCATGCTCGCCATGCCCCAGCGAGCACCGAGACCCATCGCCGCGAGCGCAACGATCAAGGTCTGCAACGTCTGCGGCACGCCGTAGGGCGGCAGCGGCACCGCGACCTGCGCCCCCAGCCCCGTCAGCAGCGTGAACGTCAGCACCCCCGCCAGACGCACCATCCACGCCGGCGCATCCGCCCGCTCACCAACCCGATCGACTGGAAAGGAAGCCCCCGGCATCGCGAAGCCTACGCCGATTGAAGCTCATCAAGAAACGCCTCTCCGAACCGCTCGACCTTCGCCCGCCCGACACCCTTGACCTCGAGCATCGAGCCCGCATCCCCGGGCCGCTTCCGCACCATGTCCCGAAGCGTCGCGTCGTTGAACACCACGTAAGGAGGCACGCCCATCTCCTCCGCCAGGCGACGACGCAGCGCCCGGAGCCGATCAAACACCTCGTGCTCCTCGGGCGCCAGGGGCTCCTCGTCCTCGCTCGCACCGCGCCGCCTCTCCGGTCTCGCGGCCTGAGGCGGCGCCAGAAGCTCCACCTCGCGCTCACCACGCAGCACCTCGACGGACGCCTTCGTCAGCACCAGCACCGGATACTCGCCCCCGCTCCGCTCCAGCAGCTCCAGGTCGACCAGCTGATCGATGCAGCTGACGATGAATTCCTTCCGCGCCCCATTCATCAGACCGAACGTGCTCAGGCGATCGTGCCCGCGCTCGACGACCTTCTGCGTCCGCCGCCCGCGCAGGATCTCAGCGACGTACGCCGCCCCGTACGCGGTGCCCGTTGCCTCTCTTGCGCGCGCCACGCACGCCAGGATCTTCTGCGCCACCACAGTCGAATCCTCGACCGGCTTCACCTCATCGAGGCACACGTCGCACGCCCCGCAGCCCGGCTCGTCGTAGGACTGCCCGAAGTGCTCGGAGAGCGCCCGATGACGGCACCGCGCACCCGAGACCAGCCGACGGATCTGCGCGAGCAGATCCAGCTGAGGACGAATCGAGTCCTCGTCCATCCCCGCTTCGAACGCCGACCCCTCGATCAGCCGGTGCCAACGCGCCGCGTCCGCCGACGAGTAGAGCAGCACGCACTCCGAGGGCAACCCGTCTCGACCAGCGCGCCCCGTCTCCTGCTGATACGCCTCCACGCTCTTGGGCATCGAGGCGTGGATCACGCACCGCACGTCCGACCGATCGATCCCCATCCCGAACGCGACCGTCGCGCACACGACGTTCAGGCGTTCGGTCGTGAACCGCTCCTGCACCCGCCGACGCTGCTCGCCCGACATGCCCGCGTGGTACGCGCCCGCCGTGATCCCACGCTTGCCGAGCCCCTCGGCGAGCTGCTCGGTTTCCTTCCGGCTCATGCAGTACACGATCGCCGCGTCGCCCGCGTGCCGCGTCGTCAGGATCTCGGCCACCTGATCCGCCACCCGCACCCTCGGGACCACGCGGTAGGTCAGGTTCGGGCGATCGAACCGACCCACCAAGACCTCCGGCTCGTCCAGCCCCAGCTGCTCCACGATGTCCTCGCGCACCCGAGGCGTGGCCGTCGCCGTGTACGCGTGCATCGACACGCCGGGAAGCCGATCGCGCAGCTCCGCCAACCGCCGGTACTCAGGCCGAAAGTCGTGTCCCCACTGGCTGATGCAGTGCGCCTCGTCGATCGCGATCGCCCCAACACCCAGATCGCGAACGCGACTCAGAAAGCCGCCCGTCACCGCTCGCTCGGGCGACACCAGCAAGAGCCGGAGCTCGCCCGACTCGATCGCGTCGAACGTCGCCCGCTGCTCGTCGTCCTCGATCTGGCTGTGCAGCGCCGCCGCCGGATACCCGTTCAGACGGAGCCCGTCCACCTGATCCTGCATCAGCGCGATCAGGGGTGAGACCACAAGCGTGAGATTCTCAGTGAGCAGGGGCGGGAGCTGGTAGCACAGGCTCTTGCCCCCGCCCGTCGGAAGCACGACGAGGGAGTCGCGCCCCTCGACGACCGCCCGCACCGCCTCCGCCTGCAAGGGCCGGAACGCGCGGAAGCCCCACACGCGCTCCGCCGCGTCGCTCATCGCCTCCTGCGAGAGTGCCAGTCCATCCATGACCCGCGATCCTACTCGAACCCGCCTGTCGGTTCAGCCGGCGTTCATGGCAGCGGCTTCAGCCAATCCTCATCGACCTCACGCTCACCACCCGCCGACCCGTCGAACCTCGACACCTGGAACCGATCCTCGTTCCCGTGCACCAGCCCGAGCCGCGCCGGGACGTGATCCGGATCGCGGAAGTCGATCGTGCCGATCGTCCGCGTGCGAGGGGGCCCCGGGCCGACAACCGGGGCCTTCGCGCTGTCAACGTACCACACGGTCTCGCTGGGCCGCGGCACCAGATCCACCCGCACGCTCACGATCTCTTCGTCGAAGTCCGCCCGATCGCCGTCGGCACCCGCCAGCCCCGTCACGTTCACCGCGTAGGTTCGAACCAACTCCTCGTCATCGCGCCGATCCGTCGTCGGACACACCAGGACGCTGTCCTCCTCATACAACTCCGCCGTAGTCTCCCCAACCTCCCCCGCAAGCCGCTGCACCACCAACGCCCAGAACGGCTCCCTGAAGAACGGCTCACCCAACGCCGGGCTCTGCCCGCCGTTGTCGTCCGCGTACAGGGTGGAAAGAAACGCGATCTGACGGAGGTTCGACAGGCAGCCCGCCCCCTCCGCCGACCGCCGGGCCGAACCCAGCGCGGGCAGCAGGATCCCGATCAGCACCGCGATCACCGCGATCACCACCAGCAGCTCGATCAGCGTAAACCCGCGACGCATCACCAACCCTAGCGTCACGCCGGAACAGACACCCCCGTCGAGAATCGCATGACCGTCCTCATCGCCCTCCTCTACGTCCTCGTCGTCCTCCCGCTCAACGCCTGGGTCGCCGGGGCGATCTACTTCGACGCCTTCAAGTCGTCGGCCGCCGGGCGCGTCGTCGCGATCGTCTGGTTCGCCGCGATCGTGCTCATCGGGATCCTCGTCCACCCCACGTGGATTGCGCTCCTGCTCGCCCTCTCCCTCGACGCGGGCTTCTTCGCCTGGTGGGTCCGCATCCGCCCGACGCACGACCGCGACTGGCGCCCCGAGCTCGCGGTCATGCCCACCGCAGAGCTCGAGGGCGACCTCGTCACCATCCGCAACGTTCGCTTCGCGCGCTACCAGTCGCTCGACGACATCACCCCGAACTACGACGACCGGACATTCAGCATGACCAGGCTCCGCGCCATGGACATCGCGGTCGGCAACTGGGGCTCGATCTTCATGAGCCACCCCTTCGCAGTCTTCGAGTTCGAGCCCGAGTCGCCGGGCGACGAGCCAGCCCGCGTCGGCTTCAGCCTCGAGGTCCGCAGCCTCCGGGGACAGTCCTTCAGCCTCTTCCGCAACCTCTTCAAGCAGAACGAGCTGATCTGTGTCGCCGCAGACGAGCGCGACCTGCTCCGGAGGCGCGTCGACCACGAGCCCGACACCCAGATCTTCCTCTACCGACTCAAGCTCCGCCCCGAGACCCTCCGCGTCCGCTTCCACGAGTACCTCGACACCATCAACGATCTCGCCGAGGAGCCCCGCTGGTACAACGGCATCACCACCAACTGCACCACAGGCGTCTACCGGCGCTACAAGGCCAACAAGCCCCCATTCAACTGGCGCGTCGTCGTCAACGGACAGCTCGACGCCTACCTCTACGAACTCGGCGTCCTCGACCAGTCGCTCCCCTTCGACCAGCTCAAGGCCGCCTCGCGGATCAACGACTCTGCAAGAGGCCTGCCCGACGAGAACTACGGCAACACCATCCGCCAAGGCAGGCCGGGCTTCGAGGCCATAGGCGAGACGCAGCCCTAGGGGCACCCCGCGTTGAAGTTCATGATCCAAGCGGTGAAGTCGGCCGGTGAGACCTGGCCGTCGAAGTTGTCGTCTCCGGCGCACCGGTGCGTGAACTCCAGCACCGCATCGGCGCCCGGTGAGCCGTCACCATCGCCGTCGAGCGCCGAGCCGTCTGCCACAGACTCGATCGTGTCCCGCAGCGTGACCCGGTACGAGTCGCCCGAGATCGGCACCTCCAACGCGAGCGTGACCACCTGCCCGCCCGACCCGCTCGACGCAAACGCCACCGGGCTACCCGACGCGTTCTCAATCTCGATGTCACCATCGTCGAAGTTCACGGGCACGCTCAGCATCACGCGCAACTCACTCACGCTGTCACCCGTGACAGGCAACGAAGCCGTCGTGAAGGGCTCGCGACCCAGCACAGCGGGCACAACCGGCCGGGGCCGAACGAACGCCAGGCCCTCGATCTCCTGAAAGCCGGTCGGTCCGACCGTCGTTCGGACCCCCGTCGCGAGATCGACGATCTGCAGCTCGGCGGGATTCGTACTCACGCCATACGCAATACCGCTCGTGGCATCGATGTCAAACCCGAGCGCACTGCCCGACGACGACCCGATCGCCGTGATGATCCCCGTCCCGCGGTCCACCTCATAGAGCGTTCCCGAGAAGCTCGTGGCATACAGCGTGCCCCCGTCCGGCGACCACGCCAGGCCCGTGATCGGCGGGCTCGCCCCGCCGGGCGTCAGGATCATCCGCCCCTCAAACACCTGCCCCGACGACCGGCTGATCGTCACCAGACGGCCGCTGATCAGATCCACACCCGCCAGCGACCCCGTCAACGGGTTCGCCGAGAGCCCATCGATAACGTAGAAGTCCCCGAAGGGCCCGATGTCCTCGGCCACCTCGCCCGTCAACGGATCGAGCCGAACCAGCCGCTTGTTCGTGTTGTCCACCGCGTAGAGCAGGTCCCCATCGAACGCCAGCCCATCGACATCGAACCCCAGCGGGGAACCCACGGCATGCGCCGCCCCCGTCGCCGTATCGATTTGGATCAGCCGGGCGTCCCGGTCATCAATCTGCACGCCGAACAGCGTGCCGGGCTCGGGCTGCCCGCAGGCAACCCACGACGCGAACACCGGACTCAGGGCAGCGAGTAGTCGACAGACACGCAGCATGCTTCTCTCCCGACACCCAACCGCAACCACCGCGGGCGTCAACACCGTGATCCGGATTAGAGTCTACAGATCGACGCACCGATTCCAAAGAGCCATCCAGGAACCGCAACGCCCGCACCCGCCCCGGGCCAGCGCGGCCCCGGCTCTCCGGCCGCTCGCCCGCCGTCTCCGCCTAGCATCGATCCACGCAAAATCACGGTGCGGTGGCCGAGCGGTTGAAGGCACACGACTTGAAATCGTGCAGGCCCGAAAGGGTCTCGGGGGTTCGAATCCCTCCCGCACCGCTTTCGAACACGCCGTCGAACGCACGAGGCACACCATGATACGAACCACCGCCGCATCAGCCCTTGTGACCACAGCCCTGCTCACCGGCTGCGCCACCCACCACGCCCATCACAGCCACACCGCAGACCCCGATCCCGCCCGCGGCGTCGTGCCCGTCACCAAGACGTCTCCGCTCGTCGCCGTCATGAGGCCTGTCGGTGAATCCCAAGTCGAGGGTGTGTTCTACTTCTACCCCGCCGTGGGAGGCGTCCGTGTCGTTGCCAGCGTGAGCGGCCTCAACCCCGATTCCAAGCACGGCTGCCATATCCACGCCTACGGCGACGCGACCGACGCCGCGAAGGCGATATCCGCGGGCGTCCACTTCAACCCGTTCGATCACGACCACGCACTGCCCCCGGCAGAGCACCGCCACGCGGGCGCCTTCCCGAACCTCGCGGCCGACGCGCAGGGCAACGCAACCCTCGAGTTCACCGATGAAACCATCACGCTCACAAAGGGCGTGACCGCCATCATCGGGCGATCCGTCATCATCCACGAGAACGAAGACGTCGGCGCCCAGCCCTGGGGCGGCGCAGGTGGGCGCATCGCGATAGGCATCATCGGCCTCGCCAACCCCGAGTCGATGCCCGCCGCCCGGTGACCCTCCGCGCCGAACACCACGCCGCGACCGGGTGCATCCTGGGCGAGGGCCCCGTCTGGCACGACGGCGCCCTCTGGCTCGTCGACATCGAACGCCACACACTCAACCGCCTCGACGCCGACGACCACGCATCGTTTGACGCCGGCCAGCGCATCGGCTTCGCCGCACCCACCGACGCAGGCGACTGGATCGTCGGCCTCCAGTCGGGCCTCGCACGCTGGTCGCCAGGCCGAGGTGCGCCCTCCATCTTCCTCGACCCCGAGCCCGACAAGCCCACGAACCGCTTCAACGACGCCAAGGCCGATCCAGCAGGCCGCCTGTACGCAGGCACCCTCGAACTCGCCTGCAAGGAACCCCTCGCCGCCCTCTACCGCATCGACCCGGGACTGAAGGCCACCGTTCTTCTCGAACCCGTCACCATCTCCAACGGCCTCGCGTGGGACGCCACCGGCAACGCCATGTACTACACCGATACCCCCACGCAACGCATCACCCGCTTCGATTGGGACCCAGAGACCGGCGACATCCGGAACCCAACCACCGTCATCCGCTTCGACGAAACCCAAGGCTCCCCCGACGGCATGACCATCGACCGCAAGGGCAATCTCTACACCGCCATGTGGGGCGGCGCCGCTGTGCTCGTCATCGATCCCACCGCCGGTGCCATCCTCGAGACCATCGCAGTCGACGCGCCCCACGTCACGAGCTGCACCTTCGGCGGCCCAGACCTCGCAACGCTGTTCATCACGACCGCCCGCGCAGGCCTGACCCGCGAGCAACTCGAAGCTCACCCGCAGTCGGGCGACGTCTTCGCCGCGAAACTCTCGGGCGCCGAGGGCCTGCCCGTATCCCCGGTCCGGACCGCCGGGGTCCTGCCGTGAGGCCACGTATCGCCATCATCGGCGCTGGCATCGCAGGCGCCACCGCGGCCCGCGCCCTCACCGACCTGGGGCACGCCGTCACCATCTTCGAGAAGGCCCGAGGCCCGGGCGGGCGCATGGCCTCCCGCCGCACAGCGCGCGCGCCCGACGCCCCATCGTTCGATCACGGCTGCCAACTGCTCTCCGAAGACGCCGACTCCCTCCCCGCCGAGCCCTGGACTCACCGCCTCGCCTCCATCGCGGGCACGACAGTCACCGAGATCGCCGAGCGCACGCGCCCCGTCCCCACGCCACGAATGAACGCGCCCGCCGCCGAGTTACTCGAAGGCATCGATTGCGCCTACGCCACACGCATCGCGCGCGTCCAAGCCGGAACACACAGCGTCTCGCTCAGCACCGAATCCGATTCTCTGGGCGACTTCGACGCCCTGGTGATCACCGCTCCGGCCCCACAGACACGCGACCTGCTCGAACGCCCAGCGCCTTCCATAGCCGAGCGCGCCGCCGCCTGCGCCTACGACCCCTGCTGGACCCTCATGCTCGAACGCGTCGCCGACGCACCGCCGCTCGCATACGACGCGGCACACGTCACCGACCACCCCGTCGCATGGCTCTGCCTCGACAGCGCCAAACCGGGCCGCCTTGCCGCAGGCCCTCACCGCTGGATCGCCCAGTTCGGAGCTGAATTCTCGCGCCGCACGATCGACGAAGCGCCGGGGGACATCGCTCGGGCGCTGCTCGCCGCTGCGCAGGAGCACCTCGGCGCCGCGGCCACCCTCGCCCAGCCCCCGCACCGCTGGCGCTACGCGTTCGTCACTGGACCAGTGGGGGAGCCCTGCCTCGCCGAGGGCCGCATCGTCGCCGCAGGCGACTGGCTCCTGGGCGACCGGGCCCACCACGCCGCGCGATCCGGAGCCGCAGCCGCCGACGCGGTCGCGTCGATGCTCGGCTAGCAGCCCGCGTTGTAGTTCAGGATCCACCCGTTGAAGTCAGCCGGCGTGCAGGCGCCGTCGCCGTTCTGATCGCACGCCGCGCTGTGGTTGTTGTACGCCAGGATCCAGCCGTTGAAGTCCGCGGGTGTGAGCATCCCATCACCGTTCGTGTCCGCCACGCAGATCTCACAGGAATCAACGATCCCGTTCCCGTTGTCGTCGGTCGCCGCGTCCGACGTGATGCGCAGGATCTCGCCGAAGATGCTGACCGCAAACAGCTCGCCCTCCGTGTCCTCGCCGAAGCTCACGAGCGAGGCCGCGGGCATCATCGCAATCGGAGTCTCCGCACCCGTCGACACGTCGAGCGCCACGATCTCTCCGGTGCAGTAGTCTCCGAACACATACTGCCCAGAAAGCTCGGGCACCGCACACCCGCGATAGACGTACCCGCCCGTGATCGAGCACCGAGGCCCGGCGAGCGAGTACACGTACACCGGGTCCGTGAACCCCGTCGGAGGCAGCGGCGTGCACCCGGCATACACTGGGTTCTCCACGAACCCCTCCCGGCACCGCCACCCAAAGTGCTGGCCGCCCCCAGACCCCGCGGGCGCCACGTTCACCTCCTCGAACCCGTTCTGCCCGACATCCGCCAGGTACAGGTCCCCCGTTTCACGGTCGAACGAGTTCCGCCAGGGGTGCCTGAGCCCGTACAGCCAGATCTCCTCCCGCGCCCCCGCGACGCCCACGAACGGGTTGTCCGCAGGGATCAGCGAACCCCCGGGCGACGACACGTCCAGACGCAGCACCTTCCCCAGCAGCGAGCCCAGGTCCGAAGCCAGGTCGTCCACGTCGTTCGGGCCGCCCCCGTCGCCCAGCGCCGCGTACAGCATCCCGTCGGGCCCGAACGCCAGCCACCCTCCGTTGTGATCCCCGCGAGGCTGCTCGATCGTCAGCAGGTTCGTCTCGCCCGAGTCCGGCGCCGCGTTCACGCCGTCCCACACGAACGACGAGATGAACGTCCGCAGCTGGTCCGTCGCATCGCGCACCGTGTAGTTCACATAGAACCGGCCCGAGCTGGCAAAGTCGCCCGCAAGCGCCAGCCCCAAAAGCCCGCGCGACCCATCCGAAGTGATCCGCCCCGAGATATCCAGCACGGGCGTCGGATCCACGACGCCGTTCTCGACCAGGCGCACGCGCCCGATCTTCTCCACCACGAACAGCCTCGAAGGGTCATCCTCGGAGACCGTCACAAACACCGGCGCATCGAAACCCGACGCCACCGGCTCGAGAGAGAACTGCCCAGACGCAAAGCCAGCCGCCGCAACCGCACCCAACACACCGATCCCAGCACGCATCCGCATCGTCACGCTCCCAGACCCGTTCGTTCGAACCGCGCGAGTCTCCACCCTACCGCGCAACGCCCGCCCGGTACACACACAACCGCAGAACAGCCCCGCTCGATGTACACTGGCGCCTTCGCTAACTCCTGGGAGACCCGCCATGCCCGCGTCCGAGACCGCCATCCTGTCCCTCTGGCTCCCCGTTCTGGCCGCAACGTTCGCCACGATGGTTCTGAGCACCCTCGCCTGGACCGCACTCCCTCACCACAAGCCCGACATGCAGGAGCACCCCAAGGCCGACGAACTCGCGGAGCAGATCAAGGCCAGCGAGGTCCCGCCAGGCAACTACTACTTCCCCGCCTACGGCACACCCAAGGAGCCCGGCCCCATGATCAAGACAGGCCCCTGGGGCAACATCAACATCTACCCAGCAGGCCCCAGCATGGGCAAGAACATCGGGCTCACGTTCCTCACGCTCTTCGTCATCGCCGTGTTCGTCGCGTACCTCACGGGTCAGGCCTGCGCCCCCGGCGCCGCCGCGTCCCGCGTCTTCCAGATCGCTATGACCACCGCGGTGCTCTGTCACGTCTTCGGAGGCACGCTCAACGGCATCTGGTTCGGCAAGCGCCTGCGCTTCTTCATCACCGACGCCATCGACGGGCTCGCCTACAGCGCCGCAACCGGTGCCTGCTTCGCCCTGCTCTGGCCCGCCGCAGAGGCCGCCGTCACCGGGCGCTAGGCCGCGTCGCCCGAGTTCCGCAGGGGCGACACCTGCTGCGAACGCTCGCGACGCCCCCAGGTCTCGCTCCGCGGCGTCCGCTCGTCCCACTCCATCTGCATCGAGGTGATCGTCCGGACGACCCCGATCCCCAGCCCACACGCCAGCGCCCCGAGCACGTACCCAGCCATCGCCAGGTACACGCCCCAGCTCGCGGGCAGGCCAACGCGGTTCAGCGCGCCGTGATCGATCACGATCACCGCCGACCACTCCATCGCGATCCACGCCAGCACGCACGACCACCACACCAGCACCAGCGCCGGCTTCGCGTTCAGGTCCTGCTTGAGCGAGGGATCGTTCCGGTGCGCGTACCCACCCTTCACGCGCCGGAGCCCGAACCGGTTCACCGCCCACAGCTCGCTCACCGTCCGCACAGGCGCCACGAAGCAGGGCCCGGGCAACCAGAACAGCACCCAGTTCCACCAGTTCGACCGAAGCCGACCCCGCGCCATGAGCTGCGTGTTCTGCACCGCCCACGCGACCCACCAGCAGAGCAGCGCCGCACCTGCAAGCTGCGCCGCCCGGTACGCCACGTGCAGCACCTCCCACATCAGCGTGGTGAACCCGAGGTACGCCTCGCTCGCCAGCTGTCCGGGGCGGAGCTCGTTCCCGAGATACAGATCCAGCCCCTGCAGCGCGAGCCCGAAGAGGTTGATCAGCACGCACACCACCATCGCACGCCGGAACCAGCCCGACACCCCCTCCAGCGATCTGTAGTGCCATCCCTGCATCAACGCAATCGTCGGTTCCTCAGCCACCACCGGGCAGCCGCAACGCACCCCGCACGCCTCTTCGGCCGGCGAGATCCCGTCTCCCTTCACCAGAGCGCACAAACGGACCCCGCCAGCCACGCCAGCGGGGTCCGATCATCAGTGCGGCGATCGCGCCATGACGACGTGGGGCCCGATCGCGGGCAGATCGAAGACCTCGCTTGCCTTTGCAAACCCGAGCCGCTCGTAGTACCCCGCGGCAGACGTCCGCGCGTTGCACCAGACGACCGCATCAGCCTCGACCTGCATCTCGGCGAGCCCGTACTCGACGAGCATCCGACCGAATCCGCGCCCCCGGTGCTCGGGCAGCGTCGCCATCCCGCGAATCCGGACGCCGGCGCGACCAGCGAGCTCCCCTGCGCGCTCGCTGACCGGCTCGGAGTAGAGAGACGCGACAGAGACGAACTCGCCCGCGGTGACGCGCACACCAACGTGCACCGTCGAAGCGTCCTCATCTGCCGGATAGACCACCCGCTCGGGAGGCTGCCCGGGCCGAAGGATCGCGAGCCGCAAGGGCCACGTGTCGGCCGCAGTGATCCGAACGACCGAGGCGCTCGAGCGTTCGATCACGCGGTCACACCCGCCGTATCCAGCTTCTTCCGGATCACCGTGTTCAGGATCCCACCGTTCCGGTAGTACTCGATCTCCACGGCCGTATCGATCCGGCTCTTGCAGCTGAACTCGACCACGCCGCCGTCCGCCTTGGTCGCCTTCACGCTCACGTCCGCGCCGGGCTCCAGGCTCGCGGGCAGCTCGATGTCGAACGTTTCGGTGCCGTCGAGGCCCAGGCTCGCCGCGTTCTGTCCGTCCTTGAAGACCAGGGGCAGCACGCCCATGAACACCAGGTTGCTGCGGTGGATCCGCTCGAAGCTCTCGGCGATCACGGCACGCACACCCAGCAGCAGCGTGCCCTTGGCGGCCCAGTCGCGCGACGAGCCCATGCCGTAGTCCTTGCCCGCGACCACGACCAGAGGCGTGCCCGCCTGCTTGTAGTTCATCGCGGCGTCGTAGATGTACGCGACGGGCGCGTTCCAGCCATCGCCCCCATCTGGAGTACGAGTGAAGTCGCGCGTCCAGCCGCCCTCGGGGATGTTGCCATCCTCACCCTTGGCCAACTGGTTCCGCACACGCACGTTCGCGAACGTGCCCCGCGTCATCACCCGGTCGTTCCCGCGTCGGCTGCCGAAGCTGTTGAACTGCGCCTGCTGCACACCCGCGTTGAGCAGGAACTGCCCCGCGGGCGTCTCGGGCTCGATGCGACCCGCGGGCGAGATGTGATCTGTCGTCACGCTGTCGCCCAGCAGGCACAGCGCCCGTGCGCCGTTGATCGAACCAAAGCCGGGCGCCTCGGGCCTCATGCCCTCGAAGAACGGCGGGTTCTGGATGTACGTCGACGCGTCGTCCCACCCGTACAGCTCGCTCTTGGACACGGGCACGGCGTTCCAGGTCTCGTTGCCCGTGAACACGTCGCCGTACTTGTCGGCGAACTGCTCGGCCGTGATCGAGCTGGCCACCAGCTCACGGATCTCCGCCTGCGTCGGCCATATGTCCTTCAGATACACGTCGGTCCCGTCCGCGGTCTGCGCGATCGGGTCGCTGTGCAGATCGATGTCCACCGTGCCGGCGATCGCGTAGGCGACCACCAACGGCGGGCTCGCCAGGAAGTTCGCACGGACCTTCGGGTGCACGCGCCCCTCGAAGTTCCGGTTCCCGCTGAGCACACTCGCGACCGCGAGGTCACCCTCGCCGATCGCCGCCTCGATCTCGGGAGGCAGCGGCCCCGAGTTCCCGATGCACGTCGTGCACCCGTAGCCCACGGTCGCAAAGCCCACGGCCTCCAGGTCGTCCGTCAGCCCCGCCTTGTCGTAGTACTCGGTCACGACCTTCGAGCCAGGCGCAAGGCTCGTCTTCACCCAGGGCTTGCGCGTCAGCCCGAGCGCGCGGGCCTTCTTCGCGACCAGCCCCGCCGCGATCATCACATCGGGGTTGCTCGTGTTGGTGCAGCTGGTGATCGCCGCGATGACAACCGCGCCGTGCCCGATCGTGCTCTCGGTGCCGGGCGTCTCACCCGGGCGCTCGGTCACGTGCTTAACGACGCCCGTGTTGCCCGTGTCACCACCATCAACACCCAGCCCCTGCGGCCCGACCGGCGCCGTCAGCGCCCGGTGGAACTCGCTCTTCATACCGGTCAGCTCGATCCGGTCCTGCGGGCGCTTGGGCCCGGCCAGGCTCGGTACCACCGTGCCCATGTCCAGCTCGAGCACCGAGCTGAACGTTGGGTCGGCCTTCGACGAGTCCCACCAGAAGTCGTTTGCCTTGGCGTACGCCTCGGTGAGCGCGATCTCGTCTTCGCTTCGGGCGGTCAGGCGCAGGTAGTCGAGCGTGACGGTGTCGATCGGGAAGAAGCCGCAGGTCGCGCCGTACTCGGGCGCCATGTTCGCGATCGTCGCGCGGTCGGGCAGGCTCAGGTCGGCAAGGCCCGGTCCGAAGAACTCGACGAACTTCTCGACCACCCCGTGCGCCCGCAGCATCTGGGTGACGGTCAGAACAAGGTCAGTCGCCGTCGCGCCCTCGGGCAGCTTGCCCGTCAGCTTGAAGCCCACGACCTCGGGCGTCAGCATGTACACAGGCTGCCCCAGCATCACCGCCTCGGCCTCGATGCCGCCCACACCCCAGCCCAGCACGCCGAGCCCGTTGATCATCGTCGTGTGGCTGTCCGTGCCCACCAGCGAGTCGGGGTAGACAGTGGGGGCCCCGTCGATCGTCTTGGTCAGCACGCCCCGCGCGAGGTACTCCAGGTTCACCTGGTGCACGATCCCCGTCGCGGGAGGCACCACGCTGAAGTTGCTCAGGCTCTCCTGGCCCCACTTGAGGAACTTGTACCGCTCGTTGTTCCGCTCGAACTCCTTCTCCGCGTTGATCGTCAGCGCCACGCGCGTCGCGAAGTCGTCCACCTGCACCGAGTGATCGATCACCAGGTCGCACTGGACCTCGGGGTTGATGAGCTCGGGATCGCCGCCCAGGGACTTCATCGCGTCGCGCATCGCCGCGAGATCAACAACGCACGGCACACCCGTGAAGTCCTGCAGCACCACACGCCCGGGCATGAAGGGCATCTCGACCCGGTTCACGTCCGACGCGTCGTACGACGCCAGCCCCGCGATGTCGTCGTTGGTCACCACGAACCCGTCGAAGTTCCGGAGCTGCGCCTCAAGCAGCACCCGCACCGAGTACGGCATCGAGTCGATCTTCCCGAGCCCCGCCTCCTCGACCGCCCGCAAGCGGTGGTAGGTGTAGGTCTCGCCGTTGACGCTGAGGGTCGCCTTGGAGTTGAACGTGTCGCCCGCCATGCCGTGCTCCTTTTCCTGAAGACTCAGAAGAGCATCGGGCCTGAGCAAGCATGAATCAAATCAATGAGAATTACAGCATTCATCGACAATGTTGATGATTAGCTGAGACCCATTCTCAACACGCAGACCCAGCCCGCGATACCCTTCTCCCATGCACGCCCGCGTCGTCACACAACAACTCGCCACGCCCGTCGGCACCATGATCGCGGGGGTCCGAGACGACCCCCACGCCCAGGGGCCCGCTCTCTGCCTGCTCGAGTTCGAAGACCGACCCAGGCTCGCTAGGGAGCGAGACGACCTCAACAGTGCGATCGGCCCCATCGAGCAGCGGGGCGCCTTCGAGGCCGCCACCCCCGCGACCGACCTGCTCGACGAGACCGAACGCCAACTCGCCCTCTACTTCAACGCCGAGCTGACCGCGTTCGACCTGCCCCTCGTCACGCCAGGCACCGAGTTCCAGCAGGCCGTCTGGCAACACCTGCTCACCATCCCGCATGGCGAGACCACCACCTACGGGACCATCGCCGACAAGCTGGGCCGCCCGAGAAGCCAACGCGCCGTCGGCGCCGCCAACGGCGCGAACCGCATCGCGATCGTCATCCCATGCCACCGGGTCATCGACGCCAGCGGCCACCTCCACGGCTACGGCGGAGGGCTGCAACGCAAGCGGAAGCTGCTCGAACTCGAGCAGACCACGCTGTTCTCGATGCCCCGCTAGAACACCAACTGGAACTGCGCCCGCAGCACCACCTGCCCGTCCTCACCCGGCGCATCCTGCAACAACGCCCGGGACCCGCTCGCGTACGCCGCGGTAATCTCGTTGAACGAGTACACCACGTCGGCCTGCACCTTTACCGTGTGACCCACGATGTAGTTGTTAACCCCCGCAACCAGCGTCGACAGCTCGCCCGCCGAGTCCTCGCCCGTCATCCACGAATACTGCGTGAACAGCTCGACATCCTCTGACACGTACGCGCCAACGTGCCCCGACACACCGAACATGTTCATGTCGTCCACCGCCTGCGCCGACCGGTGCAGGATGTTCGACGCCACGAACGCGTTCCATCCGTCGCCCTCATAGCTCACGTCGGCCGTCCCGATCAGCTCATAGAACGCCTCGCGCTGGTTCCCGTCCCCGTCCGCGTCCGTCTCACCAACCGTCACCAAACCGGCAGCGCCCACCAGCAGCGCATCGCCAGACCCACGCTTGCTCGTGAAGTCCCGGAACCGACGCCAGCCGTCGTCACCGAACTTCCGTTCCAGCCGCGCATAGACGCCGATGTCGCCCTCGTCGTTCTGAAAGTCCGCGTTCCCGCCGCGGTCGCCGTCGCCGACCATCACCGTGAACGACCACGCGTCGTCGCGAAACCGGGCCTCCACACCCTGCGTCCGACCGCCCGCGCCGCTGGTCGAGAACGCGCCCGTTACGGGCGACACCTCGACAGCCATCCGCCGCGTGTTCGATACCAGCTGCTCCCGCGTCAGCGGAGGCACGAACTGACCACCCCGGAACCGCCAGTTGCCGGTCTCATACCCGAACCACGCATCAAGGATGAACTTGTTGCCGGACGAGCGAGACGTCTCGGTCTCGAGCTCCCAAGGGACGACGCCTTCCGAATCATCGAGCGCGAACTCGCCGTCCATCTTCACACGCACCCGGCGCATCAGAAAGCCCGACTCGAAGTCGTCAACGCTCTGCGCCGCGTCCTGCTGCCGGAAGTTCGCGTTGTACCGAAGCTGGATCAACCCGCCGATGTTGAACCGCGGGTCGTCGTACAGATCCGCCCCGAGCACCGAGGCCCGCGCCTGAGCGTCCGCCAGCAGCGCCGCCTCGTCCAGATCACCACCCTCACCCTGCCCAAGAGCCGCACCACAAAGCACGGCCATCGCCCACACGCCCACGACTCGATCACCTCGCACCACGACAGTCCCTTCAACCCGGGCACCCGATTGCCGAACGGCACGCGCGCAGACGCAGCCCGAGGCCAAATGTAGCCACCCCAGCGAGCAAACGATTACCAAAACTTCACACTAGCAAGTGTTCCACCGATTCTGGGCGGCGGTCAGTACACCAGCTGCACCTGCGCTCGCAGGATCACCTGCCCCCGCTCACCCGGCGCGTCCGCCAGCAGACCCCGGCTGCTCGAAGCGAACACGGGCGGCACCGTCTCGAACGCGTACCCCACGTCCGCCTGCGCCTTGACCGTGTGACCCACGATGTACCGTGTCGCCCCCGCGAACAGCACGCTCAGCGTTCCCTCTCCGTCCTCGCCCGTCGCCCACGAGTACACCGAGAACACCTCCGTGTCCTCGGTCACGAAGAACCCGCCCCGCCCCATGGCGCCGTACCAGTTGATGTGGTCCTGCCCCTGGTCCCCGCGGTGCAGCCCGTACGCCGCGCCCGCCAGCGACCACCCGTCCGCCTCGAACGATGCATCCGCGGTCCAGCGCGCTTCCACGAAGGACTCCGCCTGCACGCCGTCGCCGTCCGCGTCGCCCTCGCCAAGGGCAAAGTGCCACGCCGCGCCGAGCAGCAGCGCCGGCTCCTGCCCGGGGAAGCTGGTCTCGTCGCCAAACCGCGCCCACCCGTCGCCGAATTTCCGCTCCACGCGCGACGTGAACCCGATGTCCGACTCGCCGCCGGCAAACGTCGTCACGCCGCTCCCACTCCCGTCGTTCAGCATCCCCGCGAACGACCAGTCCCCCTCGCGCCACCGGCCCTCGACGCCCTGCGAACGGAACGCAGGCCCGCGCAGCCCGAAGATCGTGCTCGTGGGCGACAGGTCCAACGCCTGACGCTTGGGCACCACGATCTGCGACTCTCGGATCAGCGGCGCCACCAGCTGACCGACGCGCAGCCGGAACCGCTCCGTCTGGTACCCCCCGTACGCGTCGAACACCTGCAGATTCCCCGTGCTCCGGGAGAACTGCGTCTCGATCTCGTAGATGATCCGGTCGTCGCTCCCCTCCACGGGCAGGTGCCCGTCGAGCTTGATCCGCACCCGGCGCATCTCGAAGCCAGACTCGAAATCGTCCACGCTCCGCGCCGCGTCCTGCTGACGGATGTTCGCGTCCCACCGCGCCTGGATCACGCCGCTGATCCGCCCCACAGCCTCGGGCTCGCCCGCCGTCTGCCACGAACGCGCCGACGCGTCCGAAAGCAGCGACTCCCGATCTCCGAGTTCGATCGTCCCAGGATCGCCGAGCACGGCGCCCGCCAGCATCAAAGCCGCGACAAGAGCACCCGCTCGAACACCGCCGCCGCCGGGCTCGGCACGCGATCCCGACGTCGAACCACCGCCAGTTCCCGATGCAAACGCCCATCGCGGCATGTCAGCCCCCTCGCTTCGTCACCGGCGAGCGCCAGACGACTCACGAAGCCGATGCCGACTCCCGCCGCAACCATGCGCTGGATTGTTTCCAGCGAACGCACCTCCATCACGACATCGAGCACAACTTCTGAAACATTTGCGGCATGATCGATCACCGTCCGCACCGCCGAATCGACCTCGAAAGCGACCACCGCCTCGCTATTCAGCTCGCGCCACCGGAACGACCGCCGCCCGTCCAGCCGGTGCCCCCGAGGCACGATCAGCATCAACTCATCGCGAAGCGACCCCACGCTCATCAGCTCGCCCGCGCCCACACCAACGACCGGCGTCGTCACGATCCCGAGGTCCAGCTCGCCCGAGATCACCGCCTCAGCCACCGCCCGGCTCCCCGCCTCGCGCACATAGAATCTCAGCGAAGGGTGCTCCGCGTGCACCGCGCTCACCACGCTGGGCAGCAGATGCGCCACAGCTGTCGCCCCACCCCCCACGCGGATCGAACCCGCCTCCAGCCCAACGAGCTCGCGCACCGACGCGACCGCCTCGTCCGCGCGGCGCACGCTCGCCTCCGCGTGCTCCAGAAACACACGACCCGCCTCGGTCAGCGCCACGCCCTTGCCCGTGCGATCGAGCAGCGCCGCGCCCACCTCCCCCTCCAGCTTCTTCACCATCGCCGAGAGCGCGGGCTGTGTCACACCGAGCCGCTCTGCCGCGCGCGTCAGATGACCCATCTCCGCGATCACCACGAACTGCCGTAGCGCCGTCAGCTCCATGCAACCATCGTTGCACCGATCCAGCCCAGACGCGCACACCTACTCCAGATACACCTCGGGCACCAGGAACTCCCAGTCCGGGTGGTCGTGCGCACGGATCTCGCCGGGCCTCTGCGGCACGAACGGGTCCGCCGTCAGATCACGCCCGTTGTGCCACCGGCAGTCCGGGCTCCCAGTATCCAGAAACCGCAGCCGTTCGGCATGCCCGTCCTGAAACGCGTACACCCCGTCGCCATCGTGCCAGTAGCTGAACGCGCCCGCTCCATCCCCGTAGTAGTTCGCCACGATCGGATCACTCGCCCGCAGATCCGCGAACGCACGGTTCGTCTCCGCAACCAGGATCGTGTGCGCCGGGCGATCGATCACCGTGTCCGCCCGCACCGCCTCGTCATCGCGGAGCCGGCCCCGCCACAACACGTGACCATTCACCGCGTAGCTCGACGTCACGTCGCCAACACACCGCTTCCCCCCGCCGGTGTACCCAAGCTCGCTCCGAGGCCCGCTCCCCCCCCCGCGCGGGTGCCTCGGGGATACCCACACGCTGTCCCTGCCCTCGCCGCCGACCAGCCCGCCCTGGGCGAGCCGATGCCGCCAGGTCACGTACTCCGTATCGCTCACCAGCGTCCGGTTCTCGGGCAGCTTCCCGCCGTTGCTCGCAGTCTCAGCGACGATCCCCGCGGCAATTTGGCGTGCGTTGGACATAGAGATCGCCGTCTGCGCCGACGCACGCGCCCGCACCAGCACGGGCACCACGATCGACACGATCACGCCGATCACCGCGATCACCACCAGCAGTTCCACGAGCGTGAAGCCCTCGCGAGTCTGTCTCACGACCCACCCCCGATCCGAACCACATGCACCGGGTTGTCCTCGCCGTACTCGAACGAGCTCGGCCAACGCTCATCGCCGGGCATGAAGTACGCCAACGAGTACCCGCCCCCCGCGCTCTCGGGTTCCTCACGCAGCAGCAGCTTGAACCGCGTCCCGATCAACCTCGGGTCACGACCCCCCGCGTTCACAGAGAGCACCCGCGAGTACCCCTCCATACGCTCCCACTTGATGATCCGGTAGTTCGCGAACGTCCAGTTCTCCCCACCGAACCGGATCTCCCGCCCGTTCATCCGGCACTGGATCCGCTCGGCCTCGGTCCAGGGCCCGAGCAAGCCAAACTCGCCCGTGTTCTCGGGGATCTGCCCGTACTCCTCCCACCCGATCGGCGGGCGCACGCCGTACCACGCAGGCTCGTTCCGCCCGATCTGCACTGTCTCCCCGTTCGAGCTCTCCTTGGGCGTCAGCACCAGCCGACCAACACCATCGAACGACGCCACGATCGGGATCACACGGCCCACGCCGTACCGGCTCCACTCGTCGTCGATGGGCGAGATACGCTCCACCCGCGTCGTCAGCAGCACACCGTCCTCGACCGGAAGCGTGCGGACGATTTCCAGCGTCGCCTGCCGACGCTCCCCCTCCGAGGTCAGGCCGTAGTTGACCGTGATCCGACGCGCGCCGATCCGGATCCCACGCTCCCCGAACTCCGTCTCCGTCGCCGACAACATCACGAACGGGCCGATCTCCTTCGTGAGCCTCGCAGGCCCGGGCTCCCCCGCGACCGCTACAGCCGGTGCCGGCACCGCGGCAGGTGCGCCCCCGCCGGTCGGCGCACCGCCCGTCAACGCGAGCCCGATGGTCCCCAGCGCCGCCAGGCCGACGAGCCCGATCGCCGCGGCACCCACGAGGCCAACCCCGCCCGACCCGCCATGCACCAGCCCGCCAAGACCCGCCTTGCCGAGACCCGCGACGAGCGCAGCAGGCAGGCCCGCCTTCGCCGCCTGCGCACCGCCCACCAGCAGCGCCGCGCCCAGAGGTCCGGCAACCACACACCCCCGCGCCACCAGCACCCGACGGAGCCGGTCCAGCGACCGATCCACCCGACGGCTCATCGTCCCCTCGCTCACGCCTGCCTCGCTCGCCAGCTCGCGCTGCGTCCGCCCCGACAAGAACCGCGACACGATCAGCTCCCGGTCCGATTCGTCCAGATCCTCGAGCGCCGCGTCGATCATCCCCTCCATCTCGCGCCACGTCATCGCCGCCGGGTCCGAGCCAGCCTCGCCCGCAGCCGCTCGCTCTGCTTTGCGACGTGCCGCACCACGACGCACCGCGTCAAC